>JBGQHF010000004.1:0-81110 GCA_041497835.1 Terriglobia bacterium
ACAAAGAGGAACTCCGCGCCGGGATCCACGGCGCGCCGGATCAGCCAGGGGCACGCGACGCGATCCACCTTGACGTTCTTGCGCGTGATCCACTTCATGGCAACCTCCTTGTGATATCGCGTGGAGAGCGTCGGGGCCATGAGGGATGAAGACAAGCGCCCAGACACCGCCCTAGGCGGATGATACCGCGAACTGCGCGAGATGCTCAGCGGGCGAGGGAGAAAGCGGGGGATTCCAGATTATGCGGTCATTTCCGGAAATGGGAAGGGTGCCGTCAACGAGTGCGGCGGAGCTGCTCCATCCAGCGCTGCAGCGTGGCGTGCGAAGCGGAGTCGATATCGAGAAACTCCAGTCCCATGCCAATGCGCAGCTTGACGACGCGAACGGCCGCAAAGATTTCGACTCGTTCGGTTTTGCGCTTCAAGATCAAGCGCGCGCGGGCACCGACGGGAAGCTGGCGGCTCGAGCAGATGAAGCAACCGCCCATGGAGATGTCCGATGTGACACCAGTTGCACGCGCCCCGGACTCCATGTTCAGGAGCTCCGCATCGGCGGCAAACGGATAGCGGATCGCGTAGCGGCGGTCGCGGATCGTGCTGTTTTTCGCCGTGCCCTTGTCCTGAATCTTGTCCATGGAGATCAGCTCGCCCACGCTAGGCTCCAACTCTTTGTGCAGCCTGGAAGAATCCGCGCGGCGTTTGTCAGATGAGCAAGTCCATTTGTTCCGACGGAAGACGACCGGGAAAATCGTGCTAGCCTTCTCTTGCAGCTTCTCTCTCGGCTCGAACAGACATGCCGCAAAATGAAGGAACTCGACAAAGCGATCGCGTGGCCTTGCGCGTTCCCGTAGAAGCTTCCTGGAATGACGCGGGGGGCCAGACCGTCGCGCAGGCCGTTGAGACGCTCCTGGTGAGCAAGAACGGGGCTGTTCTCAAGCTCGCCGAAAAACTCGGCACCGGACAGGAGCTGAACCTGAGACGCTACGTCAGCGACCGCGATTGGAAAACGGCGCGGGCGGTGATCGTGGCGGAAATTGACCGTGACCCGAGCGGTTTCCTCTATGCGGTCGCCATGCGCGACCCGCGACCTGACTTCTGGGACATTGAGTTCCCCTCCCCGGCACAGGCCGAGGATGCGCTGGCGCGGTTGCTGATGGAATGCGGATTTTGCCAGCGGCGCGAAGTGGTTTATCTGAATGAGCTCGAACTGAAGTCGTTCGAGGCCAGAAGATGCGTTGCGCGTCTCTGCAAACATTGCAATGCCCCTTCGATCTGGATTGAAGCGCAGTCTCAGACTCAGGGCGGCAACAACCGGCCCGCACCGGCTGAGGCCCCGAAATCAGAAAACCGCGTTCAACCTACCCGCAACCGGGCCCGCGTGAAAGCCCGAGTCCTTGCCTGCATCCGCCGCCGCGGATTTCAGGAAGAAGTAGCCGTCTGCGAAGATCTTTCGCGCGGCGGCCTCGCATTTCGCAGCCGGAATCAATATCCAGAAGGAACGCGGCTCGAAATTGCGGTGCCGTTTACGCCGGGCAGCGGCGCTATTTTCGTGCCCATCCGGATCGTATCGTCCCGCCCAATTCCTTCCGCCGGCCTCTACCGCCACGGCGCAGCCTACCTCAAAACCCTCGACGAGTGACCCTATTCGACGACCGGGAGTATTTCGCGTTCCCGGCGGCGGCGGCGCAAATAGTGCATGGCGATATTCAGATAGACCTCGCCACAAGGGGTTTCCATGCAAAGCACCATCGCCTCCGTATCACGGCTGCACGCCAGGCCTTCTTCGCTGGTGTGAATCTCCGGCGGAAAGACCTTGAACCGGAAGCCCTGGTCATTGAGCAGGGTCACGGAATTGCCGATGACCATGTTTGCCAGCTCACAGACGGTTTCGCGAACGATCTGATCGCTTTCCGGCACCGGGCCACCCGCAAGATGGCTGGCCATCTTGAGGGCGACATCCGGCGCGAGGTCGAGAACGACGCGGCCTTCGATGTCGCCTTTGATGACGACCAGCGCCGCGATACCCTTGCGGCGATAGGTCTCCTCCTCCATCGAGAGATCCGCAATGTTCGTCGGAGCCTGAAAGGACTCGGCGAAGACGGCGTCGGCCGCGTTGATGAAGGGCTGGATCAACTCCATTTTCATTGGCCGAACTCCTCCCCCGCCGCGACCGGGGCGGCGTGCGCGCTGCCGCCCTCATCGCTGAGAACGTAGCGGAGAATTTCGTAGAGCCCGTCGGGCTTGACGGGCTTCTGGACAAAGTGCTTGGCTCCCTTCTGCAGGGCGGCAAGAATGTTCTCCTGATAGCCCACCGAGGAAACCATGACGATCCGGGCGTCGGGATGCTGCCGCACGATGCGCTCGACAGCCTCGATGCCTTCCATTTGAGGCATGGTGATGTCCATAAGGACGATGTCGGGCTTCACGCGGTTGTATTCGGCGATGGCCGTGAGGCCGTCGCCCGCTTCGCCGGCCACTTCGCCGCCGAACATCTCAATCATCTTGATGAGGTTCTTGCGCGCAAAGACGGAGTCGTCCACCACGAGGTAGCGGATCGGCTGATTGTCCTTGCGGAGTAGTGGGGCAAATTGCTGCATGGCCATCTCCTTCACCCCCTTCACCCCTTGGAGGGTGAAACAGGTGTCCTTTCTTCTTTTTCGCTCTTCACCGATCTGTCGGCACGTTCTGTCTTTTCGGAGGTCTGGCGGTCGGCCGCGCAGTGGCTGATCAGGTAAGCGCCCAGCGCCTCGAGCGGCACGACCTTTGATACATATCCTTTCGCGATGGCGGCCCGCGGCATTCCACTCACGACGCAGCTGTCCTCACTCTGCGCGAGGGTGGTGCCATTCGCATTCTTGATTGCACCGAGGCCTTCGGCTCCGTCTTCTCCCATACCCGTCATCAGCAGTCCGATCGCGATCGGTCCAAATTCCTGGGCGGCGGAATGAAACAGGACATCCACGGATGGACGGTGGCCATTCACCGGAGGACCGTCCGAGAGCACAGCCATGTCGCCGCGCGGCATGCGGCGAGCCAATAAGTGGCGATTCCCCGGACAGATCAAGACACGCCCGGATAGCAGAAGGTCGCCGGAACGCGCTTCGGAGACTTCGAGAGCGCAACATTCATCCAGGCGCTTCGCAAACATTTCGGTGAATCCCTCCGGCATGTGCTGGACGACGAGGAAACACGCCGGGAAGTCGGCAGGGATCTGCGAAAGGACATATTGCAGCGCATTCGGCCCTCCCGTCGAAACACCGATGGCAATAATGCGGTTGGGCGGAAAAACCTTGCGATCGCGGCTCTTCGCAACGGGGAGCGGTTCGGGAACAATGAGGGGAGCGCCTTTACGGCTTGCGAGGCGTCCGGCCATGAGGATCTTGGCAATCAGCTCCCCCGCGATCGATTGGAGATTGCCGGCGGCGGCATCCTTGGGCTTGGCGACGAAGTCGAGGGCGCCGAGCGCAAGCGCCTTGAAGGTTGAATAGGCGCCCTCGCGCGAGTGCGTACTGAAGACGATTACGGGCAAATGATAGCGCCGGGTGATCATCCGCAGCGTTTCGATGCCGTCCATCCTGGGCATCTCGAGATCCAGAGTGACGACGTCCGGACGCAACTCCTCGATTTTCTTCAAGGCGAAGGCGCCGTCCATGGCCGTTCCAACCACCTCGATGGACGGATTCCCCCCCAGAATGGAAGGAATGAGCTTGCGCATCAGCGCAGAGTCGTCCACTACGAGAACGCGGATGCGTTCGCTCATGCGATCGCCTCCAAGACCGCCGCGCGCGACAGTTGCGCCAGGACAACGGGCACGTTGAGAATCAAGACGACGGTGCCATCTCCCAATAGCGACGCGCCGCTCACCAGGTCACTCGAGACGATCTCGTGCGGCAACGCCTTGATGACCAGCTCTTCTTCTCCGACGAGGCTGTCCACCAACAACCCGAATTGTTTCTCGGCGCTTCCGATCACGATGACGAAGGAGCGCTTGCGCTCGGCCACCGCATGAATCCGGCTGAGGCGGCTGAGACGCACAACCGTCAATATGCGGTCGCGTAACTGCAAAACTTCCCGCTGGTCGACACGATGAATTTCGGGTTCTGTGACCCGGGTGATTTCCAGCACCGAGGAGAGCGGCACGGCGAACAAACGATCGTTCACGCGAAACAGCAATGACTGAATGCTCGCCAGGGTGAGCGGCATGCGCAGTTGAAATACCGTGCCGCGCCCGAGTTGCGAGGAAACATGCGCAGATCCCTTCAGCTTCTGGAGCACACTTCGCACAACATCCAATCCGACGCCGCGGCCGGATACTTCCGTGACTTCTGATGCGGTACTGAAACCCGGCTCGAAGATCAGATCGAGCGCATCGAGATCGGTGAGACGCTCGGCTTCCAGAGCGGGTACCAGCCCCCTCGCAACTGCCTTCTCGCGCACGGCACTGCGGTCGATGCCCCGGCCGTCGTCGCGTACTTCCACGACGACCTGTGTACCCTGATGATATGCGTTGAGGTAGACGGTCCCGCGCGCGGGCTTGCCCGCCGCAATGCGCTCTTCCGGCGGCTCAATGCCATGATCCACGGCGTTGCGAACGAGGTGCGAGAGGGGCTCAGCGAGAGCGTCCAGGATGCCCTTGTCGAGGTCTGTATTCTGCCCCGCAATCTCAAGGGCTACATCTTTGTTGCACTGCTTGGCCACGTCCCGGACAGCGCGCGGAAAACGCCGGAAGAGCTGCTCGACGGGCACCATGCGGATTTTCAAGACCGACTTATGCAGTTCATCCAGCACGCGGGACTGAAAAGCCAGCGCATCCAGCAACTTTACGTGAATCGGATCTCGGCCATGGAGCCGGCCAAATTCGCCAATGGCCCGCTGCAGCATGGACTTGCCGATGATGAGCTCCCCGACCAGGTTCATGACCAAATCTATGCGCGAGGCATCGACGCGAAGCGTGTTCTGGACGACCGTGTTGACCGCGGCGCTGTGTCGTTCGGTGCGCTGCCCCGGAGCACGATCCACGGATGGAGATTCCGCCCGGGCGGCGGCATCCGCCTGCGCCTCGAGCAGAGCCCCGAGCATTTCGTGCTCGGGCGAATCGGCGGCAAGCGCTCGCTCAATGCGCAAATTAGCGACAATAGCCGGGATGCGGCAGCGCCGCTCGATCCACTCCTTGGAATGGGTGCAGACGATGGCGGCCTCGATCACGTCCACGGAAGCCGCTGCGGCGTTGTCTTCCGGCTGTAGTGCAATGACCGTGCCTGTTCCGTGGAGCACATTGCGAATGAGCTGAAAAGCCGCCGAGCGCATGGCGCTGTCCGGATCAATCCTCAGGGCGATGTTGTAAACGGTTTCACCGCGATGCAACGCCTCCGAAATCATGAGCTGCTCGTACTCGCTCCAGGCAAAGCGCGCAGGCAAAGCACTTTCTTCCGACGCGCCCGGCGGCGCCGCAACGGCGCCTTCCATCAGGCCGCGGATTTGCGCCCGCAACGGCGCAACGGACGGAATTTCCGCATCCCGCTGATAGGCGGAAAGCAGGGAGCCAAACGTGTCGGCAGCTGTAAGGACGACTTCAGCAAGGAGCGCGCCGCGGCTTTTCCCAATTTCCGGGGAAAGAACGTCCTCGAGCTCATGCGCGAGCTCGCTGAGGGCGTAGAAGCCGCACGCGGCGGAATCTCCCTTCAGGGTATGGACGGCCCGGCGCACCCGCCGGATGATTTCTTCGTCGGCAGGATGGGCTTCCAGGGCGAGCCCCGCGTCGTTGAGCGACTGCAGCAACTCGGAAGCGCTCTCGAAGAAGAGAGCGCGCAGCTCGGCGCTGCGCTCCTCGGGCGGGCGGCTCACGATTCCACCTCGACGCGCTGGTAAGCGGTGCCGTTGTTCAGATGGATCATGCGGAACTTATTGGTCAGGCCGAAAAGACTCTCCGCGTGACCGACGAAGAGGTAGCCGCCCGGATTCAAGCAGTGCCAGAATTTCTCGATGAGGCGCTTCTGCTCGGCCTCGTCGAAGTAGATCATCACGTTGCGGCAGAGAATCATATCGTTGCGGCGCGGAAGGAATTCCGTTTTCAGGTTGTGGAAGTCGAACTGGACGACCTCTTTCAACGCCTGCTTGACGGCGTATTTCTCCCCTACTTTTTCGAAGTAGCGCAGACGGCAGGTGTAATCCACCGGTTCCATCTGCACTTCGGAAAAGTGCCCTTCCTGCGCCGAACGCAGGCTTGCGTAACTGATATCGGAGGCCAGCACTTCGAGCTTCCAGGGCGGCGGAATCAGAGGTTTTGGCGTGGGCACGTCGAACGGGAGGGGATTGCGCAGGTAGTAGTAGGCCAGGGCATCGCAAACAAGAATGGCCACGGAATAAGGCTCCTGCCCCGTGGAGCAGCCGGCACTCCAGACGCGCAAAGCCCAGTCGCGGCGCTCCTGCTTGCGGTGAAGCAGTTCCTCGAGAACGGTTTTTTGAAGGAGCTCGAGCTGCGGCTTATTGCGGAAAAAGCTCGTCTCGTTGACCGTCAGATTTTCAAGAAGCAGGGCCAGCTCCTGTTTCCCCTCGCGACTGGTGAGGAGCCTGTAATAGCTGTAGAAGGAGTCGAGCTGGCAGGCTTTGAGCCGCCGCTGCAGCCGGTCTTTCAGAAAATGGGCGCGGCGCTCGTCGAAATACATGCCGCACTCCTGGTAGACGAGCGTCTGCAGAAGCTTGAGCTCCGCGTCGGTTAGCTGAATCTGTGCGGTGACAGTCCCCATGATGGATTGCTGGAGCGGTTCCGGCCGATCGTGCCAACGCGGGGCGTCACTTCGCCCAGGTCATCGCGCGCTGCCGACGGGTTCCGCCGCCTCCTCCAGACGCCGAAGCTCCGGGCGCTGCAAAAGCATGGCGATGTCCAGGAGGATGATCAGCCGCCCTCCGAGTTTCCCAACACCGGTCACGTATCCCGATTCCCCCTCGGAAAACATGTTTCCGGGAGATTCGATCTCCGACGGAGGAATCTTCAAGACTTCCGAGGCGGAGTTGACGATGAGGCCAAGAAGCCTGTTTTCGATTTCAACGACGAGGATGCGGCTCTTCTTGTCGGTGCGAACATCGGCCTGACCGAAGCGCTTCCGCAAATCCATCACCGGGATGATTTTTCCGCGCAAGTTGATCACGCCTTCGATCGTCTCGGGCGCATTCGGCACGGAGGTGATTTCCGGGACGCGAACAATCTCACGAACAGCGGAGATGCGCACGCCATAGGTCTCCTCCCCGATTCGGAAGCCGATTACCTGGAGATCTTTTTCCATTGTGCAGGCTCCAGAAAATCAGGTACGCGTCAGTTCGGCATATTCCGCTGACGGGGCACGGCGCCCATCCGCTTCGCGGCGCGTCGGGCGGTAGTTGTGAGTGGGCCGCTCCTCGGACCGATCCAAGACGAAGCGGTCCATGGAATCGAGCAGCTGCCGGGAAAGCTTGAGCATCTGCTCCGCCGCAGCGGAGAGCTCCGTAGAGCTGGAGGCCGACTGCTGCACCAGTTCGCGCATCTTGTCCATCGCGCGGACGACGGCCTGCGCGCCGGAGGCCTGCTCTTCGACCGCGGAGTTGATTTCCTGGGTGATTTCCATCAGGCGGCTGGTGGCTTTTCCGATTTGCGTGGAGCCCGCCGATTGCTCGTTGGTGGCGGCGCCGATCTCCTGCGAGAACTTGTACACTTCCGTGACGACATTGGAGATCTTGTGCAGCGCCGTTCCGAGATCGTTGCCCAGCGACAGCCCCTCCTCGACGATTCGCGTGCTGCGTTCCATGTTCTCAACGGCCTGTTTAGCCTCCCGCTGGATGCTCTGGATTAGATCGGCGATTTCCTTCGTGGACTGCGTGGACTTCTCGGCCAACTTGCGGACTTCATCGGCAACCACGGCGAATCCGAGACCGTGCTCACCGGCGCGCGCCGCTTCGATGGCGGCATTGAGGGCCAGCAAGTTGGTCTGCTCCGCAAGGTCGTCGATCACCTCCACGATCTTTCCGATGTCATCGGCGCGATGGCCGAGGACATTGATGATCTCCGCGGATGACTGAATCGCCTGATTCGTGCGATTGAGTCCATCGGTGGCCTTTTCCATGGTGGCAATCCCGGAGACAACTTCTTCGCGGGAGCGATTGGCAATGTCGAGAAGAACTTTCGCAGTGTCCGCGACGCGCTGGATGGAGGTCACCATCTGATCGATGGATGCCGAGGTCTCCGCGACGCTGGCCGCCTGGACCTGCGTGTTCTTCACCACGTTTTGCACGTTGACGCTCATCTCGTGCATGGTGCTGGTGACTTCCTCAATGGCAGAGGAAGCCTGCACACTCACTTTTGCGGATTCGTCGGAAGCCCCGGCCACCTGACTGGAGCCGGCCGAGACCTGAGACGCGCCGTCGCGCACTTGCCGAACGAGTTGCTGCAATCCATGAGACATTCGGAGGAAGGCGTTGGCGAGTGTGTCGCGCTTGGACCGCGGCACGACCTCAACGCTTAAATCGCCCTCGGCCACAGCCATCGAAACGACCGCCATCTCCTTCAGATAGGCGACCATATTGTTGAACGTCGTGGCGAGGGCCCCGATTTCGTCGTTGCGGTGCAAGTTAATATTTTGGTCCAAGTCGCCCGAATCGCCGATCTCCCGCGCCACCGTGATGAGGTGCTGCAGCGGGTCCGTGATGGACTTTGCCGTGTAGTAGGCGATGGCGAAGCCCATCAGGATGGCAATGAGCGTTCCGACGATTGTGAGAAAAGTCGAAACGGTGCCGGCCTGTCCGGCAGACGCCGTGGTTTCCTGCAAGTTTCTGCTGATCTCCTGATTGGTCTGATCGAGCACGTTCCCGGATTTCGACAACCATGCTGCGGGGTTTTTTTGCAGATAAAAGATCTGGAGGTCGGAAACCGTGGCATCTCCGGAATCTACCTGGTGGCGCTTTGCGAGGAGCGGCTTTGCAAAATTGTCGGACCAGTCCAGTTCGCTGCTCTCCACCTGGATGACGGCGGTTCGCAAGAGCTCGCTTTTGGTCCGCGCTTGAATGCGCTTCAGGAGCTCGTTGAGATCGGTGAATCCCCGGCCGACTTTCTCGTCGTCGCGCGGATCACCGCTCAAGAGAAAATTCCGAAGGCTGAGACGGTTTGACATGAGCTGGAAGCGGATCGCTTCGATCTCCCGAACGCTGTCCAGAGCCGCGGCGGCTTCGGCGCGCGCCGAACGCTCTTTGAGCACGGCGGCCGTGTTCACCAGAAACAGAAGGATCAGGATGGCGAGGATCGCCCCGAATCCATAATAGAGTTTCTTTCCAATGGTCATTGCGTGAAGCCTCCGCTAATGGCGGCGCAGCGGATTTCCCGCTGAACCAGCCGGCCCCCAATTGTTCTTCGACCGAATCAGCTGTCCGGCGCGTGGAAATCAAATTCGATAATTTGTGTCGTCTCTTCACTGCCTGGATAAAACTTCCATTCCTTGGCGGCCTCTTGCGCCGCTTGTGCGAGCACAGGGTGTCCGCCGATGACACGCGCGCTCTTGACGTGCCCGTCCGGCGCAATCAGGACTTCGATCTTCACCTTGCCGAAAATGCGCATCCGCTGGGCCAGCCCTGGATGCGCGGGAATGACTTTTGTGCGAATCTTGCGCTTACCCTCGTCGGTCAAGCCTTGCTGTGCAGACACGACCGTACACGCGGCGAGCACGATTGCCGCGCTCAACAGACCGATTCTTCCCAAGGCTGATCTCATTCACCCACCCCTAATGGAACAAGCAGGAGATTCCCCAGGAAGAAAAGGCACGTGTGATGCCAGCCGAAAAATCAGTATTCGGGTATTGAGCGGCGTTTGAAGCGCGCTGGCAAGTTGTTTGGCTTGTTCGGTTTGCGCGGAGGAGTGGGAGAATCGGCTTCTCCGAAGGTTTGCCGGAGCGTCTCACCTCCCGCGGCGCGAGGAGCGACAGGTCTCAGTCTGAGACGCGCGTGGTGAGTTGGCGTGCTCGGTCGGAGAGTAGTTGATTCGGCACCAAACGTCTCATATTGAATTGACTCAAAATGAGATGGCCCGCTAGCGTAGAAGTGTTCGTGTAAGAGACTGAGACGCGCGCGGGCCCCTTACCCCCATGCGTAGCGCCAAGGCCGATTCGTCTCGCCACACTCCCAACCCCGAGGGAGAGCGGGGTGGTGTTGGCAGCGCATCGCAACGCGCCGAAGAGTTGATGGACTTAGCCCTCGTCGCGGCGCAATCGAAAAACCTTCCCGACTTCCTTCGTGAATTCGCCTCCCGCGCCGGACGCATGCTCCAAGCGAATTGGTGCGCCGTGGCGGTCCGGCAAGGCGAAGAAGCCGAGCTCTATTCGGGCGTTGGACCGAGTGAAGAAAGCCAGCAGAGCGGGAGAACTCTCGCAAAGGCGATCCTCGAGGCCGCATCCGACATGGAGAGCGACATTCTCGTGCTGCCTTTCGATCTTTCGGCCACACCGGTCAGCGAGCCAGGAGCGAAAAACCTAGAGACCCTCCTCGTGCGAATTGATTCCGGCGAGAGCGAACGGCTGGGATGTCTCTGCCTGATGCGGGAGCCCCAACGACTGGACGAGCCGGACCGGCGACTGCTATGCGCGCTAGCGAGTCATGCCGCGCTGTCGCTTGTAAACTTCCGCCGCTTCTCGCAACTGGAACGCTCGAAGCGCCAGTGGGTGGAGGATATCGACGCGATTACGGATTACATCGTCGTTCACGATTGCTCCTGGCGAATTCTCCGGACGAACCGCTCTCTTGCCTCCGTTCTGCGGACGCCCCCCGTCGCGCTCGTGGGGGAGGCGATGAACCGTCTGCGGGAGATCGCCGGAGGCGGCAGCGGACTTCCCTGCCCGCTCTGCCGCGATCCGCAAAGGGCCCGCGAGGAGTATGTGCTCTCCGCGGAGGAGCAGACGTACCTCGTATCCACCTCGCGCACGCCGGGAGCCGCGGAAAAAGACGTGCGCACGATTCACGTCCTGAAGAACATCACGGATCGCCTGGAAGCCGAGCGGCGCTACCGCGAACTATTCGACAGCATTCAGGAAGGGCTATTCTTCGCCACTCCGGACGGGCGTTTTCTCGATGTGAATGACGCGATGGTGCGCATGCTCGGCTATGGTTCGCGCGATGAATTATTGCGAGCCGAGGTCACCCGGCATCTGTACCCTGATCCGGCTTCACGGGAGCGCGTCCTGCGGGCTCTGGAGGAGCGGGGAGTCCTGCGCAATTACGAGGAGACGCTGCGGCGGAAAGATGGCTCGCGGCTCCATACGCTGCAAAACATCACCGCGGTGCGCGGACCCCGCGGCGAGATCGCGCAGATCCGCGGGCTGATGCTGGATGTGACCGAGCAGAGGCTCTTCCAGGCGCAACTCCAGCGCGAGCGGGATTTCAACCAGAAAATCCTGAACACGACGCAAAGCATGATCCTGGTGCTGGACACGGCAGGGCTCATCACCTACGCCAACCGGCGGTGTTACGAGGCCGGCTACCGGGAGAATGAATTGACCGGCCACCGGCTCGTGGATTGGGTGGAATCCGGCCAACGAAAGGAATTCGAGGCGGCCCTCGAAACCACGGCAAACGGACAGCAGATGGAAAATCTCGAGCTGCGGATACGGAGGAGCGACGCCTCGACGGGCCACTTCTCGGTGAGTCTCAGCCCGATGCGCGATGAGCAGGCCGCCGTGAACAACATCGTCGTGGTCATGACGGACATCACCGATGCAGCCATTCTGCAGGCAAAACTCGCGCACTCGGAGAAGATGGCTACCATCGGGCGCCTCGTTTCCGGAGTGGCCCATGAGGTAAATAATCCCCTGGCCGCGATCCTGGGATTTACCGACCTGCTCCTCGAAAATCCGGAAGTCCCCGCAACGGCGAAGGATGATCTGCAGATTATTCTTCTGGAGACGCAGCGAACGAAGGATCTCGTGCAGGATCTGTTGAGTTTCGCGCGGCAACGGCCGGTCCGGCGCGAGCCGGTGCAGATCAATGCGGTGCTGCGCCAGACGCTGAAGTTGCGCAGCTACGATTTTGCCAGTCACGGCGTGGAAATTGTGGAATCCCTGGAAGAAGAACTCCATCCGGTGCTGGGCGATGCGCAACAGCTCCAACAGGTTTTCCTCAACATCTTGAACAACGCCTCTGACGCGGTCCAAGAAGCCCGGCGCAATGGAAAAATCGAAATCCAAACCGCGCGCCGGGATACGGATATCGAGGTAACCATCACGGATAACGGCACGGGGATATCCGACCCAGATCGCATTTTCGACCCGTTCTTTACCACCAAGCAGCCGGGCAAGGGCACGGGGCTGGGTCTCAGCATTTGCTACGGGATTGTCCGGGCGCACGGCGGGGAGATTCAGTGCTGGAATAACCCGAGCGGCGAGGGCAGCACATTTCGCGTGCGTATCCCGGCCGCCACCGAGCCGGCCGTCGCGGCGGCCGCCATGGAGGCCGGCGGATGAGCGCAACCGCCGCAATGCGGAAGGCTCCACCGATTCTCCTGATCGAAGACGAACCTTCGGTGACGGCATTTCTGCGGGCCGCGCTGGAACGCCGCGGATACTCCGTCGTGCAGGCATCCTCCGGCGTGGAAGGTCTTCAGCGGCTTTCTACCGACGCGTATGTGGGAGTCATCTCGGATGTCCGGATGCCGGGCCGTGTAAACGGGGCGGAGGTGCATGCCTGGATCCAGCAGAACCGGCCGGAACTGTCCGCACGCATCATTCTGATCACCGGGGACACCGCCAACAGCGAGACACAGGCGTTGCTCGACAACAGCGCGACGCCGTGCATCGAAAAACCATTTCGAGTTAAACACTTACTCTCAGTCGTGGAGAAGACCTTCGGAAAACCATGAGCGACGAAATGAAAATCCGCTTGTTGATCGTGGACGACGAACAAAGCATCCGGCGCCTGTGCATGACGATCGGGCATTCGCTGGGATTTTCCTGCACCGAGGCGGAAAGCGCCGAGACCGCCCTGGCAAGCCTGGACACCGACACCCCGGACATCGTCCTGACAGACTTGAAGCTGCCAAACCTCTCCGGGGTCGGGCTCCTTCGCCAAACCAGAGCCATTCTTCCGCGCACGGAAGTAGCCATCATGACGGGGCACGGCTCCATCGAATCCGCCGTGGACGCAATGAAGCTGGGCGCCTACGACTATATCGAGAAGCCGTTCCGCGTGGAGAAGCTCCGGCTGTTGCTGCAACGAATGGCCGAAAAGGTGCGCCTGGTGGCGGAAAACCAGTTCCTGCGCGAGCGGGTTGACACGGAAGAACACCTCGAGGGGATCATCGGCGCTTCGGCAAAGATCCAGGATGTGCTGCGGATGATTTCCCGCCTGAAAGACACCCGCACGCCGGTACTTATCTCCGGGGAGAGCGGCACGGGCAAGGAATTGGCGGCGCGCGCGATTCATTTTCGCGGCTCGATGGCGCAGACGCCGTTTGTCGCGGTGGACTGCGGATCGCTTGTGCCCACGCTGATGGAGAGCGAACTCTTCGGCTACGAGAAAGGAGCATTCACGGGCGCGATCAAGTCCAAGGCCGGCCTGTTCCAGGCGGCGAATGGCGGCACGATCTTCCTCGACGAGATTGGCGAGCTGCCGCAGGAGATGCAGGCAAAATTGCTTCGGGTGCTCCAGGAGAAGGAAGTGCGGCCGGTGGGCAGCAACGACCGCGTTACCGTAGATGTCCGAGTCATCGCAGCCACGAATCGGGACTTGGAGGCCGCCTATCGCGCCGGAACTTTCCGGAAAGATTTGTATTTCCGGTTGAATGTCGTCACCGTTCACTTGCCGTCATTGCGCGAGCGCCGGTCCGATATTCCCATGCTGGTCCACCACTTCCTCGAGCGCTACGCGGCCGGCGAAACCGTCCAAGTAACCAGCGGGGCGATGAAGAGCCTGCTGCAGTACGACTGGCCGGGCAATGTTCGCGAGCTGGAGAATTGCATCGCCCGCGCGGTGGCGCTGGGTGACCACCACGTAATTGATGTGGGTGACCTGCCCCCGTCGATTCGGACCGAGCAGCCTTCCGCCGCATCGGCGCCAGGCGTACAGCCGGACGTCAATTCCCTTTCCACGACCGCGCTCGCGGAGATGGAACGCATGACCATTCTGCGCGTCTTCGAACAAGCTCGCGGAGACAAAGCCCTCGCGGGCAAGATGCTGGGGATAAGCCGGGCAACGCTTTACCGTAAATTGAAGCGGTACAACATCTCCGTGAGACCCGCGCACAGTGTCCCGGAGCCGGCGGCTCAAGCTGCAACCCGCTAGTCACGCCGGGCGTAGCCCAAGACAATACCGTTCTGAAACTTCGACGCGTGAGACACGCGCGTGTCACCCTGAGACAAATGAGCCGCGCGTCGCCGAGCGGTAATCTCTAAGCCATCTAGTTTCATCAGCTTACAGTGCACGGCCCGCCGCAAGTCTTTGGCGCACCGCGTGCACATTTGCCGGTGGGGCTTTCTGTCCAACGCTGCTCGGGGTGTATCGCGGGCGGAATTGAGACAGGAGTCCCGACTAAACAGGACGAGAGACCAGGTGAAATACGCGAGCGGCGTAACCATTGCAGATCGCGAAAGAGGCTGTGCCGAACAATTGGCGCGCTTCTTTCCCACCGCAGTGCCGGCTCATATTCCGGTGCAGGTGACGGCACTGCGATCGGGCAACGCACGACTCACCGAACGCACCATCGTGGAATACAGCACAATCGAGCACGCCATCTTTCTGTGCAGCCTGCCGCTCGAGTTTGACGATCGCATCCGGATCGAGCAGAACGGCGGAGGAACAAGAACAGAGGCCACCGTGATCGCCGTGCGATACCACGAGGGGAGCAAGGCGGTAGCAGTACGATTTCTCCGGGGCTCTCGCGAATGGATGGCGCAGCCGTGACCTTACTTCCGAAGACACTGGTTCCGCCGGACGCGAGCGCAGCCAAGCACAGTGAGCAGACGCGGGAAACCCAGTGGGCGGAAGCCCGCTCGGTCTTTACCATCTATCTAGCCATCGCCAAGCAGCTGGGGTCGGAAGTTCCCTTCGGCGCGGACAAACGCATCCTGCCGGATGAACCCAGCGCCGAACTCTTCGAACAAGTGCGCGCCTGGCTGGGCCAAATGGACCAGCAGGTACAGGTCCACCAGTTGCGTCACCTGTTGCAGATGACCACGCTGAACGCCAACGAGGCCGGTCTGCGCGCCATGATTCTCCGGCACCTTCAAAAGACGTCCAAATCGACGACCGATCGCGACAAGATTGATTTTCTACTGGTGCAGTACTTCGCGCTCTGCGCGCCGGCCAAGATCTATCACAAGCAGATCGAGCTCTCCGATGTCGCACAGGTGCTGAAGCCGGTCCTCGGCGCAGTGGACTCAACGCCGCTCGAATGGTGCGCGCCCCTGGAGCGAATGATCGAGACGCTGCAATCCTTCCGCAGCCTACGCGAAATTCTGAAGACCAATTTCATCGAACAGGGCCGCCGCGTGAAAGAGTCCGCCGGCGGAATGTTTTACGACCCGCGCGCGCTGATTGCTTTTGGCCGATTCAATTTTCTCCTGCGCAGGACCTTCATTGAGCTGATGCATGCCGACCTGATCGCCATCCGCAACGGAATCGGGCAGCTCGAGGCCGCAAACGTACGCACGATGGATTGTCGGAAGTTGGAGTTGAGTGCATCCGAGCCGCTTCCCAAGGTCCGGCAAATCGCAGCCGATTGGAAGCAACCTTTTCAAAAAGAGTATACCGAACGCGCGGTCAACCAGGCCTTTGAAAAACTGCTGGCCCTGCGGAGCGAGGTCGAGCGCTCACTGGAACGCGTTTACGGAAAAGCAGGTGAGAGTGCGGGCACCAATCCCCACGGCGAAGGCCCTCGCGTTGCGGCACCCGGCGAGCGACCCGGGATTGCTTTCCCAGCCGAGCGCGGGGACGCTGCGCCGCGGCAGAGTGAGGCAGCCGACGCGAGGTCATCGAGGGCAGCCGCGTCAGAGACGCTGGATCTCGAAACGTGCATGGAGAAAATCTGGGAGCAGCTCATCGCAGCCCCGCCGTCCCGGGGACGCTCGATGACGACGGTCACGGTCGGCAAGGCCCGCATCCTGATGTCGTCCTGGGAAGTAGCGGCATTCGTGAGCGAGGACGGGCCTTCGGCAGAAGATTTGCGCCGCGCGGTCGTTGCACGGGCGATGCTGATAGCGGCCATGGAAAGCGCAAAGGAAACAGGCAATGCGACGGGGTTGGAGCGGGCGCTGAGCGTTGCGCGGGTCGAAGTCTCGCGGCTGCAGGAACGCGTGGACATTGCCAAACAGGCGAAAGACACCGAGGCCGCGGTGAATCTGGGCATCAGCACGAAACGTCTCGTGTCCGCACTCGATGAAACGGAGAAAATTTAGCAGGACGTCAGTCAGAGAAGCGAGTTCAGAAACCACGGGGAGCGGTTCTTCGTTGCGAGACGCAAACGTAGTCATTCTCACAGATGAAAACGAATTCGCGCGGCTCCTGACGGCGTGCTGGCAGGGCGAGCGGCAGGCGCCGGCCATCACGGTCTTGACCAGCGAGTTGTGGCAGGGCGCGGACCAACCGCACTACGACTTGATGGTGATTGGCCCGCTAGCAGAACGCAAATTGCCGGGCATTCTGCGATCGCTGGATCCCGCCGCGGCTGTGATCCTCTGTGGGCGGAGTGAAGTGCCCGAGATCACGGACCTTCGGGAGCGCTATCCGCGGCTGGTTCAGATTCCCTTGCGGGAAGACTGGGCGCAGACCCTGCTGCTGGTAGCCGGGGAGTCGTTGCGCCGCGCGGAAGCCCTGCGCATCGCGCGGCAATCGCAGCGTGCGGCCCTGGAGAATGCGCAGCACGCCATCCTTGGACGCTACATTCTGGAAATGCGGCACAACCTGAACAACGCCCTCACCAGCGTGCTGGGAAATGCGGAACTGCTCCTCTTCGAACCCGGACAGCTATCCGCGCAGTCCCTGGAACAGATCCGAACCATCCACAGCATGGCCCTGCGGATTAACGAAATTATGCAGCGATTCTCATCCCTGGCGAGCGAGATACGGGACGCTGAGAAAGCATCTCAGGGTGAGACGAAGGAAGCGCCGGAGGGCACGTTGCGCCAGCGCTGAGCGGCGGGGTTCATCGTGTTATTCCTTAAGAATCAATCACTTCAATGAAGCCGGGGTTGGGAAGTGGTGGAGCAGGTTCCTGGTCGCCCACGTGCATCTCTACTCCGCGGAGTAGTCTCGGGAGCTTGTGTCCGTGGACAAGAAAATCCTGATCGTGGACGACTCGCCGTCGCAGGTGCGGCTGATGCAGGACCTCCTCGAACATGAGGGCTATCGCCCGGTGGGCCTGAGCGACCCGCGTCGAGTCGAGGAAGCCATTGCGGCCGAGCGTCCCTGCCTGATTCTGCTGGACGTGGTCATGCCGGAGCGAAATGGATTCCAGCTCTGCCGCGAACTGAAATCCAAGGCCGAATTTAGCGCGATTCCGGTGATCCTGGTGACATCGAAATCCAGCGCGAGCGACAAATTCTGGGGCCAGCAACAGGGAGCGGATGGCTACGTGACGAAGCCGTTTACGCGGGAAGAGCTCGTCCGGGCGGTGCGGCGGTTTGCATGAGCGAGAGGCCGGGCCAATTCGAACCGGGAAACGACGAGTACCAGCTGACGGCGGTGCCGGCCGATGTCATCGAGTCGGAACTGCTCGAGGCAGCCGGGCCGTTGGAGATGAGCTCGCCGGATCAACTGTACTGCGTATTCCGCAGCGGGCGCGAGCGCTTCTGCTTTCCAGTCCTGGACGTCGAGGAAGTAGTGGAATGGCCGTTGGTGACCCAGATTCCCTTGGCGCCGGCGTACTTGATGGGGATTTTCAATTTGCGGGGAGCGATCGTGCCGTTGGTGGACATCGCGCTGACGGAAGGGCGCAGGCCGGGGCTGCTGCCCAAGCATGTGGTTGTGGCTTCCTTGCGAGGCGAGGGCCACCGCGAGGACCTGCGCATCGGAATTGCGGCGGACGAAGTCGTCGGAACGTATGCGGTCACTTCGGACGCGCTACTCGAACAGGCCCCGGAAAACGTGCCGTATTGCACGGGAATGCTGCGGCACGACGACCGGCTGGCGTTGCTGATCGATCTGCGGCGCCTGCTGGAAGTGTTTCCGAGCCCGGTGATTTGAAACGATTTGTTTAGGGATGCGGCCACGGCGAGCAGACCGGCGGTCCGCGCCGGAAATTGGAGGAAGGCATGAAATCGCGATTGAGTTCCACCATCTGGATGCTCGTGCTGTGGAACGGACTGGCGCTGTTCGGGATATTGATGCTCGCATACCACGCCGGCCGCACGTCCGGCGGGGCTGCGATTTTCGAGTTCAGCTCGATGTCCAGCGGCGCGAGCGGCGCCGTACTCATGGCCGTGCTGCTGGCGCTGGGCACGGCAATCCTGCTCGCGTTCACACTGGGCCGGCGGATCCTCTCGCCGTTGGAGCAGCTTGCCGAATTCTCCGAGCGCCTGGCCGCGGGCGATCCGCGAGCGCGCGCGGAGGTCGGAGGGAACGACGAGCTCGGCTTTATCGCGGAGAATCTGAACCGCGCCGTGGCCAAGGTCTCCAAGGCGACTTCCAATCAGGAAGCGAATGAAACCCTCCAGCGGAGCATCACGGAGCTGCTGGCGGTGATCAACCAGGTGGCGCGCGGCGACCTGACGCTCCGGGGCAAGGTCACCAACGACGCCCTCGGCAACGTGGTGGACTCCATCAACTACATGCTCGACAACTTTTCGAAGGTCCTGGAGCGCGTCCGGAAGGCCGCGATGGAAGTCAACGGCAGCGCGAACAACATTCTGGTTGCCGCCGACGAGATGCAGGCCGGCGCGACGCAGCAGGACCAGGAAATTACGAACACCTCTTCGGCGGTGGAAGAACTGACGGTTTCGATGAAACAGGTGTCCAACAACGCTGAAGCCAGCGCCGAGGCGGCCCGCCGCGCGCTGGACGCCGCCGAGCAGGGCAACCGCGCCGTGCGCGACACGCTGGAAGGCATGCAGCGCATCCGCGCCTCGGTGCAGGCCACGGCAAAGAAGATCAAGTCTCTTGGCGACCGTTCGCTGGAGATTTCGGAAATCATCAACGTGATCAACGACATCACGGAACAGACCAACCTCCTGGCGCTGAACGCGGCCATCGAGGCGGCGCGCGCAGGAGAAGCGGGCCGCGGTTTCGCGGTCGTCGCCGACGAAGTGCGAAAGCTTGCCGAGCACTCGCGCAGCGCGACAAAAGACATCGCGGCGCTCATCAAGGCCATCCAGGCGGAGACGAACGAAGCCGTGGTTGTCATGGAGGAAGGTACAAAGGAAGTGGAAGGCGGCGCACATCTTGCGGATCAAGCCGGGCGCGCGCTCGACGCCATTTCCAGCGTGGTGCGGCAATCCGCCGAGTTGGTCCAGGAGATTTCGCTCGCTTCCAAACAGCAGGTGCGCGGAACGGAGGGCGTGGCGCACGCCATGCAGATCATATCCGGCATCACGCGGCAGACATCCCAGGGCGTCCGGCAGACGGTCGGCACCGTGAGCCAGCTCGTAAAACTGTCGGACCAGTTGAACGAATCGCTGGCACAGTTCCGCGGGCCGGGAAGGGCTGCAAGCACGGAGAATGGAGAGCAGCCGGTACCCGTGGGCGCGCACCGCTGACGGATATCTTCGTACCCGGGTGAACGACCCGGAGCGGAAGCGGGGCCACGATGAGCGAACGGCAGAGTCCGACGCCTGGACTGACGGAACACGAGCTGAGTGAGATCCGCATGCTGATCGAAGAGCGGACAGGAATCCATTTTGACGAATCGCGCGAGCGGTTCTTTTCGAGCCGTGTGCGCGAGCACATGCAGCAAAAAGGCTATGCGCGGGGTTCGGAGCTGCTCCGCGCCGCGCGGCGCACAAACGTTGAGTACGAGTCGCTCCTGGAGCGGCTCCTGACGCAGGAAACGTCCTTCTTCCGGTATCCCGCGGTCTATCAAGCTCTCGAAAAGCGGGTCTTGCCGGAACTGCATGCCAAGAAGTTCTGGAACAATCCGCGGACGATGCGGGTCTGGAGCGCGGGCTGTTCGACGGGCGAAGAGCCCTATTCCATTGCCATCACCATGGCCGATGCCCTGTCTTTTGCGGATGCGTGGAACATTGAAATTCTGGCCACGGATCTCGGCCGGCAGGCGCTTCGGATTGCCGAGGAGGGCGTGTACAGCGGGCGGAGCATCGCCAGCGTAACGCAGAATCAACTGGCGGCGCACTTCACGAAGTCCGGCGAAGCCTACGAAGTGAAGTCCCGGCTCCGCAAAATGGTTACGTTTGCCCAGATGAACCTGTCGCAGGCCGTCTACATGGGGCGGATGGACCTGATTTTCTGCATGAACGTATTGATCTATTTCACGGAAGAGCGGCGGCGCGCGCTCGTAAGGCGCTTTTACGAAACGCTGGAGCCGGGCGGGTATCTCTTCCTCGGGCACTCGGAGTCGCTGTCCAAAATCCCCGTGAAATTTCAGGCCATCGTCCTGAACGATTGCATTCTGTATCGCAAGCCTGCCCCCGGGGATGTTCTGCAGCCAGAGCTCGTAGCGGAGGGGCGCGCGTGAGCTCTCACGACGGCGAAGCCATCGAGCTGTTCCTCCAGGAAGCCTCCGAGCACCTGCAGCATCTGCGGGAGTACGGGAGCATTATCCAGGAGCCCACGGCTCCGCGGGAGGAACTCGAAAAGCTGTACATTTCCGCGCACACGCTTTCCGGGACCTCCGCAAGTTACGGCTTCCCGGGCTTCTCGGAGATTGCGGGGAAGCTCGCGCACGTTTTTCAATATGCCCTGAATGCGCCCCTCGGTTCCGACCTGCATGGACCCCTGACGGAGTTTCTCTCGGATGCTATCTCCCTGCTGGAGACGGACCTGCTCGAGATCAGCGATACGGCCAAGGAGGTCGTGGACGATGTGGCGGCGTTCAAGGAACGCTACCGCTTTGCGTTTCCTCCCGAATTGCCACCGCTCAACCTCGAATCGGAGGCGCTGCCTCGCTCCCCGCAGATGGGAACGGACGGAGAGGAACCCGCGCCGACCGGCTCCTATTTCGACCTGCTGCCGGAAGATGAGGAAGTTCCCGATGAAATTCTGGAGTTCTTCCAGCCGGAAGCGGAAGAACACTTCCAGATTGTGAATGATTGCCTGCTGGCGCTGGAAGGCACGCAGAACCCCGAGGAGATCAACCGGCTGTTCCGCGCGATTCATACGGTAAAGGGATCCGCCGCGCAGGTGGGGTTGAAGCGGCTCGGGGCCATCGCGCACCGCGTCGAGGACTTGATCGGCCGGATGCGCGATGGGTTGATGGAACCGACTCCGGACGTGGTGGATCTGTGTCTCGAGTCTCTGGACGTGCTCAAGAAGTGCCTCCACCGCCAGTGGAACGATGAAGCCGATCTGCGCGCGGGCGTCGATTCCCTTCTCGCGCGCATCGCCGAATTCGCACCAGAAGATGCGGAGGAAGCGGAGACCGATCCGCTGGCCGGGGCGGCTGCGCGGGCAGATGCGGCGATTCCGGAGCAACCCGCGGCGGCGAAAGCCAGGGCGACGCAGAAGCAATCTGCAACGAATACGTCTCCGGCGAAGTCTGTGCGCATCTCGCTCGGGCGGCTCAACCACATGATGAACAACGTCGGCGAGCTCGTGATCAACCGCACGCGCATGGTGGGGCGCGTCGCGGAACTGCGAAAGCTCGTGGAGACGCTGAGCTTCTCGAAAGAGCGGTTGCAGGGCAAGGTGGCGGAGTTCCAGGACAAGTACGAGTACGGCCGTATCAGCGCCTCGCGCATGCCAGCACCTTTCCCCGGCACGCGGAGCGGAGCGCCGACGGCGCACATGCTTACAAGCGCCGCTGCCGGCGACAAGTCCTTCTGGTCGGAGTTCAGCGATCTGGAGATGGACCGCTACGACGATTTCAGCATCCTGTCACGCTCCATGACGGAAATCTCCGCCGACGTCAACGAGGTGCTCTCGCAGCTCGGAGGGTTCATTGGCCGGGTCGAGGGCGACATCGACGAATTCACGAAGCTGGCGCACCGCCTGCAGGACGAGATCACCGCGGCGCGAATGGTGCCGATCGGAACGCTCTACTCGAGGCTGACGCGCGTCGTGCGCGACGCCGGAAAATCCGCCGGGAAACAGGTCGAGATCCACATGGCGGGGGGCGATACCGAGCTCGACAACAACATCATCCAGCAGATCGCGGATCCGCTCGTGCATCTGGTGCGCAATGCCGTGGCCCACGGCATCGAAACGCCGGACGCCCGCATTGCGGCGGGCAAGCCAATGACCGGGATCGTGACCCTTCGCGCGTATCACCGCGGGAACCACATCTACATCGAGGTAGAAGACGACGGCCGCGGAATCGACTACGAGAGAGTGAAGCAGAGCGCGATGGACCGCGCGCTCGTTTCGCCCGAAACCGCCGGCCGGCTGACGGAGCGCGATCTTCGGGAGATGCTCTTCCATCCGGGCTTCTCGACCGCGCCGGTCAGAACCGAACTGGCCGGCCGCGGCGTGGGCCTCGACGTCGTGCGGGCCAACCTCCAGGCGCTGAATGGCGAGGTGGACATCCAGAGCAAGACCGGCGAAGGCACCCGATTCACGCTGAAAGTTCCCCTGACGTTAATCATTTCGCCGGCACTCTTTGTGCGCTGCGGATCGGCAACCTTCGCGCTGCCCCTGGCAGTCGTGGAAGAGATCCGGCGGCTGCGCGCGGATGAGATCGAGGACGTTGGCGGCAAGCTGCTGACAAAGGTCCGCGACATCGTGACCGAAGTCGTGCGGCTGGATTCCTATCTCGGTCTTCCGCCGCTCGAAGCCGTGAACGGATACTTTCGCATGATTGTGGCGACTGCGGGCAATCGCCAGATCGGTCTCGTCGTCGAGGAGGTGCTCGGAAAGGACGAGATTGTCATCAAGAACCTCGGCGAGTATCTGCGCCGCGTAAAACTCTTTCCGGGCACAACCATCGCGCCCGACGGAAGCCTGATTCTGCTCATCGACCTGAACCGCATGGTCGGAACCGAGCCTGCCGAACGCCGCGCGGTGCAGGCCACAGCGGGAGCAGCGCGGGTCTTCGCGCCAGGCTCCGCGGCCGTGGCGCGGGGGACGATCCCCGCCGACGCAATCGACCGCGTCCAGCAGGAGCGCGTGGTGGTCGTTGCAGACGACTCGATCAGCGTGCGCAAATTCGTGGGACGCCTCCTGGAGAAGGCCGGTTATCGCGTCAAGCTGGCATCGGACGGGCTGGAAGCGGCGGAACTGGTTGCGCAACACGGGTGTCACCTGGTCATCACCGACCTGGAGATGCCGCGCATGACGGGCTACGAGCTGATGGCGCAGTTGCGGCAGAGCCCGGCAACGCGGCGCATTCCGGTGATGGTGGTTACATCGCGCGCGGGCGCGAAGCACCGCGACCGTGCCCTGAAAGAAGGAGCCGCTTCCTTCCTGACGAAGCCGGTGCAGGAAGAGCAGTTGCTATCCGCCGTCGAACAATTGATCGGTACCGAGACGCCCCGGCCCGCCGGTGTGCCGGTGGCGTGAACAGACGATGACTCCGAGCATGAATAAAAAGACGCGTGTGCTGGTGGTGGACGATTCCACCTTCATGCGAAAGGTGCTGGAGACCATTTTCAACTCCGATCCGCAATTGCAAGTGGTGGGCCACGCGAAGGACGGTCATGAAGCAGTAGCGCTGGCGGATTCTCTGAAACCCGACGTCATCACGATGGACATCAACATGCCCCACATGGACGGGTTGCAGGCCACCGAATTGATCATGTCGCGCAATCCGCGACCCATCGTCATCGTGAGTTCGGAGTCGAGAGAGGCGGCCGACAGCACCCTTCGCGCGCTGGAGTTAGGTGCGATTGAATTCGTCGGCAAGCCATCCGGCGGGATCGACCTCGACATGGCGAGTGTCAAGGAAGATCTGTTGCGCAAGGTGCGTATGGCGTCCAAGGTGCGCGTGGTGCGCAACGCGGGCCAGCCCCGGTCGGTCTCCCCCCAGGGAAACGCGCCCGCGAGCGGCGGCGAATCGCGAAAAACGGCAGATCGCTCCGCGGCGGCCAGCGTGCCGGACCAGCGGTTCCCCATCGTGGTGATTGCGGCGTCCACGGGCGGTCCGGCGACGGTGATGCGCCTGGCGCCCGGCTTTACACGCGACTTCCCCGGCGCAGTGATCGTCGTCCAGCACATGCCCGCGACATTCACCAGCCAGTACGCCACGCAGCTTTCGGAATTCACCGGCATCCAGGTGAAAGAAGCGGAGCAGAACGAAACGCTGCGGGCCGGCACCCTGTATATCTGCCCGGGAGCGCGGCACCTCCGCGTAACCTCTTCCGGCCGCATTCAATTGGAAAGCGGCGGCCGAATCAACGGATACCTGCCGTGTGTGGACGTGACGATGGAGAGCGTGGCCGCTTATGCCGGGGCGATGAGTATCGGCGCGATTCTGACGGGAATGGGCAATGACGGCGCGCAGGGAGTGAAGGCTATCAAAGCGGCGGGTGGACTGGTGCTGGCTCAGGATGAAGCAACCGCGGTCATTTTCGGCATGCCAGCCGAGGCAATCAAGACCGGTGCGGTGGATCATATCCTGCCTTTGGATGAGATCTACCCGGCGATCGAGAAGCGCGTCATTGGAATTTGCCGCGCAACGCCGGTGGGAGCCCGGGAATGAGGCCCCCGCCACAGCCTGCCGGAAAGCGCCGCGCGACCCGAGCCGAGCAAATGATTTTGTTCCGCATCGGAAGCCAACTTTTTGCGATTTCCGCAAGCGCGGTCCAGGAGATTCGCAGTACGGACAGCATTGCAGGAGCTGCAACGGCGATTCTCCGGCCCGAACTCAAAAAGGTGCAGCACGTGGTGCGACGGGGCAGCCGAGCGCTTTACGTCGTGCACGGCGGGACGCACTTCGGTCTGCCAGTCTCGCAGGCGACTCTCGTGTTCTTATTGCGCAACCGGCGCGCGGCGCTGCTGGTGGATGGGATTGAGCGAATGGCGACGGTCACGCGAATGCAAGCCGTGCCGCAGGCGTTTTGCCATGAGGAGCGGGATTGGTACCGCGGGCTGGTGACGCTGGATAACGCGGTGATCCCCGTGGTGAATCCGGACGGGCTCTTGCGCCCGGATGAAATGGAATTGCTCGACGCGGCCGCTGTTCCGGCCGAAGCCATTCCTGAACAGGGGGCGGAAGCCCGGCATCCAGCATGAACGGAACGCTCGAACTCGATCTGCAGTCCTTCGTGCTCCTCCGGCTGGGAGACCGGCAGTTTGCCGTGCCCGCAACACGTATTTCGGAACTTGTGCCCACAAGCCGCATCTATCGATTCCCGCACCGCACGCCCGAACTCGAAGGCGTGCTCGTGCGGCGAGGACGCATCGTGCCGATTTGCGACGTCTCGGAAGGCCTCACCGGCACGCGCCTGGCGAACCGGCGATTGTACCTGCTGGCGCTTCGGCAGTTTGAGAATGGCATGGAATGCGTGGCCCTGCCCTTGACCGGAGAGTGCGAGCTGGTATCCGCGGAGATGACACCGGCGAGCGGCGAACGTCTGCCTCACGTGCAGGGATGGATTTCGCATGATGGCAGCGTCATCGAGGTCCTGGACCTCGACCATCTCATTCCGGGGCCGGGGCCTGCCGCGCGGGCGTCTAGCTCCCTGACCGTTCAGGAGGCTCTCCCATGAGCCAGCCCGGACGAGCCGCGAAAATTCTCCTGATTGACAGCAACGTTTATTTCTCCAAGCGCCTGAGCGACGCTCTGAAGCGCGAGGGCTTCGAAGTGGTGACGAGTACTCAGCCTGCCTACGCGCTTACCATGCTGGAATACGACGCGCCGGCAGCCGTCCTTTGCGCAACGAATCTGCGCGAGATGGGCGCGCTGGAGATCGCCCGGATAGTGCGTTCCGATTCGAAGTATGCCGCGCTGCCCGTCATTGCGCTGGGGGACGGCAGCCAGCGCGCGCTGATGGAGGCGTTCCAAGCTGGGTGCGACGATTACATCGACCGCCACCGCAGCCCGGCTACGATTGCCACGCACGTCCGCAACATCATCGTGAGCAAAGTCGAGGGATTCCAGCCGACTCAAATGCTCGCACAAGCGGACACCAGCCTGAGCGGGAGCCTCTCGCACCACGACCTTCCGGGAGTGATCCAACTGCTCACGCAAGCCCGGCAGACGGGAGCGCTGCACATCAATGCCGTGGATACCGACGCGGTGATGTTTTTCGACGCGGGGGATATCACGCACGCCGAGTGCGGAGCGCTTTTCGGCGACGAAGCTTTCATCCATATCCTGAAGAACTGCACGAAATCCGGCACGGGCGTGTACAAGTTCGTGTACGGGTCTTCGTCCGCACAGCGCACCGTCCTGCGCTCGGCAACGGATCTCATGCTCGACGCCATGCGCGAATTCGATGAAGCGCATCGCGACGTGGCAGACAAGGAAGCGCCATGAGCGAAACACTTTTGTTGCCGCCGGCCGGAGAAACCAGCGCGAAGCGCACCCCGACGGTCTATTTCATCGACGACAGCGCCACGATGCGCGAAGTCATCAAGATCGCCTTCCGCCGGGAGAACATCCAGGTCATCACGTGCGCCGACGCCGCCTCGGCGCTCGCGCAATTCGACCAGAATCCGCCCGACGTCGTGATTACCGATGTCATCATGCCCGACCAGGACGGATATTCCGTCTGCAGCCAGATCAAACAGAACCCGCAGTACAGTTCCATACCCGTCGTGCTGATGTCCGGTGTCGTCAACAAGAGCGTCGCGGACAAAGCGGTTGCCGTGCGGGCCGATGAGCTCATCCGGAAGCCCTTCCAGCCTCAGGAACTGATCGGGCGGGTCAAGAGTTTGCTGAACCCGAAGGAATCAGCTCCGGCAGCCTCTCGTCCTTCCAGCGCGGCCGGGGTGAGCCCTCTGAGCAGCCTCTTTCCACAACCCCCGGCACAGCCAGCGGCCCCGCCGCCTCCACCGGCCGCTGTGGAACAACAGGTGGGCGAATGGGCATGGCCCCGAGCGCTGGCGGAAGCGTTCTCGCCGCAGCAACCGGCACAGACGCCTCATGCTCCAGCTCCTGAACAGCGCCCCGCGACTCCCCCAGCCTCGCAGGCGCCCGCTGCGCCACCGAGCAGTGAAGTGCAAAAGCTGCGTCTCGAAATCATGCGGCTAGAGCTGCTCGTGAAGAAACTTCAAACCGAGCTGCAGATTGAGCGCGAGTACAACCAAACGCTCGAGCTGCACATTCGTGCACTCCGGGATTCCCCATAGTCCCCGGGCCACCCCAGCGTCCCGCGGGCGTGACTGATTCCCGCACTAGACGCTTTCTGTAGTTAACGGGATAGCGGATACGGACGGAAAAAAGGGACCACCACCCGGGCAGCCTAGCTGGCGTCGCTTGACTTGTCCGGTAACGGCGTTAATCAGGTAAGTGGATCGTTTCCGAGTCTGCCCGTCTGAGCATGATGTAAAATTCTGCAAGCTCAGCGTACGATAAGCGAGCATGAAGCTAATCGTTTCTGCACATCGGCTGGTATTTATCTTGCGTCTGGCGTTCCTGTCGATTGTCGCCTGCGCTGCGCACGCGAACGCTACGTCTGCCGCACCGAATGAGGGGCAGGCGTCCTCGTGTGTCCCAATTTTTCCATACAAAGAAGGCTGGCTGGGTGGCGATGCGGCGTTCTCGATTCTCCTTCCCGATGGGCGGAGCCTGTGGCTGTTTGGAGATTCGTTTGTGGGAAGCGCCAATCAAACCAACCGCTCGGGCTCGAAAATGGTGAGGAACGCCATTGCGCTTTCCGTTTGCGATCCAAAAACGGGCTGGGACATCCACTATTACTGGCGGGACCGGCACAAAAAAGCCCCCGCCTCCTTCTTCGATTTGGGCGGTGCGGATTTCTGGTATTGGCCCGGCGACGGATTCTTCTATCGGGACAGCGTTTATGTAGTGCTGTGGGAGATGAAGCCCAAACCGGAAGAAAAGATATTTTCCTTCAGGACCGCTGGTGCAGCCTTGGCCAAAATCTCAAACATTTCAGCTGCCCCGGACGACTGGCAAGTCACGTATCTCCACTTATTGGATATTCCCAATCTCGTTCTAAGCACGAGCGCCGTTGTCCAAGACGGATACGTCTACTTCTTCACTCTCTGGGAGGACGATGCGCACGGCAGGCCTATGTTGCTGGGACGCTTGCCCCTAACCGGTCTTGCCGAACCCGCTCCGCATCTCCAATACTTGAATCAGAATAATCAATGGAAGTCCGGGTTCGATCCGGAAAAGGCTTTCGTGGTGATGGACAAAGGCGCGAGCGAGCTTTCCGTTCGCTACCACCCGAAGTCGAAAATCTGGGTCGCCATTTCCGGTGAGCCGCTTTTTATGTCCAACAAGATTGTCGCGAGGACGGCACCCAACCTGACTGGGCCGTGGTCCGCAATGCAGACCGTTTATGAGATCAAAGAGTTGGTTCCGTCCACTTCGGGATGGGACAAAGACACCTTTTGCTACGCCAAGAAGGAGCACATCGAGTTCTCTGAAGGTGCGAACCTCCTCATCACCTATGCGTGCAATTCGTATCAGTTCAGCAAGCTCGTCTCAAACATGAGCCTCTATCGGCCGCAAGCCGTGCGCGTCCATTTGCCAGAAAAATTGCCCTAAGCGTTTATCGGAAACGCGTAAAGCACGGCGCCAAATCCTTATCACCAGTGAACGGGCTAATGGACCACGCGGAGTCATTTTCGGGAGGGGGGTGGTCCCTTTTTTCCGTCCGTATCCGCTATCCCTTTCTGTAGTTGACCCCTACCCAAGGATTCAGTAGCCTCTCGCTGCGGAATTTTGATGTCCCGCGTGGAGGATACTGTCTATGCCGGAGAGGAAGCCGGAAAACCAAGCAGAATCTGCGCCATCGCAGACGCTTTCGCGCCGCGAATTTGCCTTGCGCGCAGCTCTCGCCTCTGCCGCCACAACGCTGGCTCCGAGCGCGGTTCTTCCTGCGGCCATTCGGCCCGGGAACCTTGCGGATGCCCTTACCAGCCTGCAAGCACCTCCCGGTACACCGAGTCTTTCCGCGGAGGGACTGGCAGAAGCCGACGCTCGCCTGCAGATCATCCTGGCGCGCTATGGGAACCGCCTCTCCCAGGAGCAGAAGGCAGACCTGGTTCGTCTGGCGCGCTTGCTCCAACCTCAACTCGAATCCCTTCGGGCGTACCCTCTAAACAACGGAGATGCGCCGGCGCTCTATCTGAAGCCGCTTGTGGAACGCGAAAAGCAGCGTGCGCGGGATAAGATACCAGCCCCAACAAGGAAACACTAAGAGGACGCGAAAATGGTCGGCGAAGAAATTCTCTACTTGTCGGTGACCGAGCTGGCGAAGCGTATCGAAGCCAAGAAGCTTTCTCCCGTGGAGCTGACGGAGAGTTATCTGGCGCGGAGTGAGAAATTCGGCCCGCGCTTCAATGCCTATGCGCGGCTCACGCCGGACCTGGCCCTGGAACAGGCGCGCAAGGCGGAAAAGGAAATTCGCGCGGGGCACTACCGCGGCCCTCTGCATGGAATGCCGTATGCCGCGAAAGACCTCCTCAGCGTGAAGGGCTATCCCACAACTTGGGGAGCAAAACCGTACGCCAATCAAAAATTTGATTACGACGCAACGGTGATCGAGCACCTGAACCGCGCCGGCGCCGTTCTGCTGGGAAAAGCGGCGATGATCGAGCTCGCCGGGGGGATGGGCTATCGATTCGCATCTGCGTCACTGACCGGTGCTGCGAAGAATCCCTGGGACACGACCTGCTGGACCTGCGGCTCCTCGTCCGGGTCGGGCGCCATCCTGGCGGCGGGACTTGCGGCGTTTGCCATCGGCACCGAGACGTGGGGCTCGATCATCTGCCCTGCGGCGTACTGCGGCGTCAGCGGCCTGCGACCCACATATGGCCGCGTGAGCCGCTACGGTGGTATGGCCCTTTCCTACTCGATGGACAAGATCGGGCCGCTGTGCCGCACGGCGGAAGATTGCGCGCGCGTCTTTGCCGTCATTGCCGGACATGACCCGAAAGACCGCAGCACGCTGGCTGTGGACCGCTCCGCATTCACCTACTCACCGGCGACGGAACCGCGCAAGGGCCCGCTGCGGATCGGGTGGCTGATTAACGCATGGAAACAAATGGAAATCGGCGTGGCCAGAGCCGTCCGCGATGCGCAGGCTTTGCTGCGCAAGCATTTCCCCGGAATGAAAGAGGCGGAACTTCCCGAGGGTCCGTTTGAAGCAGCCGGTAACGTGATCATTGCGGCGGAAGGGGCCTCGGCATTCCGCGATTTGATTCAATCCGGCAAGGTCGCCAATCTCAGCGACCCGCTGGGACAGATCGCGGGATATCTCAACGAGACGATTTCCGCGAGCGATTACGTCACGGCGCTGCGCGTGCGCGATGTTCTCCAGCGGAAAATGGAGTCGCTCTTCGATTCCTTCGACGTTCTGGCCACCGCGGCGTTGCCCATCGCCGCCAACAAACTGGATCTCAACCTCGAAACCGGATTGAGCTTTCCGGATCCGCTCGGCGGAATCGGGAATTTGTGCGGGCTGCCGGCGCTCTCCGTGCCGTGCGGATTCGATGAGAAGCATCTGCCGGTGGGATTGCAATTTGTGGCACGCGCCGGAAACGACCTGGCAGTGATTCAGGCCGCGCGCGCTTACCAGCAGTGGACGGATTGGCACCGGAAACATCCGAAAATCGTGTAGCGGGTACGGAGTTTTGGGCGGGCCGGCGTCTTCATCCGGATGCTCACCCGCTTCGCGCCGGAATATGACGTTCAATTCTCCAGGCGGATGGCAAGCAGTTCACGAACCGTACGCAACAGGACCGAACGGCTGAACGGCTTGGTCAGCAATCTTGACGAAGGATCGTTTTCCGGGATCTGGCTTGTTCCGTGCTCGGTGTAGCCGGTCATGTAAATAACACGATGCACGGAGCGGAGGGTCCGCAAGCTCGAAGCCAGTTCCTGTCCAGTCATACCCGGCATGACCATATCGGTCAGAAGCAGGTCAATCCCGCCCGCGTGGAGTTCCGCCAGATGGAGGGCTTCCTTTCCATCGCGCGCCTCGATGACCGTGTAGCCGCAGGATTCGAGGAATTCGCGAGCGATTTCGCGAACATCCTGCTCATCCTCAGCCAGGAGAACCGTCTCCGTGCCGCGCGGCGCTTCCGCTGGATTTTGACCCACGCTTCCCTGATCCAGCGGCTGATCAACGCGGGGCAGATAAATCTTGAATGTGGTGCCCTTTCCGAGCTCGCTGTACACCCAGACGAAACCACCGCTCTGTTTCACAACACCGTAAACAGTGGCAAGCCCTAATCCGGTGCCCTTCCCTTTTTCCTTGGTGGTAAAGAATGGCTCGAAGATGTGCGCTTTGGTTTTCTCATCCATCCCCGTGCCGGTGTCGGTGACGGCAAGCAGAACATAGCGGCCCGCCGGAACGATGGGATGTTTCGCGTTATAGCTCGCATCCAACTCGGCGTTGGCGGTTTCAATGATCAGCCGTCCGCCGCCGGGCATCGCATCGCGCGCGTTCACCGCAAGATTCATGATGATCTGCTCGATCTGGCTCGCGTCTGCGCGGATCATCCCGAGATCGGCCTGGGTTCGAATGTTCAGCTCGATATCTTCCCCAATGAGCCGTGGCAGCAGCTTGCCCATCTCTTCGACGACTTCATTGAGGCTCATCGCGCGCGGCTGCAGAACTTGCATGCGGCTGAAGGCGAGGAGTTGGCGTGTCAGCGTCACGGCGCGGTCCGCCGCGCGGTCGATCTGCTCTATCTTTCGAACCGCGTGTTCCGACGCCGCAAGGGAGCCGAGAAGCAGCTCCGTGTGTCCCTTGATGACCATCAAGAGGTTGTTGAAGTCGTGCGCGACCCCTCCCGCCAGGCGCCCGACCGCCTCCATCTTCTGCGCCTGTCGAAGCTGCTGTTCCAGCAAATCTCGCTCGGTGACGTCTCGCGCCACCACGAGCCGGACGGGACGTCCTCCATAGGTCAGCTCGTGAGAGACGACCTCGACTTCGATCAGGCGCCCATCTTTCTGGCGATGCTTCCAATGGCCGGAATGGCGTCCTTCCTGGAAGTGCTGCTTTCTGTGATCGTTAAAGCGATCCAACTCCTCCTCGGGGCGGATGTCCAAAATCGTCATCTTCCGGAATTCCTCCGCGGAATATCCGTATTGCTTCACAGCGGCTTCGTTCACCTCGATAAACCGGAGGCTCTCTTTGTCGAAAACCCAGGTGGGAAGCGGGTTGTGCGCGAACAAGAGGCGGAACATGGATTCGCTTTTCCGCAATGCGTCTTCTGCGCGGCGGCGATCAATCGCCAGGGCGATCGTTCCGCCCACCGAATCCAGGAACTCCAGATCGCGCGTGTCGTAAACGTTCTCGTGCCCATAGTGCTGGACGACGAGCACACCGAGGGTCGCCGTCGGCGTTTTCAGCGGGACCCCCAGCCAGGCAGGGGAAGGCGAACCGACGAGTTCGACCTCGCCGCGTTCCGCGAGAACGTCGAAGTCCTTTTGAGAAATGAACATCGCGCGTCCGGTCCGAAAGACGTAGGCAGTACAGCTCCGGCCAACCTTCTGCGGTGGAGGCGCCGTATCGAACTGGTCCACAAAAAAGGGGAAATGGAAAGTACCGGCATCGGGGTCATGCAAAGCAATGAAGCAATTCTCCGCGTAAAGAACCTTCTTGAGCGCCTGGTGGATTCTGTCAAGTAGCTCGTCGAGGTTGCTGGTCTGGTTGAGCGCGTGGATGACTTCCGAAATGACACGGCGCTCGGCCTCCATGCGGTTGAGGTCGGTGAGATCGCGATAGATGCTCGCGATGACTGCGTCTCCGCCTTCCTGATCAAGACAGCGCCCGGTCACCTCAAATTCGCGCCAGGAACCGTCCTTGGAGCGAAGGCGGCAGCGTGCCGACAAGTTCACATGCGGCTGGGCAACCAAGATCCGCAGATTCCGCCGCGCATTCTCCGCTTCCTTCGGAGGAAGCAGATCCATGATGTTCTTGCCGAGGATCTCTTCGGAGGGATATCCCAGGATTCGAGTGACAGCAGGGCTCACATACTGAATTGTCCCGTCCTTCTCAAGAAAGGCAACGAAATCGTGCGCGCACTCGACCAGTGCGAGCAGCTCTTCCGGTCTGAGCTGGATTCCAGATTCCTGCAGAACGCGTAATGGCATAGAATCGCGAAAACCCTTCCCCGGACTTCCCTCTACGGCAGAAGCCTTTCCGCGGCCTCCTCAAACTTTCACTTGCTCGGACGGCAGAGGACGACATCTAGGGCCAGGCAAGGCCCTTGCAGGAAGACACGAAACCTAGTTGCGACAATCCCATGATAAGGGCATTTCGCGCTCTGCGGGACCTGACGACGGCTCTTGTCGCCAAACCGTAATGAACCGAAAGTACTATCACGCAGGCTGTTCCGTGGAGCGGGTTCCTTCATCCCCGGTGGCTCTCATGCTAGGCTTTGGCCGTTCGGCGCGGGGAGTGCTCGTTCGTTGCCCTGGCGCGTTCGCCTAGCGGCATCCAGAGGAGGTCTTGCGTCCATGCACGACATTCTGTCTCACATGTTTGTTCCGGGCCTGCCCATTGCTGAGAAAATCCTGCGCCCGGTGATCGTCTATGTCTTTCTCGTGATCAGCCTGCGCCTCGCCGGGAAACGGGAACTGGCCCAGTTGAACCCGTTCGATCTGGTCGTTCTGCTGACGCTTTCCAATACCGTGCAGAACGCGATCATCGGCGACGATAATAGCGTGACGGGAGGAATTATTGGCGCATCGGCGCTTCTGCTGGTCAACGCCCTTGTGATTCGCTTTCTTTACAAGCATCGAAAGCTGGAGGAACTTGTCGAAGGCTCCCCCGACGTCTTGATCGAAGATGGAAAGGTGCGCACGCGCAACGTAAAGCGTGAACTCATCACCATGGCTCAGTTGGAGGTTGCGGCCCGGCGCCAGGGCTTTGCCTCTTTGTCCGAAGTACAGCAGTGCATCCTCGAGCCTGGCGGAACGCTGGCCTTCATTGGAAAGAAACCGCAGCCCGAAGAGGTAAGGCACCGGGAAATCGTCGACCGGCTGGAACGCCTGACCGCGGAATTGGCCCGGACACGCGGCGGGGAGCCTGCTCCGTCCCACTGAGAGAAGAGACACTCGGAGGGAAAGGTTCTCGTCTGCGAGAGGCTACGCCGCGACAGCCTGCAGACTCTCCCGCGCCGCGGCAATCGTACGGCTGATGTCTTCCTGCGAATGAGCGGCTGAGACGAACATCGCTTCGAACTGCGAAGGCGCCAGGAAAACTCCCCGGGCGAGCATTTCCCGGAAGAACACTGCGTAGCGTGCCGTGTCCGAGCGTTTCGCATCGTCGTAGTTGCGAACCGGCCCATCGCAGAAAAACAGAGTGGCGAGCGAGCCGCGCGCATTGATCTGCGCGTGGAGACCGGTTTCCTTCAACATCTGCTGGAGCCCCCCAACGAGCTGCTCGGATCGCTGAGCCAGCGCGTCATAAAGTCCCGGGGCCTTGAGCTCCTGCAATGTGGCGCTCCCGGCGCGCATAGCCAGAGGATTCCCTGCCAGCGTACCCGCCTGATAGACCGGGCCGAGGGGAGCGACGTGATTCATGATTTTGGCAGGTCCGCCGTATGCCGCGGCGGGCAGGCCGCCGCCAATGATTTTCCCCAGCGTAGTGAGGTCTCCCTCCAAGCCCAGCAGGGTTTGTGCCGCGCCGTAGTGCAAGCGGAACCCTGTGATCACCTCGTCCATGATGAGCAGCGCCCCATTCTTGCGTGTTAGCTCGCGCAGGCCCGAAAGGAAGCCCGGCTCGGGCAGGACAACGCCCATGTTCGCGGCGATCGGCTCGACAATAATCGCGGCGATTTTTCCGGCGTGCTGCGCGAAGAGGCGCTCCACAGCGATCAAATCGTTATAGGGAGCGTTGAGCGTAAGCTCCGCGAGCGCCTGCGGCACGCCCGGGCAGGACGCCATCCCGAGCGTTGCCAGGCCCGAGCCTGCCTGCGAGAGAAAACTGTCGGCGTGGCCGTGGTAGCACCCCTCGAACTTGAGGATCAGATCGCGCTTGGTGAACGCCCGTGCCAGGCGGACCGCGCTCATCGTGGCTTCCGTGCCGCTGGAAACAAAGCGGATCTTTTCGAGAAATGGAATCGCGCGCGTGATACTCGTCGCGAGCTCGACCTCAAGCTCCGTGGTCGCGCCAAAACTTGTTCCCCGCTGCGCCTGCTCTGCGATGGCGGCGGTCACCGCGGGGTGCGCATGGCCGAGCAGCATCGCCCCCCACGAGCCGATGTAATCGAGCAATTCGTTGCCGTCCGCGTCGTAGAGGCGCGCGCCGCGCGCGTGGTCCACGATCAGCGGATCGCCGCCGACGGACCGGAAGGCGCGAACGGGGCTGTTGACCCCGCCGACGAGCACCTTTTCCGCGCGCTCGAAGATTTCGCGGGACCTCTGCCGCTCCGGCTTGCGTTTGGGTTGTGTGGCGCTCATGGCACTTCCGACGTCTTACTCCTGCTTGAGCCAGCGCGAGACGTCCTTCGCATGATAGGTCAGGATGATGCTCGCGCCGGCGCGCTGAATTCCCGTGAGGATCTCCAGCACGACGCGTTTCTCGTCCAGCCAGCCCTTTTGCGCGGCGGCCTTGACCATCGCGTATTCGCCGCTGACGTTGTACGCGGCGACCGGTACGTCAAACCGGTCGCGCACCCGCCGGATGATATCCAGGTAAGGCAGCGCCGGCTTGACCATCACCATGTCGGCGCCCTCGTCGAGATCCTGGGCGACCTCTTTCAAAGCTTCCCGGGCATTCGCGGGGTCCATTTGATAGCTGCGGCGGTCGCCGAACTGCGGCGCGGATTGCGCCGCTTCACGGAACGGACCGTAGAAGCCGGAGCAGTACTTCGCCGCGTAGGACAGGATCGCGATGTCGGAAAAACCGTTGGCGTCCAGCGCGCGGCGGATGGCTCCTACCCGGCCGTCCATCATGTCCGAGGGGGCCACGATGTCTGCTCCGGCGCGCGCGTGGGAAAGAGCCTGCTCGGCCAGAATCGGCAGCGTGGCATCGTTGGCCACTTCTCCCTTTTCGATGACGCCGCAGTGTCCGTGGTCGGTGTATTCGCAAAGACAGACATCGGTGACGACGAGCAGGCGCAACTTCGCCTTGCGGATGGCCTCGATGGCGCGTTGCACAACGCCCGTTGCCGCCAGGGAGGAGCTGCCTCGCGCATCCTTCGATTCAGGAAGGCCGAAGAGGATCACGACGGGAATCCCTAGCGATTCGACTTCCCGGCACTCCTCGACGATCTGATCCGCGGATTGCTGGAAGACGCCGGGCATGGAGCTGACTTCCTGGCGAACCTTTGCGCCCGGGCAAACGAACATTGGGTAAACCAGCCCGGCCGTCGTCAGCCGCGTCTCGCGGACCATCCCGCGCAGCGCTTCGCTGCGCCGCAGCCGCCGCGACCGATGCGTTGGGAAACTCATTCTCTTTTCGCTCCTGCGTGCGTTTTTGCCGGCCAGTGATCCGCCAGCGAATCCAGAATAGCCGAGACGGACGTGTCCGGGGCAATCAAGACTCTCTCCACGCCGCTCGCGCGGAGGGCAGCAGTGGTGACCGGACCAATGGCGGCAAAAATTATCCGGTCCTGCAGCGTGGCGAGCCGCTCGGCCCCCACCAGCTCCGCCAAATGATGCACCGCCGAGGGACTAAAGAACAGGACCGCGTCCACTTCTCCGGCCTCGATGCTGCGGCGAGATTCATCCTCGAGTGCGGAGGCTGCCATGGTGCGGTACGCAATAACTTCTGTGACTCGCGCCCCAATCCGTGTCAAAGCCTCCGGCAGCGCCGGGTTCGCCCGATCGCTTCGCGGGAGAAACACTCGCGTACCACGGAGTTGCCCGGCAAGTTCCTCGACAAGCGCTACCCCTTGGTGCGTTGCCGCCACATGAGCGACTCTCCATCCTGCTTTTTCGGCGGATTCGGCGGTGGCGGGACCCACCACGCCGACTTGCAGAGAACGAGCGGCGGCGGGCAAATCAATGCCCATCTCGCGGCTGCGTTCAGCGATGTAGCGGACTGCGTTCTGGCTCGTCAGAAGCATCCAGTCGAATTTCGAGAGGTCGCGCAGCGCTGCATCGAGAGGCGCAGAATCCTGGGCCGGGGCGAATTCCACCATGGGCAGGGCGGTGACGACCGCACCGCGGGCGCGCAGTCCTGCGCAGAGCGAATTGCTCTGTTCCACGGCCCGAGTCACGACGATTCTCTTCCCTGCGAGCGGCGAGGGAGGGCTAGCCATGGGCGCGCCCCATCTGTTCCAAAATTTCCTTCGCGCCGGAAGCCAAAAGCTTGCATGCAACTTCCTTGCCGAGGTCGACGGCGCGGTCGGGCGGCGCCGAGGCTCGCTCGCGGATATAGTCCGCGCCATCCAAGGATACGACACAGGCTTCCAGCACCAGCTCCTGTCGCTCCAATCGCGCCCACGCCCCGAGCGGAACCTGGCATCCGCCGTGGAGCTCGGCAAGCAGCGCGCGTTCCGCGATAACGGCATCGCGCGTCTCGGCGTCGTTGAGCTTGCCCAGCACGTCGGCGATCTCCGTATCCGCGATGCGGGATTCAACGGCAATGGCGCCCTGGCCGACCGCGGGAAGACAGATCTCCGGAGAGAGCACTTCGCTGATGCGATGGCTCCAGCCCAGGCGATCAAGTCCCGCCTTGGCGAGAACAACTGCTTCGTATTCCCCGCTCTCCACTTTTCGCAAGCGCGTGTCCAGGTTGCCGCGCATGTCGCGGAGATCCAGGTCTTTCCGCAGGCGGCGCAATTGCGCCTGCCTGCGCAGGCTGCTCGTGCCGACGCGCGCGCCCTCGCGAAGCGTGGCCAGCGTGGCGCCATTCGGGGTCACGAGACAATCGCGCACATCGTCGCGGCGCAGAACCGCCGGGAAGAACAGGCGGGAGGGCGTGTCCGTGGGCACATCCTTCACGCTGTGCACGGCCAGATCGATCGTCCCGGCAATCAGCGCCTCCTCCAATTCCTTTATGAAGACACCTTTTCCGCCGATCTGCGTGAGAGGCGCGTGCGCCATCTTGTCGCCGGCCGTCTTGATGATGACGATTTCCGCTTCGGCTCCGGCAGATTGAAAGAGCAGCTTGCGAACGTGCTCGGCCTGCCACTTGGCCAGCAGGCTGCCCCGGCTGCCGATTCGCAGCGGCCTCACGGTTTCTCCCGGCCGGAAAGAAAAAGGTCTTTCAGGGCTTCGACGCTTTGTATCTTGCGGCGGAGGTCGCGCTCGCCGCGCAACTGCTCGGCGGGATGGAGGAGGAGCTTTTCGAGGAGCTCTTCCATCATGGACTCGATGCGCTCGCGGTCGGAACCACTCAAATGCGTCATGCCTTGCAGGTGCTGCCGGAGAATCTCGGCGCGTTCCTCGCCGAGCCGCGACTTGAGCGCATCGAGGACGCCGACCAGATCCACGCTCGCCTGCCAGGACAGAAATTTCACGAGGTGTTCCTCGACGATGGCATCGGCGCGCGGCACTTCACTTTCCCGCGCCCGGCGGTTCTGCTCCACAATGTCCGTCAGATCATCGATATTGTAGAGATACACGTTGTAGAGATGGGCCGCGGCCGGGTCCATGTTGCGGGGCACGCCGAGATCCATGAGCAGCAGGCCGCGGTTCCCGCGCGCCGCCATGGCCTTTTCCACCACTTCGCGCCTCAGCACGGGCTCTTCGGAAGAAACCGAAGAGACAACGATGTCCGGCGAAGTCAAGGCGGCTTCCCATTCCGCCCAGGCCAGAACCCTGCCGCCGAATCGCAGCGCGATATCCTCCGCGCGGTCGCGGGAACGGTTCATCACCAGGAGCCGCCCGATGCCGCGGTCGCGCAATTGGTTGACGACCTGCTCGCTGATCGTTCCCGCGCCGAGGACGAGCGCGGTCCGCTCCAGCAGTTTGCCGAAAATCTTTTCGGCCAGCTTCACCCCAGCGGAGGCCACCGACATGGGGCGCGTTCCCAGTTCGGTTTCGGAGCGCACGCGCTTCCCGACCTCCAGGGCGCCCTGGAACAGACGGTTGAGGACGGGCCCGGTCGCACCAAACTCGTGCGCCGCGCGGTAGGCCTCGCGCACCTGGCCGAGGATTTCGGCCTCGCCAAGCAGCATCGAATCGAGGCCCGCGGCAACACGAAACAAGTGCCGCACCGCATCGCGGTCGTGATGGTGGTAGAGCGAGTGGTTCAGCTCATCGGGCCGCACGGCGTGGAACGTGCTCAGAAACGCGGACAGGGCTCCCGCCGTCTCGCGCACGTTTTCCGGCGGGACGCCGTACAATTCGCTCCGGTTGCAGGTGGAAAGGACCAGCGTCTCTTCCAGGATCCCGCGGGTGCGTAATTCTTCCGCAGCGCGCCGCGCCTGCTCGGTGGTGAAAGACACCCGCTCGCGCACCTCGACGGGCGCCGTGCGGTGATTCAATCCCACGATAACAATTTCCATGCGGTGCCTTGCGCGCCTAGAAGTAGCGGTGAGACTTCGATAGAAACAGATTAACGACCGTAAAACTCAGGACAACGATCACGAAATTGAAGAGACACAATTTTGATGCCCGGGCGCCGCGCCAGCTCTTCGTACGCCCCACGGCCAGGTAGGCCGCGTACAACAACAGCACCAACAGCGTCACGATGTACTTCGGATCGTAATGCGATACCGGGCCCGCGAGACGCCCCACGGAGACGAATCCGAGAAGTGTGCCCACGAAAATCGAGATCAAACCGACGAGCACGCTGCTCCGGCTCATCCGCTCGAGCAATTCCAGCGCGGGGAACCTCCACACGATTGTCCCCATCTTGTGATTGCGCAGCAGCCGCTCCTCGGCCAGGAACATCACGCTCAACACGAAAGACAGGGCAAAGGCGGCGTAGGCGAGGATGCTGAGGGTCACGTGGAGCGCGAAGACAGATCCGTGCGCGGAGGGCGGCGCGGTCGCAGCCGCCGGATGTGTCACCTTCGCAGCGAGCACCAGCACCAAGATGAATGGCACCACGAAGGCCCCCACCGATCGTTCGCGGTGGAACAATTCCAACCCCAGGTAAATGAATGCCAAGAGCCATCCGAAGAGGGACATGGAGCCATATAAGTCCTGGTAGGGAACCGTGCCCACCCAGCGCGAGCGTTCCAGCAAGAGCAGGTAATGAAATGCCAGACCGGCTGCCAGAAAGACCGTGGCGGCACGGCCGATCCACGCATGGCTGCTATAGAGCAAGCGCAGGTAGAGCCCAAGACTCGCACCATAGGCCAAGAGCGTCAGTACGACGTAAAGTGTGAACATTTTCCCAGGCGGGAGCGTGGTCACCGACCCCGGCAATTCCCGGCAGAAGCAGCGCGCGTGTTCTCCAGTTCCCCGCCTCTCGCATTATAGCCCACGCCAGCAGAGGCCAGCCGAAGAAGTGCCATCCTGCAGCAGTTCGCCCTCACTAGTGTTATCCTTTTGTTGCGTATTTCCATGACGCCGACACCGCATTCTACGAGCCCGGATCTTGAGATGAGCCGGACGGAGCTTTTCCTCCGGGCCTGCCGCTGCGAAGAGGTCCCCCGGGTGCCCGTTTGGATCATGCGACAGGCGGGGCGCTACCTCCCGGAATACCGTGAGATGCGCGCCAAGCATGCCTTTCTTGAAGTTTGCAAGACGCCCGATCTCGCGGTGGAAGTGTCGCTCCAGCCCTTCCGGCGTCTCGGCGTGGATGCCGTCATCGTCTTTTCGGATATTCTCATCCTTGCCGAAGCCATGGGCCTGAAGCTCGAGCTCGGCGACGCGGGACCGAACCTGCCGGAACCCGTGCGCACCGCCCGGCAGGTCGAAAATCTCGGAATCTTTGACCCGGAGCAGGATACCGGCTTTGTGTCCGAGACGATTCGCCGCCTGCGCCGCGAGCTCGGGCCGGGGGTGCCCGTGCTGGGGTTTGCCGCAGCACCGTGGACGCTCGCGTGCTACATGGTGGAGGGGCGGACGCGCGAAGGATTTGCCACGGTGAAGGGCTTCTATTACGAGGAACCGCGGGCGTTCCGGGATTTGCTCGGCAAGATCGCAAAGGCCACCATCCTGTATTTGAAGGCGCAGATCGCCGCGGGCGCAACGGCAGTACAGCTCTTCGATACCTGGTGCGGCGAATTGACGCTGCAGGACTACCAGGAGTATGCGCTGCCGGCGACGCAGGAAATCATCGCGGGGCTGCACTCCGAGGGCGTGCCGGTGATTTTGTATACGAAAGCGTCGCACCACTTGTTGCCGGCGGTCGTGCGCGCGGGAGCGACTGTGCTGAGCGTGGACTGGCGTGTGCCCCTGCGGGCGGTGCGGACTCTGGCAGGGCCCGGCGTCGCCATCCAGGGAAACGTGGACCCGGCGGTGCTCTTCGGTCCTCCGGAGAAGATACGTCGGGCGGTGGCCGAGACGATTGGGGAGCTGCAAGGAACAGGCCACATCCTGAATCTGGGCCACGGCATTCTGCCGGCTACGCCGGTTGAGAATGCGCAGCTTTTCATCCGCGCCGGGCAGAAAACCCCGCTCCGCCGGGAACAGCCGGTCTCGCAGAGGTGAGTGAAGTGGCCAGCAGCCATCCATCCGTCGAGCAGATGCGGCGGGAGTTCCACGTCTCGCCGGAGTTTCTCGCGCGCTATGACCAGCCCGGGCCGCGCTACACCAGCTATCCGACGGCGCCCGTTTGGAGTGACGAATTCGGCGCCGGCGACCTCGAAGCAGCCCAAGCGGAAGCGGAGCGCGCCGCCTCCCCGGTGTCCCTCTATTTACATATTCCCTTCTGCGAGAGCCTGTGCCTGTTTTGCGCGTGCAACGTGGTCATCCAGAAGGACAAAAGCTCCGCCATTCCGTACCTCGAAACGCTGAAGCAGGAAATGACCCGGGTCAGCCGCAACGTCTCGCGCACCAGGCCCGTTGTGCAATTCCACTGGGGCGGCGGAACTCCGACCTATCTGACACCGGAGCAGCTCGAGGACTTATTCGAATTCACGCGCTCGCATTTCACGTTTGCCCCGGACGCGGAGATCGGGATCGAAGTGGATCCGCGCGTCACGTCTCACGAGCACCTCGAGACCCTGCGCCGACTGGGATTCAACCGGCTCAGCATGGGGATCCAGGACTTTCATCCCGAGGTGCAGCAGGCCATCCATCGCGTCCAGCCGTATGAACTGACCCGCGACATTCTCTTCGATGCCCGCCGGCTGGGCTTTGAGAGCATCAACGTCGATCTGATCTACGGACTCCCCTATCAAACGCCGGAGCGCTTTGCAAAAACCCTGGACCAGATTCTGACGCTGGCCCCGGATCGCATCGCGCTCTTCAGCTACGCGCACGTGCCCTGGCTGAAAAAGCAGCAGGGATCCTTTGCCGCGCACCTCCCCGAGGGCGCGCAAAAATTCGAAATTTTCCGCACCGGATTGGAAAAGTTCATCGAGGCGGGCTATTTCTATATCGGTATGGACCATTTCGCGAAGCCCGGCGATGAGCTTTCCATTGCGCAGCAGGAGCGCACGTTGCACCGGAATTTTCAGGGCTATACGACGAAGGCCGGCGCCGATTTGTACGGGATGGGCGTGAGCGCGATCAGTTGCGTGCAATCGTGCTATGGACAGAACCCGCGCCTGGTTCCGGATTATGCGCGGGCGGTCGCCGAGCGCGGCATCGCCACCATGCGAGGATACAAACTCTCCGCCGAAGACCGCCTGCGCGGCACGGTCATCAGCCGCCTGCTCTGCCACACGGTCATACCCAAAGCCGGGATCAGCCGGGAATTTGGCGTGAACTTCGACGAATACTTCGCGGAAGAATTGCGCCGCCTCGCCGGAATGCAGGAGGACGGACTCGTCCATCTCACCAGCGACGAAATCCAGGCCACCTGGCTGGGCCGTATTTTCATCCGAAATCTGGCGATGGTCTTTGACCCCTACTTGGAAAAACAGCAGTTGGCCGCGCGGCCTCTCTTCTCCAAAACGCTCTGACCGATTGCCGTGCCGCCCGTGACCGCCACTCCACAAGTCATCGTCATCGGCGCGGGCATCTCCGGGCTGGCCTGCGGGTACTATCTGCAGAACCTGGGCATCCGGGTCATCGTGCTCGAACAGTCCGGCCGCCCCGGTGGATTGATCCGCTCGGTCCCGAAAGACGGCTATCTCCTCGAAGAAGGTCCCCAGAGCTTTCTGCTGACGTCGCCGATGCTCGATATGATCCGCGCACTGGGCATCGAATCTGCCCTCCTCCGCGCCGATCCCCGCGCTGCCCGTTATGTGCTCTTGCGCGGCAGGCTGGAACCCGTTCCGCTTGCTCCGCCGCAGCTCTTTGGAAGCTCTCTGTTGAGCGCGCGCACGAAGTGGAGCTTCCTTCGCGACGCCTTCGGTCATTCCCGCCCGCCGCAACCGGATGAGTCCATTGCAGGATTTGTCCGGAGAAAATTCACGGAGGAGCTGCTCGACCGCCTGGTGGGTCCGTTCGTCTCCGGCGTGTACGCGGGTGATCCCGAGCGCCTGAGCCTGCGCGGCGCGTTTCCGGTGGTGCATGAACTGGAAACTCGGTACGGGAGCGTGATTCGAGGCGCGATGAAGTCCCGCGGAGAACGCGGCGGCGCGCGGCTCGGCTCCTGCAGCTTCGAGTCCGGCAACGAAACCCTTCTTTCCGCTCTTGGCAAAGCCCTCGGAGATGTGTTGCGCCTCAACAGCTCGGTGGAGACGCTGGCCCGGAAAGTAACGCACAGCGGCCCGGAATACATCCTCACCGCGATCTGTAATGGCGCTCGCCAAACGCTTCGTGCCGGCACGGTGATTGTGGCCGCGCCTGCGTCCACAGCGGGCCGGCTCCTGGCGCCTCTCTCGCCGCGTTTCGAAGAACTTCTCGGCGCGATTGAGTATGCGCCAGTCGCTCTGCTCTACACTGCGTTTGAGAAATCTCGCGTCGGGCATTCCCTGTCGGGTTTCGGGTTTCTCGTTCCCCGCTCGGAAGGCAAGCGGCTCCTCGGCACCGTCTGGAATTCTTCCCTTTTCCCCGCGCGCGCCCCGGCTGGCTCCGCGCTTCTTACAAGTTTTGCAGGCGGGACAGGCAATCCCCTTCTTGCGGCCGCGGCCCCGGAAGACATTCGGGACGCCCTCCTCAGCGAACTCCGTCCTGTGCTTTCAGTCGAAGGTGAGCCGGCCTTCTGGTGGGTCAAGCAATATACGCACGCGATTCCGCAGTACAATCTCGGCCACCCGGAACGCGTGCGGAAGCTCAAGGACCTTTGCGCAAGCCATCGGGGGCTTCTCCTTGCCGGGAACTATCTCGAGGGACCTGCGGTCGGCGCGTGCATCGACGTGGCGCGGCGGGTGGCATCGGAGGCGCAGAGTTATCTCCGTTCGGGGGGAGCTTGACGCTGTCCCGCTTGCGTCGTACACGGAACCCTCCCAACTTTTGAAGGGACGCCTGATGAATACTGTGCGGGCCGAAGCAGGGGCCCCTGCGCGAACAAAAACATCCTTCTGGATTTGGGCAGGGGTCGCTGCATTGCTTGTCTTAAGCGTCTATACAGGATGGCAGGCCGAGCGGCTGCGGCGAGAGCTCGCGCAACTCCAGGGGCGGTCCGCAACGGTGGCCCAGGAGCGAACGAAACTCGCGAAAGAACTCGCGGACGCGGAGCGGATCGCGGCGATTCTCAGCGACCCGGCGTCCGTGCAGGTGTCCATGCCTCAATTGCAGAAAGGCGCTCCCGCGATGCGCGCCTACTGGCACGCCAGGCTGGGGATTGTCGTCGCCGGCGTGCGCATTCCCGCGCCCGCGGGCGACCGCACTCTGGAATTGTGGCTGTTGTCGAAAGAACCCGGAAGGAAGCCGATTCCCGCCGGAGTCTTGCGCCCCCAGGCGGACGGCAAATTCGTCTTGCTGGTGAGCGAGCCGCCCGCGCCGATGCAAGACGCCAAGGCGCTGGCCATCACCGAGGAGCCCGCGGGCGGCAGCGAGCAGCCGACTTCTGCGCCACGCTGGGTGGGTGCCATCGGCTAACCGCGTGTCAGGGGGAACCGCGGAGCTATTTCTTAGCTTTGTATCGGTGAGCGAGACGGATCTTGCGGCGTTCCCCTGCTTCGCGGAATCGCCGCCGCTCCTCGGCGGTCTTCACAATGAGGGGAGGAACCCGCTTAGGCTGCTGGGTGACTTCGTCGAGCGCAACGAAGGTGATGAAAGCGCTCGTGGTGTGCTTGCGCTCCCCGGTCAGAAAATTCTCCGAATAGACTTCTACCCCGATTTCCATCGAAGTATGGAACGCGCGGTTGACCTGCGACTTGAGGATCACGATCTCGCCCACGCTCACGGAGTTGCGAAAATCGAGAGAGTCCACGGACACGGTCATAGCCAGGCTGTTCGCGTGCCGGTGAGCGGCCAGCGCACCCGCGATGTCCACCAGATGCATGACGCGGCCTCCGAGCAGCTTCCCCACCGGGTTCGTCTGGCTCGGCAAAACCACTTCGGCCATCTCCGATCGTGACGCCCGCACCGGCTTTCCTTTCAGAAGCTCTCGATCCGTTCGATCCGCCCACTCCGTTTTCCCACGCTTCATCGCCGCCTCGCCTTCTGCTCGCAATTTCCGGAAATGCAGCCCGCCCCGTATAATACGCAACATGCCGGACGACCCACAAAAGAAAACGCGGCGGCAAACCCTGGAAGAGTTCGTTGCGGCGAACCCGGCCGACGCCTTCTCTCGCTACGGGCTTGCCCTAGAATGCATGAACACCGGAGAGACGCCCGCGGCGGATCAGCATTTCCGAAAACTCCTGGAGATCAATCCCGCGTACATTCCCGCGTATCTGATGTACGCGCAATTGCTGGCGCGCGACTCCCGCCCCAAGGAAGCGAAGAAGGTCCTGCTCGCCGGTGTCTCCATGGCGGCCGGGAAGGGCGACGTGCACGCCCGCTCCGAAATGGAAGCCCTTCTGGAAGAACTGGGCTAGCGCGCTCGACATCTCTCGAAGAATCTCTGCGCGCTCTGTTATCATCGACCCAGGGACCCATGCGGCCTGATCGAATCCCGCTTTTTCCTCTGAACGTCGTGCTCCTTCCCGGCGCCTGTCTTCCCTTGCACATCTTTGAGCCCCGGTACCGGCGGATGGTGAATGACTGCCTCGCCGAAAAATCCGAATTTGGCGTTCTCCTGGAGCTGCCGGATGGAATGGCCCGCGTCGGCTGCACGGCCGAAATCATCGAGGTGGTGAAGCGCTACGCAGATGGCCGCCTCGACATCCTCACAAAGGGGCGCGATCCCTTCCGGGTCACGGAGCTCTTCTCCGACGACCCGCTCCTCGAGGGAGCGGTCGAGTATCTCGAAGACGAAGAGGCTCCCGTCGAACCAGCACTGCACCGCAAACTCATCGAGTACCATGAAGTTTGCTACACACTGGTCTTTGGCGACTACCCGCGGGACGTGGAGGAGCACAAGGACGCGGGCCTGTCCTACTACGTTGCCGCATCCCTGCCCATGGAATTGCTCTGGAAACAGCAAATCCTCGAGCTGCGCGAGGAATCGGAGCGGCAAAGCCGGCTGGTGACCTTGCTTCGCGAGTGGGCGCCGCACTTGCAGCGAGCCGCCCGGCTGGAGCAGCGCGCCGGGGGAAATGGCCACGGATGGAACTGAGGGCCGGCTTACATTCGGATAACGCGATGCGCCGGCACGCATCTACTACTAGGATGGATTCTGTTGCGCCGCGCCGCGCGGCCTATCCAATGGGGACCACATGACGACAAGTGCTTTGAAGCAGACATCCGCGGACCGCATCCGGCCGGAAACTCTGGGTGACCTCCGCCGCGCACCGGGCTTCGAATCCGGCGCGGCCCGCTCCGTCAAAGATGAGATCCGCGGGAACCTCCTGCGTATGCTCGAGGCAAACGAACCGCTCTTCCCGGGAATCCACGGCTACGAAGAGACGGTTGTGCCGCAAATCCTCAATGCCCTTCTCTCCCGGCACAATTTCGTGCTCCTCGGGCTTCGCGGCCAGGCGAAAAGCCGCATTCTCCGCGGCTTGCTCCAATTCCTCGACGAAGCCATCCCGGTTGTCGCCGGCTGCGAGATCAACGACCACCCGCTCCGGCCCATCTGCCGCGCGTGCCGCGAGCGCATCGCCGCCGAGGGAGATGCGACTCCGATCTCATGGCTGCCGCGGGATCTCCGCTACGTGGAAAAGCTCGCCACACCGGATGTCACCATTGCCGACATCCTCGGCGACGTGGACCCCATCAAAGCAGCGCGCGGAGGCCGCGACCTCTCTGATGAGCTCACGATTCATTACGGCCTGCTGCCGCGGGCCAACCGCGGAATTTTTGCCATCAACGAGCTGCCGGATCTCGCGGGAAAGATACAAGTCGGACTTTTCAACATCATGCAGGAAGGCGACATCCAGATTAAGGGCTATCCGCTGCGCCTTCCGCTCGATGTGCTCCTTGTTTTCACGGCAAATCCGGACGATTACACCGCGCGGGGAAAGATCATCACGCCGCTCAAGGACCGTATCGGCGCCGAAATCCGCACGCACTATCCAGCCTCCGTGGAAGAAGGCATGCGCATTACCGTCCAGGAAGCGTGGGTCCAGCGCGATTCCGGCCGGCGCATCGAGGTGCCCGCGTATCTCCACGAGGTCATCGAAGAGATCGCATTCCAGGCGCGCGAGGACAAGCGCGTGGACCGGCGCTCGGGCGTAAGCCAGCGCCTGCCCATCAGCGCTCTCGAGAGCGTGGTCAGCAGCGCGGAGCAGCACGCCGCGCGGACCGGCGAGAAGCGCGGCGTTGCGCGCGTGGCGGACGTTTATTCCGCGCTCCCCGCCATGACCGGCAAGCTGGAACTGGAGTATGAAGGCGAGCTGAAAGGCGGCGAAACCATCGCTCGGGAGCTGATTCGCGCCGCCGTCGGCCGCGTCTATACCAGGCACATGGGCGGGGCGGACATGCAGCCCGTCGTGCAATGGTTTGAGATGGGCGGTGAGCTGAAACTCCCGGAGGTCTCTACCGCGCGCGAGCGCCACCAGCAGCTCGCGAAGATTCAGGGATTGTTCGAGCACCTGGCCAAGCTGGGCGTCTCCGACCGCAAGGATGAAGGCTCCGTTGCCGCCGCGGCGGAAATGATCCTCGAGGGCTTGTGGGCGCATCGCCGCATCGGCCGCAGCGAGGAACGCGGTTTTTACGCGGAGAAACCGCGCGCTCCGGAGCAGCGCGAGGTTCCGGGACGCCCGCGCCGTCAGTTTAATTGACGAAAGAAAAAATGAAGCTCATCCGCTACGGAAAATACACGGGCGAACCGGCCGATGCTGTGGACCTCGAGGAATTGGTCCGGCGGCTCGGTGACTTCTTCCTGCAGAGCGGTTTCGAATCCCAGTCTTACGGCATCTCGGAGTTTGACCCGGAGCGCTCCATGGAGGCGCTGCGCGAGGCCATTCTTCGCGCCCTGCAGGAGGGCGATCTGCTTCCGGAGGGTACGGTTCCTGAGGAGTTGCGCCGGCTTCTGGAAGATCCCCGGGCCACGGAGAATGATTCCCTGCGGGAACTGCTCGACAAGCTCGTCGAGCGTCTCGCGCAGGAAGGCTTCATCAACCCGCAGCAGCCGCCGCAGATTACTCCTCCACCCGCAAACACCCCGGGCGGGCGGCTGGGCCCGCCGCAGGACCGCCACACCCAAATGCGCTTCGAGATTACCGACAAGACCATCGATTTCCTCGGCTTCAAGACGCTGCAGGATCTTCTCGGCTCGCTGGGACGCAGCAGTTTTGGCCGCCACGACACCCGCGATCTCGCGACGGGCGTCGAATCCGGAGGAGTGTCGCGCCTCTACGAATTCGGCGATACCCTCAATCTCGACGTGAGCCAAACACTTTTCAACGCCGTGCGCCGCGCGGGCGCGAAAGTGCCGATTGAACTCGACTATTCCGATTTGGCGGTCCACCAGTGCGAATACCAGAGCTCCTGCGCGACGGTCCTCCTGCTCGATTGCAGCCACAGCATGATCCTCTATGGCGAAGACCGCTTCACCCCGGCGAAGCGCGTGGCCATGGCGCTCTCTCATTTGATCCGCACGCAGTATTCCGGCGATACGCTGAGTCTTGTGTTGTTCCACGACAGCGCGGAAGAAGTCCCGCTCGCGGAGCTGGCGCGCGTTCAGGTGGGCCCGTATTACACGAACACGCGCGAGGGCCTGCGGCTCGCCCAGCGCATCCTCCTCCGGCAGAAAAAGGACATGCGCCAGATCATCATGATCACCGACGGAAAGCCCTCCGCGCTGACCATGGAAGATGGCCGCATCTACAAGAACGCCTTTGGCCTCGACCCATTTGTCGTCTCGCAGACGCTCGAAGAAGTGAACAAGTGCAAGCGCGCGGGGATTCTGATCAACACCTTCATGCTGGCCAGCGACTACAGCCTCGTCCATTTTGTGCAGACCATCACCAAGATGTGCCGCGGCAAAGCCTACTTCACCACTCCTTACACCCTCGGCCAGTATCTGCTGATGGACTACATGAGCCGGAAGACGCGTCAGATTCATTGATCGGCTCGCGGTTCGCTCTTTGCCTCGCCGCCGAGCGCCCCCAAATCAATCAGCCTTAGTTTAGTTCTGGTACTTTTTTATTCTTGACAAGTCCCTCTCTTTGGACTTATCCCTCATGCTAGCCATTCGGAGGTCATTATGTCCCCTTCTCGTTATACCCTTTTTCTATTCGTCTCATTCCTTGCCTGCTCCGCCGCCAGCGCCCAGCAACCCGCGCCTGTTCCCGCCGCGCCGCAGCGCGACCCACAAGCAGTCGCTGTGCTCGTCGGCGCGTTCAAGACACTAGGTGGAAATCTGCCTGCCGACTCTGTCGCCACTGGTAACATCCAGATCGTCGCGGGCTCCAGGACCGAGGTCGGCACGATCCGCATTCTGACGCGGGGCTTCGACCAAACCGTCGAAGACATCCAAACGGCGCAAACGCACAAGTCGCTCGTTTATTCGAAGGGGTTAGCGACTCAGATCCACGGGTACACTGCCAAACCTCTGCAATTGGAGCTCGCCGTCACCAGCCAATCGCCGAACGCCCCCATCGCATTCATCGCGGGTGCGCTCAACAACCCCAACGTCGGCATGGCCTATCTTGGCCTGGAGGACATGGACGGCACCTCCGTTCACCATCTTCGCATTTGGACTACATTCCCCTCAAATCTTGAGCTGGCGCATCTCGCGGATTTCTCAGTCCGCCATCTCTGGCTCGATGCAGCGACCGGCCTGCCCTTAAAGGTCGCCTATGTAAGTCGCGCGGCGCGCGGCTCTACACCGGCAAATCAAATCGAGGTTTTATTCTCTGACTACCGGAGTATCAACGGTGTGCGAATTCCTTACCGAATCGAGGATTCTCTCAACGGGACTCCCCGGACGACCATCGCCATCACCTCAGTGGCTTTCAACCAGAATCTGACTGACGCGGACTTCCCGATCGCGAAGGGAGGAATCCAGTGAGCTGCCGAAATCTGCTCTTCTCAATCTGCGCAACTTTGATTCTATTCACCGTGACAACCTCCACCCATGCTCAGCAAACAGGATTTCCTCCTTACGGCTCCTTCCAACCCGGCGGGTTTGACGCGGTCAATCGACAAGATCTGAACGTCAACTTCGCAATCCCAATTGTTTCGCTTCCGGGTCGCGGAACCAGCTTCACCTTTGCCATCACTTACGACTCATTGATATGGAAGAAGAGTTCTGGTTGGTATCCGGTCTACGACGCGAATGGAAACGCCACGTGGGGCTGGAAAACGAAATTGCCCTTCGGCGAGGTCGCCTACCAGACTTACACAGATTATTGTCCCGACACTGATATCTACGCGGACAACTACTCGAATTTCGCATTTACTGATGTCAATGGAACCGTTCATCCTTTCGGCTTTCAATTCTGGACGCGCGCTTCGCATAGCTCGAACTGCCCTTGGACTACATCACCGCGAACGGGATACGCCACGGACGGCAGCGGCTACTACATGGATGGAATCTCGCAGACTGTCACCACCCCGAGCGGCGTGAAGATCGCCGCTGATGGTACGTTCACAGACACCAACGGCAACACCATCACCAAGACGGTTGTGAGCTCCAGCGAGACAGACTGGTACGATACCCTCAATCACACCGCACTCCGGATCGTCACGAGCGGTTCAAATATCGAATACCACTACATCGATCCGAGTGGCACTGACCAGAAATACATCCTCAAGTTCCAAAACTACAATGTAAAAACCAATTTTGGGTGTTCTGGCGTATCCGAGTATAATTGGATGGCCGGCCTGCCCTATGAGCTGGATCTCCCGGCCTCCAGCGGCCAGAAATATCTATTCTCCTATGAAGCTACACCCGGCAATGCTGGCTACTACACCGGCCGAATTAGCCGTGTGACACTGCCGACCGGCGGGTACTACGACTACGCCTACGGCAGCACCAATGACGGCATCAATTGTTCGGACGCGACGGTTGTCAGCCTGACCCGCACGATTAATGACGGAAGTTCTTCACAAGCCTGGACGTACTCCCGTTCGCAGAGTGGGTCGAACTGGCTCACTACTATTACCGCGCCGACTATGCCTTACGATTCCGCCGCAAATCAATCTGTCTTTACTTTCAACAGCACCGGCCAGGAAACGCTCGAGCAGTTCTACCAGGGGAGTTCCTCTTCCGGCACGCTCCTCAAGTCGGTCACCACCACCTGGGCCTCCAATGGCTCGCCCGCAACCCAAGTGACCGCCCTCGGTAGCCAACAATCCGAGGTCGATACGACATTTGATTCCAACGGAAACTTGACTCAAGTGACGGAAAAAGATTGGGGTTCAGGTTCGCCCGGGGCCACTCTCCGAACGACCGTGTTATCGTACACCACGATCAACAGCGTCTTTCCGCGCCTCACCCAGAAACTCGTCAAAGACGCAAGTAGCGTCACCAAGTATAGGCAGGACATCGCCTACGACCAATCCGGGTACATCAATACATCGTGTCCAACGGGCGTTACACACCACAACGACGCAAGCTATGGCTGCACTTTTACGGCGCGCGGCAATCCAACCTCGGTCACAACCTATGCCGACGCAGCCACACCGGGCGGCGCTGTCACCAGGTATTCAACATACGACTGGTTTGGTAATGTCCTGACCACGATGGTGGGCTCTTCCCAACAGAAGGCGATCACTTACTCCTCTACATACGCCTATGCATATCCGACCTCCGTGCTGAGCGGGCCGTCCACCGGTACGCAGTTCACCACATCGGCCACGAACAACAGCTACACGGGCCAAACCGCGACCTCTACGGATGCAAACAGTCAGCAGACAAGCTACGCATATGACTTTTTGAAGCGACTGAGCACGGTCACCCGCCCGGACAGCGCTCAGATTACCACCGCTTACGATGACACCAACCTCGTCGTCACCACGACCACGCCGGTCACCAGCAGCACATCGAGCGTTCAGAAAGTTTACTTCGACGGCCTAGCGCGGTCGTTCAGGTCGCAGATGAAGGATGGAGGAGGAACCAGCTACGCCTATGTAGATACTCAGTACGATCCACTCGGCCGCGCTTCCAAATCTAGCAACCCATACACTAGCAGCGCTTCGTACTGGACGGAAACTCGCTTCGACGGCCTCGGCCGACCTCTGCTAACCATCCCGCCCGATGGCTCATCATCTTCGAACAACATTTCCGTCTCGTATTCCGCGAATTGCGTCACGGCAACCGACCAAGCTGGCAAGTCTAGGAAGTCCTGCTCCGATAGCCTCGGGCGCATGGCTAAAGTCTACGAAGACCCCAGTTCAGCGAACTACGAAACCGATTATTCTTACAACGTCCTCGACGCGCTAACGGGTGTCACCCAGGGCTCGCAAACTCGCACCAACACCTACGACGGCATGGGCCGCGTGACCAGCTCGACCACGCCTGAGGCGGGAATGGTCTGCTTCGGAACAGTTTCCGGAGGAACCTGTCAAGCGAACGGCTACGATAGTTACGACAACTTGATCACTAGAACCGACGCGCGCGGCGTCGTCACCACATACACGTACGACACTCTCAATCGCCCCACGCAAGTAAGCTACAATGTGGCGGGCAGCACTGGCGTCCCTGCGACCTCGACCGTAAACCTCTACTATGACTCTGGTGGCTCTTCAGCTTACGCGCTCGGCAGGCTCACCAGCATTACCGATGGCCCTGGCTCGGAAACCCACACCTACGATCAGCTCGGCCGCATGACCCAGCTCTCCAAAGTCATCAGCGGCACCACCTACACCACCAGCTACGCCTACAACCTCGGTAACGAGTTGACCTCGATCACCTATCCCTCTGGTCGCGTCGTCGCCCAGAGTTACGATTCTGTCGGGCGCCTCTGCGCCGTGGGTGCCTCGGGAAGCACATGTTCGACTGGCACAACGTATGCTGCGAGCTTCAGCTATAACACCGCGCAGCAGGTCACTGCTTTCAACTACGGCAGCGGCGTCACCGCCAGCTTCGGCTACTCCGCCGACCGCCTGCAAATGACCTCGCTCTCGTACTCGAAGAATGGCACTACCCGATTCGGCCTGAATTACTATTACAAGTACGACTCATCGAACTGTTCTACTGGCACCTCGGGCAACAACGGCCAGATCCAGTGCATCTCCGATACCGTGGACTCCGGCCGCACCGCACATTACACTTACGACGCCTTGACTCGTCTTTCCACCGCCACAACGAACGGCTCCACCCCATATCCTGCCTGGGGACTCTCGTGGACCTACGACCGGTATGGCAACCGCACCGCGCAATCTATCGCCTCAGGCTGCACAGGGATTTCCTGTCCAACGAATTCTATTTCGGTCAGCACAAGCACCAACCGGCTCACTGGCTCGCCCTACACCTACGATTCGAACGGCAACATGACCAACGACGGGGCGAACACGCTCGTCTATGACGCCGAAGACCGCGTGACTTCGATCAATAGTGCTGCCAATGAATACACTTACGATGGCAACGGCCGCCGCGTGAAGAAATGCGCACCGAACTGCACCAGCCCCACTTCCCGAACAGTTTACATTTTCTCCGGGAGCCAAGTCATCGCCGAATATGACAACGGCGCCGCTGTCGGCTCCCCCACGCGTGAGTATCTCTACGCAGGTGGAAGCTTGCTGGCGCGAATCGACGGCTCCACCACGAAGTATTACCACCAAGACCATCTCTCGAATCGCCTCACCGCCGATTCCAGCGGCACTGCCCTGGAACAAAAAGGGCACTTTCCATTCGGAGAAGAGTGGTATCAGGGCAGTGACAAACTCAAATTCACCACCTACGAGCGCGATTCCGAATCCGGCAATGACTACGCGATGGCCCGCTACGAAGTCAACCGCTTCGGCCGCTTCGCTTCTCCGGATCCTATCGCAGGCAATATTTTGAATCCACAACGCCTGAATCGCTACACATATGTTCTCGCAAATCCCATCAACAGTGTTGATCCGGCGGGCTTAGATGGCTGTGACAATCCTGACAGGTTCAAGAGCCCCGAAGCCTACAGTGCGTACTGTGGATCGGGAGACCCCTCCCGAACTATGGGCGGAGGCGGAGGCTTGGGATGCACGATAGATGGCGTTGTAAGTTTCTGCGATATTGCGAACCGCATGCTTGCAAGCGGCGCTGCCGTATGGTGCCCAAACAATGAATGCACTGGAATTCAATTCAGTAACAATCGCCCCGTATACTTCTCTGCAACCACCAACGGTCCTGGCCGGTATTATGCGTATTCTGGACCTGGTGCCCTGTTCTATAACCTGGAAGCTGCGGGGATCGCAGCTCTCCTAGCAGTGGACGGTGACACAGGGAAGTCTGAATTTGGTGGCGAGATCTATTTGGATGCCAATGGATTGTACTCATTCGATGAGGCCCGTCAAGGAACAAGCAGCGGTTTTACGACAGTTCCAAATATGGTTCCCCCAGGTACCATTTTTGTTGGGGACTACCACACTCACATCGTCGTCTACGACTTCTCTCTCAAAGATGTGAGATTTATCGATCTCACTAGAATTGTTGATCCAAACTATCAAGGGGCATTTCTTCTGGCACCTGACGGAACCATCCGGGTCTACTACCCGTCCGGGATTCCGGGCGTGCTGGGAAGATCAAGGACGATATATCGCCCATGACCATTCGGCTCAGAGTTGGTTCTCCTAAACAGCGTTCCTAGCGAGCCGTCTGGGGTGAACGGAGGAGACTTCAATGAAGTATAGAGCTCTTGGGATCCTGCTGCTGGCGCTAGCTCTTCCTCAACTCGGTCAGCCGGATTGGCCGCTGCAAGTTAGCTTGATCTCTCTTATAGCAAACCCAGAGAAATTCGACGGAAAGGAAGTAATGGTGATCGGATATCTTCGACTTGAAGACGAGGGCGACATAATCTACGTCGGGGAGCAGGATTATTTGCACTCGATCACAAAGAACGGCATCTGGATTGAACGGAACAACGCAATGACGACGGACATTGAGAAGCTCGATTCAAACTATGTCGTAATCGTTGGAGTTTTCAGTCTGAACGTGAGGGGCCACCAATCCTCCGCGAGCGGAGGAATCGTTCGTGTTACTCGCTGCGTCCAGTGGTCAAAACCAAGTTACCCAATCACTTTGAAGCTCCGGGACGAGCGCAAGAAACGCCCAAGGTAATTGATAGCTGAGAGCGGGTGGGTAGGATGGTCTCCGCTCGCCAAGATTCTGTCCGGCTCTGGTGACCTGCTCCCATTCTCTGCGCACTCGATCATACGATTCCCCCGCCACCTTCTTGGCGCGCTGGTCTGCCCCTGGCTCCGCGCACGGGATCATACGACATTCGCATCCTGTGAGGGGCCTCTCCCCCCGCTTCTCACTCCCCTAACCCGTGCCGCTTGACCGACTTCCCCGCCCGCCGTTCGAATACTCTTCAGTACTATTCTTCTCTTGACTATCCTCCCGCTCTCTGCTAGCATGTTCCATGATTCGCCGCCGCACCTCCCTTCCCACCCCCTCCGTTACCCCGGAACCGTCTCGAATCGACCCTCTCACTGAGCGAGACAAGACGTTACTTCTTCGTTTTCAATCTGTTGCGCATTCTTTCCCACCACGGCGCAAGATACACCCTTTGTTTTCAAGCGTTTACCGCCTCTTTTGCACGCTTGCAAATCCTATCCCCTATCCGCTCAATGCTTTGCCGCCTCTTTCACCAAAACAACCGGGGTGGGGGTGTGCGTTACTCTCCCTCTCTCTTTTTTCTCCGGCGTTCACACCTTCACCGTTGCAACGCTTACTCGCCCCCCAACACGACCCGTCGCCCGCCGCGGCGGACCAGCGAGGGATCTCTCTTTCGACTGTCGACTGTCAACTTCTTCTCGCGATACACTCAATCGATGGGAATTCTGCGGCGGCTCTCGCGCTGGATGGGAACGGAAGGTGAAATGACACACATGGTTGCCGCGAACATCGCACCGGGCTTTTCTCTCCAGGGTCTGGACGGAAAAGAATATTCGCTGAGCGCCCTGCTCGGGCGTGGGCCGGTCCTGGCGGCGTTTTTCAAGATTTCGTGTCCGGTGTGCCAGTTCACCTTCCCCTTCCTTGAGAGGCTCCACAAGACCTACGGCGCCGCCGGGGTGACCATCCTTGGGATTTCGCAGGACGACGCGCGGGACACGAAAGAGTTCTGCCGGGAGTACGGCCTGACGTTCCCCGTAGTCGTGGACAGCGAGGGCTATCCAGTCTCGAATGCCTATGGCTTGACGAACGTGCCCACGGTTTTGCTGATCGAGGAAGGCGGCAAGGTAAAGGTCAGCTCCCTGGGATTCGACCGGAAAGACCTGGAAACAATTTCCGCGGCTCTCGCCGAGAGGCGCAAGATGGCCTCGGCGCCGCTCTTCCGGCCGGAGGAGGTTATTCCCGAACAGAAGCCTGGTTGAAGCTCGAAAAACTAGGTCCAGTTGGGACCGGCAATGCGGAAATCACTGCAGCTCGCGCGAGACCGGCGGAATCGCTACTCGAGTTCCTTCTCGATCCAGCGTTTCTTGTGCTTCGCAGCCCGTTTCCGCTTATCTTCGATGACCTTCGTTGCGCCGGGCTTTGCGCCGGAGACGCGCGCGCGGCGGCGCGCCTCGCGGGCGGCGTCGAACTTGGTCTTGCGGCGTTTCATCGCTGCCTGCGTTGGCGGAAGCGTGTGGGAGTCGAACCCACCATTCGGGCCGCGAAGGACCGAATCGCCGGCTTTGAAGGCCGGGAGAGTCACCGGACCCCTTTCGCCTCCAAAAAGGATTCCAGATGATAGCACAGGCGTTCGCGCGGCTCGGGGGCAGCACAACTCAGCCGAGGTCCGCGTACTCGTGCGCGCAGCGCGGCGGAATCACTGCGAGGCGAAAGGCTACGTCAAGACCCAAAACTTGGTTTTTTCGACGAACCGGCATGCATAGCGAGGACAAGGCGTGTCTTCCAACTCCGAACGCACCACCCGAGCCTTACCCACGAACTGTTCGTCCCCGCTCACCAGAAAGACATCCACGAGGGAGTCCTTCTGCAGGGCCACGGTACAGCCGCACAGAAAGGCGCTCTGACTGACGTTCTCTGAGGTCGTGAGCGCTTCAAATGGTTTACCGTGGATGTCGGCGCCGCGCAGCTTCAAGGGTACGCGGAGGCGAACACGCACTTCGCCGCGGCGTTCCTTTTTGCCCGCGGCAACCTGTTCGGTCAGCCTCGCGCGCAAAGCGTCAAAGTCAATCGGTTTTTCGAAATAGGCGACCGCGCCGAGGTCCCGGCAATATTCCTTGGTCTGCGCGCCGGCCTCCCCGCTGACGATGAACACGGGAATCAACTGCGTCCGGCTGAAGGAGGTGAGCGTTTTGCAGAGTTCGTAACCAGAATAGTTGGGCATCCTCAAATCGAGCAAGATCACATCCGGTTTGTGCTCCATCGCCAGGGCCAGGCCCTGCTCGGGTTCTCCCGTGTCGATGATTTCGTAAGCATCGCACAGGTTTAGGCGTATGAGGCGGCGGATCGCTTCGTCGTCGTCCACTATCAGCAGCTTTCCCATCGCCAGGTCTCCTTCTATCATTTCGACGAGGTCTCGGTTCCCGCGAGTTCCGGAATCTGCCCCGAAAGTCCGGGCACTTTTTTCGCGGTGTCGAGTACTTCACGAACCTTTTGCATCAGCGTCTCTTCCGTGAACGGCTTGTGCAGCAGGTAGATGCCCTGCTCGAGAACGCCGTGTCCTGCGATAAAACTGTCGGTATAGCCCGACATGTAGAGCACCTTTGTTCCCGGCTGCCGCGAGACCAGGTGCTCCGCGAGCACACGGCCGTTCATCCCCGGCATCACGACGTCCGTCAGCAGAAGCTGAATCGGCACAGCACTCTGTGCAGCCACTTTCAGGGCCTCCTCGCCGTTCGGCGCCGAAAGAACATGAAATCCGTTTCCTTCGAGAAACGTTTGCGCCAGCTTGCGCAAGGCATCCGCGTCTTCCACCAGGAGGATGGTTTCCGAACCTCCAAGCCTTTCGCCCGGCGAGCTGCTCGGCTCAGCCACAGCGGCTGTCTCCTCGATGCGCGGCAGATACACTTGGAAGGACGCCCCTTTCCCGGGCGTACTCTCCGCCGCGATATATCCTCCGCTCTGCTTCACAACGCCATAGACCGTAGCCAGGCCAAGTCCCGTGCCCTTGCCTCGCTCCTTCGTAGTGAAGAAGGGCTCGTAGATTTGCGCCAGCGTCTCCGCATTCATTCCCACACCCGTGTCGCTGACAGCGAGCATGACGTACTGTCCGCACTTCGAGCCCGGATGGTGCCTCGTGTACGCCTCGTCGAGTTCCACGTTGGCTGTTTCGATTTTCAGCTTGCCTCCCTCGGGCATGGCATCTCGTGCGTTGACGGCCAGGTTCATGATCACCTGCTCGATCTGGCTCTGATCCGCCTTCACGCGCCCAAGGGCCGGGTCAAGCGAAGTGCTCACTTCGATATCCTCGCCCAGCAGACGCGGCAGCATCTTTTCCATGTCGGAGACCAAAGTATTCAAAGTGAGCACCGCGGGCGTAAGGACCTGCTGCCGGCTGAAAGCAAGAAGCTGGCGGGTCAACGACGCCGCCCGCTGGCCGGCCTTCTCTACTTCTTCGGCGTGTTCGTGGAGCGGGCTGCCCGGCCCCAGCGCGCGCTTCAGCACCTGGCTATAGCCAATGATGACTCCGAGGAGATTGTTGAAGTCGTGGGCGATCCCCCCGGAAAGCCTTCCGATCGCTTCCATCTTTTGCGCCATGCGCAGTTGCCGCTCCAGGACGCGCTTCTCGCTTACATCCTCGGCGAACACTTCGAAGTATGCCGGGACGCCCTTCTCATCCTTGACGCGACGCCCGCTGCATCGCACCGTGATCGGCGCGCCATTGCTGCGCTTCCATTCGGCTTCCACATCTTTGAACTCATCAACGCGGGCGAAAAGTTCGCTCAGCCGCTGGTATTCCTGCGGGTAGCGATAGATATCATTTTCGAGGTTCGCCTGGAGCAGTTCCGCCGGCGATGAATAGCCCAGGATTTTCTGCAGCGCGGGATTGACCTGCAGAAGTTGCCCCGCCACGCTCGCGCGGTAAATCCCATAGGGCGCGTCCTCGACAACCGAGCGGAATCCGGCTTCCGAAACCTGCAGGGCCTCCTGCGCCCGTTTTCGTTCGGTGACATCGCGATTGACGATGACGAGCCGCTCGGGCGCACCCTTGGCATTTCGGATGACACTGGAGGTCGATTCCAGCACGCGCCAGGTCCCGTCTTTGTGGCGGATGCGGTACTCCAGCGTCTTTCCCTCACCCGTCTGGCGGGCCTCCTCGGCCGCGCGTCGCACTTGTTCTCGGTCCTCAGGGTGAATCTGCTCGAACGAGGAGGAAGCTTGCAGCTCTTCCGGCGAGTAGCCCAAGACCTTTTTGTAGGAAAGGCTGTTGAAAATTCGCCGGCCCTCCATATCCACGACGGCGATCAAGTCGGCGGCGTTCTCGCTGATGAGGCAAAACAACTCTTCTCTCTCCAGGAGCCGGCGGCGGATTCTATGGATCTGGAGCTGCTGATAGACGGTGTAGATGTCGAACAGGAGCACCATCCCCACCAGGCCTCGGACCGCCAGCGGCAAGAGAAATCGAAAGTCCTCGCTTTGTTCTGATTGCATAGAAGGAAGGAGAAAAGACGCCAGACCAAGCGTCAAGAGGAGCGTGATGACCACTGCGGCCGCCCAAAGCCCCCATTCCCGCCTCTCGACCCGGCGGAAGTTTTTTCGGACAATCTCTGACGTGAGGGTGTTGTCTTCCCGCACCTTCTGTGATTTCGACGCAACCATTCGTGCTCTCTCTCTGCCGCCGCTGGCCTTGCGCAAGTCCTGAACGATGTCTTGCGTAGCCGGGGGAAACGCCCTGCCGAAGGAGTACAGGCAGAGCACGCTGCCAACCACGCGAAAAACGAGCTTTTGCTTCGCTGAACAGCCAAAGTAGATTGAAACAGCAGGGGTTAGCGTGATCCGGGCGGTGTAAGTTTGCTGCTTTCAGGGCGCTTTCTGTGCCAGATTGGGCCTGGAGTCGCTGTTCGGTACAAGCACTCTGCAACCACTCGCGCCGTGATGAACGGGCAACTTACCCGGGCCAAGATCGGGGCTGCTGACTCGCGAGGCTAGGCCTCTTGGTGTGCTGTTCGCAAGAGAGCTTCCACCAGTGCGAAGAGGGCCGGAGCGGTGCACACTTCGTAGTAGAGGTGTTGCGAGGGCTTGCCGATTTTCCCATCCGGCAGAATCTCCCGGGCCAAGGCCTTGCGGATCACGATCAGCTCGACCGACTCACCGATGGGCACTTCCCCGTAGTACAGCGTGACTAAGTGCTTGCCCCAAGGCATCTCCAGCTTCGTCTCAATCATCTCCAGTGAGATTTCGTCCGAAAGTTTCGCGAAACCCTCCTCGTTCAACTCAATCCCGTTGAGGTTGTAGCGGATGAGGAATTCGTCGATCTCTTCCGCGGAAGCGCCTTCCATGACGGTCAGGAATTGATAGAGCGAGAAGTGCGTCTTTTGGGTCGCGAGCATCCGGCGCGCGAGTTTTGCGCACCCGGAAAGGCGATCCGATAGATTCAAGGCCTTCGAAATCATGATGCGGGAATCGCCGTCGGTCCAGAATGTCGGCGCAGATCCCTGAAATGCGATTCCGATTCCGAGTTCCAGGCGCGGGAGCTCGCTGGCAACCGCCCGATCGTTGTACGTGTTGCAAACAGACAGGATCTGCCGCGCAAGCACGCAAGCTTTGGCGACAGCCCGCTGGTAAGCATGGTTCGACTCGGTTTCGAAGATTGCCAGAATGATGGCATCTCCTTCGATGAACACTTTCTTGGCCCCATAGCGGTCCAGTAGTTTTTTCACTGGCTCGTGCAGGTTGAGGCTGAAATGGGAGGCGGGATTCAACCCCCGGCCCAGCAGGTCCTGTGTTAGCTGCGTCGACCCCCGCACGTCCGTCTTGATGATCGCATGGGAGATGACCCGCTCGTCCGTCGGCCGGGCTTCTTCCTGGAAGACACACTCGTACAGCCGGTTATTGAGGCGAGAAAGCTCGCGCGCCTGCTCCGTGGTGACAAGGTTGATTCGCTCCATGCAGGCAACAAGATGTTCGGCGTCTCGGAGGTCGCGCCGCAGCCGGAAGAAGTCGGCGGCAAACTTGAGCACCAACGATTGGGTCTCTTCCTGGGAGTACCGCCGAATCCGCCGGGACAGCTCTTCGATCGGCTTGAGCGACAATCGCCGCGCGGGCACCTGCTTGAGCACATCCTCGACACGCTTCAGCTCATCCTTGGAAACCAGCGCCTTTCTGAGCTGCTGGAGATGGACTGGGGGGCTGTATTCCTGGCGGATGGCGCGAATCTCGTAGCTGGCCAGCACGTGCAGCAGGACTTCCCGCTGCTCCAGCCGGTCGATGAGTTGACCGAGGAGCCGCGCGCGGTGGCCGCCTTGACCATCTTCCGCCAGCGAAGCGTCGAAGAGCAGGCGCGCATTCTCCGGCTCATTCAGATAATCGCCGAGGCGTCCCGCGTACTCCTTGTGGAAATAATCCACCTTTTGTTTCGCGAGATCGACCTGTGGGCCGAATTCTTCGAGCTTGACCTGTTGATGTTTCAAGCGCGCTTCGATGTCGTTCAGCGAGGCTCGGAGGTCGCCCGGCTCGGCGGCGCCGAGGAACCGCGAAAACAGCCCGTCCCCTCGGCCCAGTTTCTTCTGAAGTGCCTCCCGTTGTGCTTCGAGGTTTGCGATTTCATTTCGAATGCTTTGTGCCTGCTCGAGCAATGCTGTCTGGCCCTGATTCGCCTCCGCGACGGCGGGATCTTGCGTAATCGTGACCCCGGCTTCCGTCACAAACTCCTGAAAGAGCACGTCCATGGACTCGAAGCGGTCGGGGTCGCGAACGTAATTCCCGAGCAGGACATAGTGCTCGAGAAAAAAGAGTTCGTCTTTGCCCCCATCGAGAAAGACGATGCGATTCTTCAGCAATTCGTAGATCGGAGCGAACTCGTCGCCAAAGAGGGCGCGGCGGGCCTTCGAGAGGACGTTTTCCTCGATCTCTGCCAGCATCTGCTGAATCTGCTGGCCCACCCCGCGGATCACGCTGCGCCGGGCCACCTGCAATTCTGAGAGCCGCGCCTTAATGACGTGCGCCTGCTGGCCGCGCTCAAAATGCTCGCCTCGCTGGCGGATCCATTCCTTCCCCTCCAGGATCAGGTTGCCGAATTGGTTGCTGATCTCCTGGGTGAGAAACTTGAGCAGGGCGATACGGAAGAGATGGTCGATCTCGATGTTTTTGTGGAACTTGCCCTGCGTAAGCGAAGCTTGCAAGAGGTCTGTAAGCAGCCTGCGGTAGGTGGAGTTGTCCGGCGCGCGCACGGCGCGCAGCTCGATCCCCGCAAAGTAGGTGGCAGAGGTGCTCTGGCGGATCAGATCGAAAAGATAGTCCCGGGTCGCCTGGACGAACTTCGGGCTGAGAAATACATCGTGGTGGATATTGTCCACCCCAATCGCCAGCGACCCCAGCGGGATCGTGACGTTGTATCTCTTCAGCGCGATGCCGGCCGATTCCGACAGGCCGGGTGAGAACAATTCAGTGGGCATGAACTCCGCCAGCAGACCGTCTTTCAAGTTAACAACCGGGGGACGGAGGGGCAAGGCCGGCGCAAAGAAGGGTTTCGCGGGAGGTAACGGGGAAAAGCCCTTTTCCTCAGTCCTCCCCATCGGAGAGAAGCCTGATCCGGCGCACATCGCCGCCCAGGTGTTCCAGCCGAATACGGACCTGGGGCCAGGTCGCCCGCAAGGGGAAACGCTCCGGCCACTCGAGGATGAGGACCGCGGGCGTGGAAAAGATATCCTCCAATCCGAGCGATTCGAAGTCCGGGAGGCTTTCGATGCGGTAGAGATCCACGTGATAGACCTTGTTTTCGCGTCCGTACACGTGAACCAGGGTAAAGGTCGGACTGGTAACTTCGTCCTCGGCTGCGGCTCCCAGGCCGCTGACAATTCCCTTCGTCAGCGTCGTCTTGCCGCTGCCCAACTCACCGAAGAGAAGCACCACAACCGGAGCTTTGAGCCGAATGGCCAATTCCCGGCCCCAGCGCGTAGTTTCTTCAGCCGAATGCGAGATGAATTCAGCTGCCACGGCTCTGCAGCTCGCGGAGAAGTTCGAGCCGGGCTGCGGGCAAAGCGTCGGATACGTCGCTCGCGAGAAGGCCCGAAAGATCGGCCCCGCGCGACGCGCGTTCCGCAGCCATCCCGTGGAGATAAACCCCGAGCGCCAGTACACGCGGCCAGTCCACGGTGCCGAATTGTGCCGTGAGCGCGGCCAGGACACCCGTCAGTGTATCGCCGGAGCCGCCCTTGGCAAGACCCGCGTTCCCCGAGGTGCTTACGAAAACACTTCCTGCCGGCCCGGTGATCAGCGTGTGGAATCCCTTCAGGACGACGCACGCGTTCCAGCGCCGCGCCGCTTGCTGAGCTGTCTGCAGGCGCTCGTCCTGGACAGCCTGGCGCGCTGCGCCAAGCAGCCGGGCCATCTCCCCGGGATGGGGAGTGATCGCGAGCGGCCGAACGTCGCTGCCGCGAAGTTCATCGCCGTGGCCGGCAAACGCATTCAGCCCATCAGCGTCGAGGATGACGGGAAGCCGCGTCTCGCGCACGACCGTTCGAACCAATTGCTGCGTTTCGGGATGCGTCCCAAGACCCGGCCCTATCCCGATGACGCTCTTCCCCTCTTCAAGCTGTTTAAAGCGCCCATATTCGAGACTGGCAAGCGAAAGCGTCCCCATCTCCGTGGCCCGCAGTGCCTCCGTCATGTACTCCGGTTGGCCCGCCGCGACGACGGATTGCGCCACATCCGGAGTCGCCACCGTCACCAGCCCGGCGCCGGCACGCAATGCGCCGCGACCCGCGAGAACCGCGGCCCCGCTCTTCCCGAGTGACCCGGCGAAAAGGAGAACATGCCCGAACGATCCCTTGTGTGAATCGGCGGCGCGCACCAGGGGCAGACCAGCAAACTCCCCCGGCTCAACCCAACGGATCGAGCCTTGCCCGATTTCCTCCACCAGCGCAACGGGAGAGCCGATCTCACGCACTTGCAACGAACCAACCGCGCCGCAATCCTTCGAAACGAGTTGACCGGCCTTTGGAGCGGTAAACGTCACCGTCAGGTGAGCGCAGAGGACGGGCCCTTCCGCCCGCTGGCCATCGGACGGCAACCCCGAGGGCGTATCCACTGCGACAATGAGCCGTGGCGATGGCGCCGAGGCGTTGCCGGAGAGGCGGTTTACATCCACGATCGCTTTGGCGATCATCCCCTCGGCAGCACCGCGCAATCCGGTACCCAGCAGAGCATCCACAATTACATCGGCGCCCGCAACCTCCGGCCAAGCCCCTTCCCAGGCGGCCGTGTCACCGATACTCTCGAGCGAATCTCCTGCCTGCTGCAGACGGCGCAGGTTTTCCGCAGCGTCGCCACGCATCTCCTCCGGCCGGCAAAAGAGATAGACGCGCGGTCTGATTCCAGAGAGTTTCAGGTAGCGCGCGGCCACCAGGCCATCGCCGCCATTATTCCCCCGTCCACAGAGAACAATGATTCGGGATGGGAGTCCGGGTGCAAACTCTCGCTGAACGGCATCCGCCACTTGCCTGCCGGCGGACTCCATCAATTGCAGGCTGGGAATTCCGGAACGCGCGGAGGTCAGGCGGTCCACCTCTCGCATTTCGGCTGCGGTGAGTGCTTTCATGAGTGAATCACGCGGAAAACTGCATCGTCACACGGTGCCCGGCGCCGCTTTCCGCGGGTCATAGCATCCAGCCGCCGCTGACGTTGACGACCTGGCCCGTCATGTACTCGGCCTCTTCCGAAGCGAAAAATGCCACGGCATCGGCAACGTCCTCCGCCGTGGGAGGGCGGCCGATGGGGAAACGCGCGTCGCGGATGCGCCGTGCTTCGTCGAGCGTCAATTCCTTAGCGTCAATATTGGAGGGATTGACCGCGATGCCCCGCCCGATGCCGCGCGTTCCCCCCCGTGACCAATGCAACGCGGTTGCGAATCGACATGGTTCCCGCCGTGAAAACGGAGAGTATAGCCCAGCCGTGTTGGCAGCACTACCGTTCGAACGCCCCTCTTGGCGTTCTAACCAAGCCGCGCAACCACAACCGTCATATCATCGGCCTGCTCCGGTGTCCCCGCCCACTCATCCGCCGCCGTAATCAGCCATTCGGCAACGGCGAGCACCGACGCACCTTGCTTTCGCACGGCCGCATCCTCCAGCCGGCGAATCCCGAATTGTTCGCCATAGACGTTTTCCGGCTCCACGAGACCGTCGCTATAGCCGATCAGCAGCGTGCCCGGGGAAACGGCGAGCGAACCTTCCTCGTAGGCATAGTCCTCGACCACTCCCAGGACCATTCCTCCGGTTTCCAGGCGCTGCGACGAGCCGTTCGAAATACACAGCGCGGGCAAATGTCCGGCATTGGTATAGCGAAGCGTGTGACTCGCGCTGTCATAGACGGCCAGAAAGAGCGTTGCGAAGCGGTCGTCGGCGGTATTTCGCACCAGATGTATGTTCAGGCGGGAGACCAACTCGGCGGTACTCAAATGCTCGCTTCCCGGCACCAACACCTGGCTGCGCAGAGCCGCCTGCAGGCTGGCCATGAGGAGCGCCGCGGAGATTCCCTTTCCGGAGATGTCCGCCACGGCGAAGACAATATGGGTGGGGGTGAGCTGGATGAAGTCGTAATAGTCTCCGCTGACTACCCGGGCCGCCCGGCAAATCGCCTCGATTTCGACACCCGCCACGGACGGAAGCTTCTGTGGAAAGAGTTGCGCCTGCACTTCGCGGGCAATGGAGATTTCATTCTCCAGCCGCTGACGCTGCCGCTGTTCCTCGATCAGGCTGTTGATGGAGCTGGTCATCAGGTTGAACGACTCGCCCAGCACGCCCAGTTGGTCGCGCCGCTCGATGCGCACGCGGTGGGTTAAATCGCCGGTTTGCACAAATTGCGTGGCTTGGTAGAGGTCATCGACGGCCTTGGTAATCCTTCGCGTCAGGACGATTCCCGTCACCAAGGCCGCGATCTCGATCAGCAGAAAAACCACCACGACAAGGCCGAACAACACGATATACAGGTTGCTGAAGTCTCCGACGGAAGAAAAAATCTTCCGATTGAGCACCGATGGCCGCGCATTGACCAGCACGAAGACCGGATATCCGGATTGCACTTCTCCCTCGCGCGGCAGGTAGGCCACATCGAATTTCGACAGTCCTCCGATCTCGGGATCGATCCAAAATCCCCCCGGCTGAAGGACGCGCCGGCGCGTGCTGATGCTCTTCCCGATGAAAAATCGGGAGTCCCCGGTTGAATAGATGATTCCCGCGGGAGGCGTGCCTGTGACTCGCTCTGCCAACCCCAACTGCACGGTGCCGAGTTCCGGGGCGACCGTCTCCAGCAATTCCGCATTCAGCGGGACGGAAAGCCGCACGACACTCTTCCCGCGCGGGGTCTGCGTCTCTCGAAGACCCAGAATCGCCAATTGCTCGCCTGTTTGTACAATCCCCACGAAGTGATCCTGGCACGGAGCGAGGCGGCGCAACAGCGACGCATTGGAGGACAGTTCGACTTTCAGGCCCGGGAGATCGCGATCGTGGGCGGCGCGGGCCTGCGACGTCAAAATCTGGCGCGCCAGTTCCTCCGGTATCGAGGGAGGGAGCGCCGCCTGGGCCGCCGCGATGTGTTCGGTCGAGTCGGCGATCATCTCCACTCGTCTCTGCAGGTCCTGGTACAGCAGGTAGGCGCCGAGTTGCGAATAGAGAATCTGCGCCGCCAGAACAGCGAGGGTCAGCAGGAGCAGGACAGGCACCACCGCGATGAAGAGATAGGCGACGATCAGACGGTTGCGGAGGCTCCAGAGAAGCCGCGACCGGGACCAACCGATAAACCTGAAGAGGAGATAAATCGCCGCGAGACTTGCGGCGAACTTCACAAACCCGGCCGGACCAGCAAGCCGCAGCAACCGCCCCGCGATCAGGAGTACGCCGCCAAGCAGCACAACGACGACGGCGGCGACGTCAAGCCGCGACACCCGCCTCCAGACTTCTCGCAGACTTGCCAGTAGCCTGTTCATGGACGGAACAATGGAAGGGTTACTTTACCCGAAGAATGGGATTGCACGTAGTGAAACCGAAGGCGAATTTGGCGGGCATAACTCTCTGGACCGCTTGCGTCAAAGGAAAAAGGGCGCGCAGAGCAACCCGCGAGGAGCTGCAACGCGCACCCACCCCGAAGAGCCGCTCAGTCCAGCCCGCGCACCCTGCTGTGCCTCACGCTGTAGGTAAAATAAATCACCAGGCCGATGACCAGCCAGACGATCAGCCGGGCCCAATTGATCCATCCGAGCTTGTACATCATGTACCCGTTGAAGGCGATTCCGAGGATCGGCACCACGGGGACCCAGGGAGTGCGGAACGGGCGGGGCTGATTCGGATTGGTGCTGCGCAAGACCAACACTGCAATGCACACGATCACAAATGCAAGCAACGTCCCGATATTCACCATCTTTCCGATGTCGTCGATCGGCGTCAGGCTGCCGACGATCGCCGCCAGGATTCCTACAAGAATCGTGTTCTTCCAGGGCGTCCGGTATTTCGGGTGGATAGCCGCGAAAAACTTCTTGGGAAGAAGCCCGTCGTTGGCCATGGAATAAAGGACGCGAGTCTGGCCCAGGAGCATGACGAGCATTACGCTCGTTAATCCTGCGAGCGCGCCGAGCGTGATCACATGGGAGGCCGTGGAGAGACCGCGGTCGAGGAATGCGTGGGCGATCGGCGCCTCGATATTGATCTCACGCCAGGGCACCATCCCGGTCAGGACTCCGGCGACGAGGATATATAAAACCGTGCAAACCAGGAGGGACGCAATGATTCCGATCGGCAGGTCCCGCTGGGGATTTTTGGCCTCCTGCGCCGTTGTCGAGACCGCGTCGAATCCGATATAGGCGAAAAAGATGTAAGCGGCTCCCGCGCCCACGCCGCTCATGCCGTACGGCGCGAAGCTGTGCCAATCACTGCCCCAGTTGCTGAAGTTGACGTACTTGAACCCGAGCCCGATGACGAAGAGAACGACCGTAACCTTGATGACCACGATCGTCGCGTTGAAGCGCGCGCTCTCCTTGATCCCGATGACCAGAATCGCCGTGATGACCAGGGCGATCAAGAAGGCTGGCAGGTTGAAACCGATTTGCATCCCGAAAAGTGTCGGCGCTCCCAGCAGGTCATTGGCCTGCTGCACCAGCGCAGGCGAATGGGCAGAAACGATATCGGTAACCTTGTTCAGAAACGCCTGCGTCCCCGGCACCAGCGAGGGATCGACGGTGACGGCCATCTGCCGGGCAACAATGTTCTCCGCCGTGCGCAGGGCCGTCCAGTGGTCGTAGGCCAGCCACAGCGGCATCTTGATGTGCAAGATGTTCAAGAACTCGATGAAATGGTTCGACCAACCGGAAGAAACCGTGCTGGCGCCCATGGCATACTCCAGCGTCAGGTCCCAGCCGATGATCCAGGCAAAAAGCTCGCCCAGGGTGGCGTACGCATAGGTGTACGCGCTGCCGGCCAGCGGGATCATCGCCGCAAACTCCGCGTAGCACAGGCCGGCAAACGCGCAGCCCAGCCCGGAAACGACAAAGGAAAGCATCAGTCCGGGCCCCGCGTAATGAGCGCCCAAGCCGGAAAGCACGAAAATACCGGCGCCGATGATCGCGCCCACGCCGAGAGCCGTGAGCTGGAAAGGGCCCAGCGTGCGCTTCAGGCTGTGCTCTCCCGTTTGCTGCGCCTCATTCAGAAGCCGGTCCATCGGCTTCGTCGCAAAGAGTGGATTCCCCATCCGCCTCCTCCGTTTCCGAGTCGTCCAAGAATCGAGCTACGTTTTACCAGAAACCCGGGCCAATGCCCACCATTGCCTTACGTTGGCCGAGCCGCGCGAGATTCCTTCGCCGCAGAGTTCAGCAGCATCCCCGCCGTATAGAGTACGACGACGACAACCAGCCAGCGAACGGCCGTGAGCGGCAGCGACTTCACGATAAACGCGGCGATCAAGACTCCCGGAACTCCCCCGATGCTCAGCCCCAGGGCCGCCTTCCAATCGTAACGCCCGCTCTTGATGAACCGTATGCTGCCCGCCGGCATCAGGAACGCGCACGATCCCATCATGATGGGGAACGCGGCCTTCGGGTCCATGCCCAGCAAACTGACCAGGATCATGCAAGGCGCGTAAAGTCCGATTCCCAGGGTCATCAGCGCGCCCAGCGCGAAGTTACCGATCAATCCGCCCCAGAGCCGCGCTCCTTCGAGGCTCAGCCGCTCGCCTCCCCCGGGGAAGAGCTTGAGTTGCGTCATCAGCATCAGCACTGCTGCGCAGACGAGGGCGAGCCCCAGTCCCACCTGCACGGCTCGCCGCGGCCATCGCGACACGAACCCCGCGCCCAGCCATGCTCCCAGCACCGAAGCGGCGATCATCGCGATCAGCGTGCGGATATCCACGGTCACAATCGCGATGAAGATGGCAGCTTCGACGACCGTCGGGATGGCATGGCCAACGTTAAGCGTGCCTGGAATGACTTCATCCTTGACGCCACGCAGAAACTTAAACGTCGAAGTCGTGGTGGCAAAGGACCCGATCCCCAGAGTATCCAGAAAGTTGGTGAAGAAGCCGACGAACGCACGGATCCAAAAGGAAAAACCGGGGCTTCCAGAATAGTCCGGCCGGGCCTTCCGCGCTGCGGCGATCCAGTAGACAACGAAGGCAACGGCCACGACACCCAGCGCTACCAGCAGTGCTGTCTTCATTCCGCCTCCAGGGCCTGCGTACCAGCCGCTGAGCCGACGGCAATCATCGGGCCGTCAAATAGCCCGATGGCTTTTACGAAGCTCGCACCCGGTGCTGCCTGTGAACGAATCCGTTGCATCGCTTCGGCCATGGTTTGGTTCACGCCGCGGCCGCACCCGCGGCCAGCAGCTTCTGGTACTGGCCGACCCGCCCGCGGGGGTCCGGCGCGCGCCAGATATCGGAAATGACTACGAGTGAGTCCGCGCCGGCCGCGAGGACGTCCGGCGCACGCTCAAGGGTGATTCCACCGATAGCGGCCAACGGCTTGTCCGTCAGGGCCCGTGCCTGCCGGATCAGTTCGGTACCCACAACCGGATCGGGACTTGCTTTCGTGGTAGTCGGGAAAATCGGCCCCACGGCGATGTAATCTGCAGAGGTCTCCGCCGCGCGGCGCACCTGCTCGATCGTGTGCGTCGAGACGCCGATCGACTTGTCCGCGCCGAGGAGGCCTCGCGCATCTTCCACGCCAAGGTCGTCCTGCCCCAGGTGCACGCCTGCGGCGCCGGCGAGGAGTGCGACGTCCGGCCGGTCATTCACCAGAAATGCGATTCCCTGGGAGGAGAAGAATTCCGCGAGCTGCGAAGAGACGCGCAACTGCTCGCGCGAGGATGCGTTCTTGCCGCGGTATTGGACTAGGCGCACACCACACTCCGCAAGCATTCGGGCACTTTCCCGTTCCCCGGTGGCTAGAAGCGATGCATCGAGTATCACATAGAGCCGCGGAAGCACAAGCGGCATGCGCACCTACTTTCCTCGGCCCGCAAACATGCGCTCGATGAAGTGCGTATCCAGGCGGCCGGCCGCGAACTCCGGGTCGGCCAGAATGCGGCGATGCAGCGGAATGGAAGTCTTGATGCCCTCAATGACGAACATTTCCAGGGCCCGGCGCATGCGGGCGATGGCTTCGTCGCGGTCCCGCCCGTGCGTGATGAGCTTGGCAATCAGAGAATCGTAATACGGCGGAATGGTTGCTCCTGTATAGGCCGCCGAATCCACGCGCACCCCGGTGCCTCCCGGCGGTTGATACACGTTAATGCGTCCCGCGCAGGGCACGAACGTCTCTGGGTCTTCGGCGTTGATGCGGCACTCGATGGCGTGCCCGAAGAAGTTCACCGGGCCCGCGGCGGCATCCAGCGTCTCACCCGCGGCAATGCGAATCTGCGCCTTGATCAGATCCACGTCGGTGACCTGCTCGGTAACCGGGTGCTCCACCTGGATGCGCGTGTTCATCTCAATGAAATGCACCGAACCGTCTTCCGCCATCAGGAATTCGACGGTCCCGGCGTTGGTATACCCGATTTTCTCGAGAGCACGAACCACTATTGCTCCCAGCTCCTTGCGGCGTTTCGGGTCGATCGCGGTCGAGGGCGACTCTTCCACGAGCTTCTGGTGCCTGCGCTGAATGGTGCACTCGCGCTCGCCGAGGTGCATCACTTTCCCAAGATGGTCGCCGAGCACTTGAATCTCAATGTGCCTGGGGCGCTCCAGGAAGCGCTCGACGTACACATCCGGGGTGCCAAAGGCCTGCTGGGCTTCGCTCCGCGCCGTCTGGTAGGCCGGCAATAGCTCCTGGTTGGTGCGAACGACGCGCATCCCGCGCCCGCCGCCGCCCGCGGAGGCCTTGATGATCAATGGAAAGCCGATCCGCTCGGCTTCCTTGGCCAGTTGAGCCTCACCCTCGATTACCCCGTCACTCCCGGGCACGATAGGAATGCCCGCCGCTTTCATTTCACGGCGTGCCCGGTCTTTCTCTCCCATCAGTTCGAGAATCTCGGGTTTTGGGCCGATAAAGGTGATTTCAGACGCTTCGCAAACCTTCGCGAAATTGGCGTTCTCCGAGAGGAATCCGTACCCCGGGTGGATCGCCTCCACGTTGGTGATCTCCGCCGCGCTGATCACCTGCGGAATGTTCAGGTAGCTCTCACTGCTGCGAGCGGGCCCGATACAAACAGCCTCGTCGGCGAAGCGCACGTGCAGGGCGTTGCGGTCGGCTTCCGAATAGACGGCGACCGTCGAAATTCCCAGCTCTTTGCAGGCGCAAATAACCCGCAGGGCGATTTCCCCGCGGTTGGCGACGAGAATTTTGCGGAACATAGGCGGGCGCGGGCTATTTCTTCCGGCTCGGTCGGATGCCGAAGAGCGGCTGCCCATATTCGACGGGCTGGCCGTTTTCCACAAAGATGCGGATCACTTCGCCGCCCATGTCCGACTCGATCTCGTTCATCAACTTCATAGCCTCGACGATGCACAGGGTCTGCCCGGTTTCCACATGCGAGCCGACCTTGACGAAGGGATCGGCCCCAGGGCTGGGCGCGCCATAGAAGGTCCCTACAATGGGGGACTTCACCAGGTGCAGGTCCTCGGATGCCCGGGCCTCGGACGGCGTCCCGGACCCCGCTGCCGGCGTCTGCGGAGCCCCGCCTGCTGGAGGCGCGGTTGCGACGATTATCTCGGGACCGCCGCCCCGCACCCCTGCCGCGGCCATTCCCGCCGAAGGCTTCCTTAGCCGGATACGCAGGTCCCCCCGGGAGTACTCGAACTCCTCCAGATTATGCTGATTCATGAAATCGAGGAGCTGTTCGATCTTTTCGATTTCGGGGTTTGCCAGGGACGAACCTGGTGCTGTCTTCTTCGGCTTTTTGGGTTTCATGCCTTTATCAAAGCTCTATGAAATCCCGCGGGACGCGGGTCAGCACTTCCGTCGAATTCGGATGGACAGCCACGTCGTCTTCGATGCGAATTCCCCCCGTGCCTGCGACGTACACACCCGGCTCGATCGTTACGACATTCCCCGGCACGAGATGCTGCTTTTGGCCCTTCGCCACCCGGGGCTCCTCGTGCACTTCCAGGCCAAGTCCATGGCCGGTGCTGTGAACGAAATAGCGGTCCAGCCTGTGCCGGGCCAAGACCCCCCTCGCAGCCGCGTCCACTTCCCCGCACGCCACGCCCGCCCGAACAGCCGCGATCGCCGCTTCCTGCGCCTCCAGAACCGCTTTATACCACCCCCGGATGAGCGCAGGCGCCCGTCCGACAAAGACGGTACGGGTTATGTCGCTGCAATAGTGGGCGAGTATAGCACCCAGGTCGAGGACGACCAATTCATTTTTCCGTAGTTTCCGGCTAGTTGGCCGGGCATGGGGCAATGCGCCGCGATCGCCGAAGGCCACAATCGTCTCGAACGCCGGCCCAGAGGCTCCCCGTCGGTGCATCTGGTATTCGATCTCGCCGGAGATCTCCATTTCTCGGACTCCGGGCTTGAGCAGGGGGAGAATGCCCTGCAAGACCTCTCCTGCGAGGATGGCCGACTTCCGCATCCGGCCTAGTTCTGCGGCATCCTTGTGAGTTCGCAGCTCTTCCACCAGACCCCTGACCGAATGCCACGTCCGTGATCTACCCGCCCCCCGGCGGAGCCGCCGGAATTGCTCCACGGTGAGCGAGGCTGGGTCATATCCCACCCGTTTCACACCGCTCGACTTCAGGAATTTTGCCACGGAGTCAAAAAGTTGCCCCTTCTGTAGGACGATGCGCGCGCCGCTGGTCTCCTCCCGGGCTTGCGTCGTGAAGCGAGCGTCCGTAATCAGAGCCGCGCCAGAGCGGAATACGACCAGGGCCCCGGCCTCGCCCGTAAAGCCCGTCAGGTAATACCAGTTCGCCGGATGCGGAATCACCAGGGCTTCAAGACGCCTGGTCAGGAGCTGGGCGCGGAGCCTGCGCCGTCTCTTCGCGAAGGGATGGCTCATAAACAAAATGGAGGAAACCGAAGTCCCCTCCATTATGCCCTCAGTTGTAAACCACTCAAACTAACCCGGGATAATCCGCGGGGTCAGGAAGAATAGCAGCTCCTGGGAGGAGTTGGAGACGTTCTGCCTGCGGAAGAGGTGGCCGATCACGGGGATGCTGCCAACAAGCGGTACCTGGGTGATATCCACACGGTGTTGCGTAATGATGATCCCCCCGATGACCACCGTGCCGCCGTCTGCAACGAGCACCTTGGTCTCCGCGGATTGCGTGTTCAGCGCCGGGATATTGTTCACACGCGGGATGCCGGTATCAATCTGGGTATTTTCGACCAGCACATCCATGAACACGGTTCCCTCCGCGGTAATCTGCGGAGTCACTTCCAGCTTCAGGACCGCGTCGATGAACTGGACGGAGACGGTGTTGTTGATCGTCGTCTGAATCGGGATCTTAGTACCCTGCTTGACTGTGGCTTTCTCGTTGTTCTGGGTGATCACCTTTGGTTTCGAAAGCAGCTTGCCGGCGCCCTTTGCTTCGGCCGCGGAAATAAAGAAATCAATCGCGAAATTGGGGGAACGGTGGCCAAAAAAGACACCGCTCGTCGGCGCATTCGCGCCCAGATTCACGTTAAATGGAAGGCCGCCGGTGGAGCCGCCGCCGATGAGCGGGGGCGGCGCAATGCCCGTGCCGGTGCTTACCGGGCTTTCGCCCACCGTGGGGTTTCCTCCAAACGCGGTAATGCACGTGGAGCATGTAGCGTGCTGGCCCGCAAAGCCGAGCTGTACGCCGATGTCTTGCGCGAACGACCTCGACGCCGAAACAACGCGCGCTTCGATTTCCACCTGTTGGGACTTGCGATCCAGCTGACGGATCAGATTGTCGACATTCGGGATGACCGACGGAATATCCCGGATGATGAGCTGGTTGGAACGCTCATCGGCCAGGATCTCGCCTCGCGAGGTCAGGAACCGCTTCAAGGTATCTTTCAGAGCGGAAGCCTTCGCATAGCTGAGGACGCGCGTTACCGTGACGGGGTCAATGGCTTCCGCCTGGGCTTTCTGCAAGTCGCGTTGAGTTTCTGCTTCCTTCTTGAGCGTGTCGTGGGTGGCAATCCGCAATACATTGCCGTTGAGCTGCTTGTCGAGGCCATTGTTCTGCAGAACGATGTCCAATGCCTGGTCCCACGGCACTTCGTCGAGCACGATCGTCAGGGTGCCCTTCACCGCCGGATCCAGGACGACGTTTAGTCCGCTGATTTCATGGATCAGGCGGAAGAAATCGCGCAAATCCACTTCCTTCAGGTTCACGGAGATGGGCTCGCCAGTGTACTTGCCCGCCGGCGGGCCGCCTGCCGTTTGTTGCACCACCGCTGCGGCATTCCCGGAGTTAGTTGAAATCTGCTGCACCGGGCGCGCCGGAATAGCGGCTTTGCCGCCCATCGAAGCCAAAGCGAATGAGGGCTGGGTCAGTTCGCGAGGCAATTCAAACTCGGGCGTCGAAACCCCCGGGAGCGGCGAAGACCGGCGATGGAGTGCCCCGCGGGGAGCCTGCGGCACAAAATGGAAGTCCGCGCGACGCGTTGCGGGCTGCGCCGCCGTCGTGTTCGTTGTTGTGATGCTGACCTGCTTTTCCACGGAAGCGGGAGGCACCGCGCTGAAAAAGATTACGACTGCGGAACCATCCCGCGCGATCTCGTAGGTTGTTTCGGCGTTCAGATCGATGACCACGCGTGCCACGTCGGGCCTGAACTGCCCGAGGCGCACGCCGCGGACCGGCGCAGATACACCCGGGATGACCGTCTCGCGAACCGCCAGCCGCGCGCCCGTGAAGTCCAGCACCAGGCGATCCGGATTCCGCATGCGCATGGCGCGCGCATCGAGGCGGCCTTCGCCGGCCACCCGCACGCTCGCGCCCTGCGAGGCTTGGGTGATCGCCACGCTCGAGATGACTGCCGCGCCGCTCGCGCTACCCGGCGGGGCGCTTGCAGGCTCCCGCGCTTGCGCCAGCACGGGGCTCGGCGTAAGCGCCATTGTTGCAAGGAGCAGGCAGCCACATTGAATGGCCGGCCAGTTCGTCTTCATTGCTGTTCTCCTGGACTGGAGTAAATTCTCTTGTTCACCTGACGCTCCACGGGTTTGCCGAATGCATCCTTGCCCACTTCGTGGAACGATACACTATCCATGATGATCTTTTCGACCCGCCCGTCGTAAAGCTGATCCCCCTCGCGGAGGAAGTAGGTGCGCTGCTGCGGATTCGTGACAACGGCGATCATCCCATTCGGAGCACGCACGACCCCGTCGAGCCGAAGTGTTGAAATCACCAGGCCGGGTTTGCCGGCGATGGCCGGTCCTGCCTGGGCCTGTTTCTGCTGCCGCCCTACCAACGATTCAAATGGATCCCGCCGGGCAATCCTGATTTCCTCCTGGGCAGGAGTTCCGCCAGGGGCAGCCGCCTTCTTGTTTGTTGGCTTGGCGGCCTTTTTCGCCACGACCGCGGGCGGTTTCGCAGCCGCCTGGGTGGGCTTGGAAGCTGTTTTGGCGCCCGGCTTCGGCGCTGCCGCAGCGGGCTTGGCCGCGGGCTTCGCCGCAGGCTGTGCGGGCGCTTGGGCCGGTTTGGAAGCAGCCTGGGTCGCAGGAGCGGCCGGCTTCGCCGTCGGACCAGAAGCTGCCTTCGGCGCCGCCTGCGCAGGTTTGGCAGCCGCCTGGGTCGCAGGAGCGGCCGGCTTCGCCGCCGGACCAGAAGCTGCCTTCGGCGCTACCTGTGCGGGCTTGGCCGCCTGTGACGCGGGTGCCGCCGGTTTCTCCACGGACGGTTTGGCCTGCGCGCGCAGGCCGGGTGCGGCCAGCGTGAGCAGAATCCCCAGTAGCAGTGCATGTACAGAACGCATAGTTCGCTTAACCCCGCTTAGGGTTTCCCTGCCGGTTTGGCGGACGCCTTGGCCCCTGCTGCGGCGGGCACCGTGTCAGCCGGCTTGGTGAAAAAGGTTGTGGCCGTGAAAGTGCCCACGACGGTCGTACCGGGTCGTAGCGGATACTTCGCGCTTCCGCCCTTCTCCGTATCCTGGAACGACAGATCGCCGACATTAATGATCCGCGAGAGGCGGCTCAACCGGCCGAAGAAATCAAGAATATTGAAATACGGGCCGTCCACCTGCACCTCGAACGGCATCTCGTAGTGATATTCCCTTGGATTAATGGCCTGCGCGGTCAGCCGGCGCACCTGGAGGTTGGAAGCGCTCGCCGCGCCCTGAAGCAAACGGATAAATTCGTCCACTTCCTTCTCTTCCGGGACGATGGTCTTCAGCGTTTCCAATTGCTTGTTGAGCGCCTCCATCTGCTGCTTCAGTTCGCTGTAGCGGTTGCGATAGACCTGAAGCTGTGTGACTTCCTGATTGAGCTTGTCTCGCTCCTGAACCGCCTTGTCCAAGGACTCGCGCGTCTGCGCCACCGGCGAAAACGGAACGTAAACGCCAACCGCAACGAGCACGACGACGATGGCCACGGCCAACAGTGTCTGCATGACTACCGACATGTCGCGGAACGGATTAGCCATGGCGGTCCCCTACCCTTTCTTCGCCGGAGCCGTGGATTTTACAGCCGGCTGCGCCGGAACACTGGCGGGCCTCGCCGCCGGCCCACCGGGCGGGACGATGTCGGCAGACAGCTGGAACGTGAACGTCTGCACGGCGGCGTTTTTCTCGTCCTGCTTTGTTTCCTTGATCTCGACCTTCTGGAAATATCCGGAGCGCTTCAATTGGGTGATGAAGTTTGCCACCGAATTGACCGAAGCTGCCGCGCCTTCGATGGCCAGCGAACCTCCCTTGCGCGTCATCGAAGTCAGCCACAGGTTTTCCGTGCGAGAAACGGTACTGGCCACCATGTCCAGCAGTTCCTGGCCGCCGGTGCGGTCTCGCTGCAGTTGTTCGATCACGGCCACACGCTGCTGCAACACCCTTCTCTCGTTATCGAATGCCTCGACCTGCTGCTTGATCTGTTCCAAGTCCGTCTTCTGCGCCCGTAACTGCTTGATGCGGTCCTGTGCTTGGCCCAAATCCTTCTGCAGGGTGAAGTAGTAAAAGGTCAGAATCGCGAGCCCGAAAAGGATGCCCGCGCCGACGAGCACCGTGGGCAAGGCAGAGCCCAGCGGGACCGGCCTTCGTGAGGCCTTGGGGCGCAGTTGACCGAGAAGGTTTATGCGGATCATGGCTAGTCAAAGCTCCTCAGTGCGAGCCCCACGGCGATTGCCAGCCGTGGAGAGAGCTCGCGAATCTGGTCGTCGGTGTGCCGGGCAGGATTGAGCATCACCTTGCGGAACGGGTTCAGCTCGTCGACCGGCATCGCAAATTCTTCTCTCAGTAGATCCACCAGGCCCGGCACCCGCGCCGTGCCGCCGGCCACATAGATTCGCTGGATGTTCTCTCCGCTGGCCGTGGCGCGGAAGAAGTCAAACGTCTTCTGAATTTCGAGCGTCAGGATGTCGGAGACGCTGCGGAGAATCTGCTGCTTCTGCTCATCGGAGACACTGGGGAGCTGATCGCCCCTCTTCAGCCGCTCGGCATCCTCGAAGCTCAGGTCCAGCTCTTTCTGCAAGGCGTCGGTGTACTGGGCGCCGCCGACCGAAACGTCGCGGGTGAACAGCGGCACTCCGCCGCGCACGATATTGATGTTCATCACGCTGGCGCCGATATTCAGCAGCGCCACGGTCTGACCGGCATCCGGCTCGTAATTCACTTCGAAGCAGTTCTGCAGCGCGAAGGCGTCGATATCCACGACCACCGGGGCCTTGCCGGCCTGCGCGAGCACGTTGGTGTGGTTCAAAATCTTGTCTTTCTTGACGGCCACCAGCAGGACGTCCATCTGCGAATCCATGGATTCCAGAAGCTGATAACTCAAGTTCACGTCGGCGATATCGAAGGGGATGTGCTGGCTGGCTTCCGCCGGTATGCGGTCATACAGCTCTTCCTCGCTCATGAGCGGCAGCGGCACTCTCTTGACGATCACGGAGTGGCCCGACACCGACGTGGCAACATTCTTGGTCTTGATCCGCTGGGTGTCGAAAATCTTGCTGATGGCGTTGGCCACCTGGGGCGCGTCCATGATCGCACCGTCCACGACCGTGTCCTGGGCCAGAGTCTCCATGCCGAAGCTGACCAGCTCGTAGCCGGCCTTCGTCAATTTCAATTCCACGGCTTTGATGGAGCTGGACCCGATGTCCAGTCCCACCAGCTGCTTGCTCCCTTTTCCGATGCCGAACATAACGCGGCCTCTTTTCCTATCGCCCTCGCCGAGCTAGCGGCGCCTGGCGTGCGCCTGGCTCATCTTGCGTTCCATCCAACGGTCCAGGATCGTTTTCCGTAGTTTCCAACGATTACCAAGTTTGAAGGCGGGAATTTCGCCTTCCGTGATGTAACGGTACAGAGTGTCCGCGGAAATCCCCAAATACTGGGACGCCTGTCGTACGTTCATCACTTCGCGCGATTCGTTCACGAGGAACGCCACCCCAGGCGCTCAACACTTTACGCCCTTTCCCTGCAAAGGCTGAACCTTTTGTCGCACCCGCCACTGCGCTGCGAACCCCACGGGTGCGGCCCGTGCAGCCGTTATGACATCGGGGAACACGGGCCGTCAAGGGAATGATTGCCGAAGTTGTCCTAAGAATAGGGGTAATTGGGGGCAATGGAGGGGTAGTTGCCGGCATTCTGCCTCCTATCTAGCGTTATGCAGGCCCGAGTACCACAATATCTTGCGGTTTCGCCTCGTTCCGGGCCTGTACCAATGGACGGTTATCGTTTGAAACCAAGCGTGGACCAAAGCGCGTCAATTCTTGCACGTGTCGCCTCATCCATGCGGATCTCATCCGGCCAGGGCCGCGCAAAACCTTCCGTAGCCCACTTGCGCGTGGCGTCAATCCCCATCTTGGAGCCGTAGTCCTGAACTCGCGCCGCGTGATCCAAGGTATCCACCGGACCCAGCACAAACTGAACGTCGCGCTCGGGATCGAGCGCGCACAACGTTTTCCAGGTTACCTCGCTGAAGTCCTGCACGTTGACGTCGTGGTCCACCACAACGATCACCTTCGTGAACATCGCCTGCCCCAGTGACCAAATGGCGTTCATGATCTTCCGCGCGTGGCCCGGGTACGACTTGCGAATCGCCACGATCATCAGGTTATGAAAAATGCCCTCCGCAGGCATGGCCACGTCCACGATTTCCGGATACTGCATGCGCATCACGGGGAGAAAAATGCGCTCGACGGCGTGTCCCATGAAGTAGTCTTCCTGCGGCGGCGGCCCCACAATCGTCGTCAGATAAATCGGGTCTTTGCGGTGGGTGACGCACTCGACGTGGAACACCGGGTACTCCCCTTCCAGCGAATAGAACCCCGTGTGGTCCCCGAAAGGGCCTTCCACGCGCATTTCATCCAGGCTGACATAGCCCTCCAGAACAATCTCCGCGTTGGCTGGCACTTCCAGGTCGCAGCTTTCGCACGCAACCATTTCCACGGGCTCGCGCCTTAGAAATCCCGCAAACATCATTTCGTCCAAGTCCGGCGGGATGGGCAGCATCCCCGACAGCGCCGTGACCGGGTCGGCGCCGATGGCCACGGCCACGGGAATCCTCCCCTCAGGATCTTTCAGCCGCGCCCGGCGGAAATGCTCCGCGCCATGTTTCTGCGTTTGCCAGTGCATGCCCGTGGTGCGCTCGTCATAGACCTGCATCCGGTACATCCCCACATTGCGCTTCCCGGTCTCCGGATTCCTGGTGAACACCAGCGGAAACGTAATGAAGCGCCCGCCGTCCTGCGGCCAGCACTTCAGGATGGGAAATTCGAAAAGATTGACGTCGCT
>JBGQHF010000005.1:0-79238 GCA_041497835.1 Terriglobia bacterium
AGTTTGTCCCGCCTGGTCCTCAACTATGCCGGTGTGCGCCTGGAAAACGACGGCCCGGTGCGCTTCCGCTACTCGCGCGACGAGTTGCGCATCGCGCAGGGAATTTTCCGCGGGCCGGACACGAACCTGGATATCGCCGGCCTCGTCCAATTCAGCGGCGAGCGCCGTGTCAACCTGCTCTTGAACGGCTCTCTAAACCTGCGGCTCCTGACGGGATATTTCCCGGGGCTGGAGGCTCGCGGCCCCGCGCAAATCCACGCCTCGGTGGAAGGCACGCTCGACCGTCCCCGCGTCAATGGCCGGGTGCACATCGAAAACGCGGCGGCCCGCGTGCGCGATTTTCCGACCGGCCTTTCCACCATCACCGGCGACCTCGTCTTCGACGCCAACCGGCTCTTTTTCGAAAACGTCACGGCGGAGGCCGGCGGCGGCACCCTGCAGCTCTCGGGCACGGCCAGCTACGCCGACCGGCCGCTGCGCTATGACATCACCGTGCGCACCGCAGGCGTGCGCATCCGCTATCCGGAAGGGATGAGCTGGCTCGCCGGAGGATCGCTCCGTCTGACGGGCACGCCGCAGGCCGGGCTGCTCTCCGGCCGCATCACCGTCGAACGAGTCACCCTGACGGAAGGGCTGCAGGTCGCCGGAGCACTGGTGGCCGCCAAAGAGGGAATCAGCGGGCCTGCAACGACCTCGCCTTTTCTGCGCAATCTGCAGTTCGACGTTGAAGCGCTCTCGGCGCCCGATGCGCGCATGGAGTGGCCCGGCGCGGAGCTTGAAGCCGAAGCGAATCTACATGCGCGCGGCACGTGGGAACACCCCATTCTCCTCGGCCACATTCACATCCTTTCCGGGGATTTGACCTTCGCCGGGAACCGGTATCGGGTGTCGCGCGGCGACCTGAACTTTGCCAATCCCTTCCGGCTCGACCCGGTCATCAATGTCGAAGCAACGACCACGATTCAGCAGTACGAAATTACGCTGAACTTCAACGGACCCGCCAGCAAGCTCATTCTCGCCTACCGCTCCGACCCGCCATTGCCCCCCAACGATATCGTCACGCTCCTGGCCATGGGCAAGACATCGTCCGAAGCGGAGTCTCGCAGCGGAGGCTTGAATCAGGGCGGGACCTCCGGCGCGTCGCAGTTGCTTTCCGAAGCGATCACGAGCCAGGTTGGCGGGCGTCTCGAGCGCCTCTTCGGCGTTACGAGGTTTCGCGTGGACCCGGGCCTCGGCGGCATCGGCACCACGGGTTCTTCGCAAAACGCCGCCGCTCGCGTCACCGTGGAGCAGCGCGTTGCGCGCAACCTGACCATCACCTACATCACCAACGTAACGTCCACACAGCAGCAGATTATCCAGGTGGAGTACAACGTCAATCGCAACGTTTCCATCGTGGCCCTGCGCGATCAGAACGGAACGTTTGGCCTCGACGTCAAATTCAAGAAGCGCTTCAAGTGACGCGCTTCGCGCGTCGGCACGAGCGAGAGCTGCGATGCCAGCGGCAGCCCCGGCGAGGGAATTCTCTTTTCTGGGAAATTTGCGGTCAGGAGTATTGGTAGTTCTTACGGCCTTCGACGTCCCACGCGGTCGGCCCGCTGCGCGAGAGCGAGATCCGGATTCTGTTCGCGCAGATCCTGCCAGGCTTCCTTCGCGGCGCGCTGGCTCACCATCTGGCCAGCAGTTTGTATTTCTTGCGTGAGCCGCGGCATCTCCGCCGCAACCTTCTGCCCCAGCGGTGATCCGTAAAACTGCAAAAGGCCCTTGATCTCATCGGCGGTGAAGTGTTTGTCGTAGAGGCGGACGAGCTGGTCCGTCATTTCGTCGGAGGTGAAGTGCGTCTTGTAGCGCTCCAGGAACGCGGCGGAGAGTTTTTGCGCGCGGTCCTTGTCCGGCATGAGCGTGGTGATCCGTTCCGTATACTGCCCGCCGGATTTGTCCGCGGCATCCTGGATCAGGTCGGTCGCGCCGGTGAGCTCGATCAGCGCCCGGATATCGGCTTCCTTCGCGGGGGCAATGGCTGCGGTCACAGGTGACTTTCCCTGCGGTTCCTGCGCGGCAGCCGCGTCCGGCTTCGCCGGTTGCGAACTCTGCGACGCGCTTCCCACCGCCACCAGGAATGCAACGACATATAGAGCAATGAGGGCCAGAACCGCTTTCATGACCGCCTCCCAAAGTGCCGCGGATGCTGCTTGAGCCGGCCGCGGTGTGCGCGCCTTCGGCGCGGACACCCTGATTGTATGAGGACAGCCGCCGCTGCCCGCGGCCCTCCGGGGACAGTCGTGCTCCGTGCGGCACTGTCCTGAGGAACAGGCGTTTCCTGGCTGGAGACTGCTTCAATTCTGCTAGGATGGCGCCCCATGCCGGACACCCCCACCGAGGCACGGCCCGCGCCGAGCGATGGCGGACATGCCGCGATTCTCGGGCGCGAATCCGGCCTGCACCGCAGCCTGACCCCGCGCCAGCTTTCCATGATCGCCATCGGCGGCGCCATCGGCACGGGTCTCTTCCTGGGCAGCGCCATCTCCGTGAAGCTTGCCGGCCCCGGCGTAATCCTCAGCTACTGCGCGGGCGGTCTCATCGCCCTCACCGTCATGTGGGCGCTCGCGGAAATGGCCGTGGCGCATCCCGTGGCGGGTTCCTTCGGGGTGTACGCCGAGATGTACATCCACCCGTGGGCCGGGTTCGTGGTCCGCTACACCTATTGGCTCTGCCAGGTCGTCGCCATCGGCAGCGAAGTTGTTGCCGCTTCGATCTACTGCAAGCTCTTTTTCCCGGACATTCCCGCCTGGGTCTGGATTGCCGCGTTCTCCGCCGCACTGGTGTACGTCAACGGGCGCAGCGTTGCGAGCTTCGGCTCGTTCGAATACTGGTTCGCGATGATCAAGGTGGTCACCATCACGATATTTCTCGTGCTGGGCGCCGCACTCCTTTTGGGAATTGGATTTCCGCGCATCGGCGCCACAAACTACACCGAACACGGCGGCTTTCTCCCGCATGGCTGGATGGGAGTCTGGCTCGGCGTGGCCATGGCCATCTTCAGTTACCTGGGTCTCGAAGTCGTGGCGGTCACCTCCGGTGAGGCCGCGCGGCCGGAAATTGCCGTTCCCAGCGCCATGCGCTGGACGCTTCTCCGCCTCGGCATCTTCTACATCGGCGGCTTGGCTGTGGTCGTTGGCGTGGTCCCGTGGAATCAGGTGGGCCTTGGCGAAAGTCCGTTTGTCCGCGTCTTTCAGACGGTCGGCATTCCCGCAGCAGCCTGGGTGATGAACTTCGTCGTGCTGTCGGCCTCTCTTTCCAGCGTGAATTGCAATCTGTATCTCACCTCGAGGATGATTTTTTCTCTGGCGCGGGGTGGTTATGCACCGGCCCCGCTGGGAGTTCTGACGCGTCGCGGCACGCCCGTTCCAGCCTTGCTGGTTTCCAGCGCCGGAATGGTCGCCGCAATCATTCTCGATCACTGGTTCCACGCCACGGCGTACGTTTACATGCTCGGCTCCGCGTTTTTCGGCGGAATTTTCGTGTGGATCATGATTCTGGTGACGCACCTGGTATTTCGCCACGCCACCGCTCGCTCTCCTAAACCCCCGTTGCGCTTCGCTCCCCGCGGCCCGTGGAGCTCCCTCTTGGGGTTCACTGCGCTGATGGCTGTGCTTATCTCCACCTGGTGGGTCCCTGGCTTGCGCATCACCCTTCAGGCCGGCGTCCCCTGGCTCGCCTTCATTTCCCTGTGCTATCTGCTTTGGTCGCGCATCCGAAGCAAATCAGCCTGAACCAGTTCCAAGGGCTTAGAGGCGTTCCCATTCTTCAAGCTCGATTTCGCGCCCGAGAATCAGAGCAACTTCCCGCAGCATCATGCGAAGCTGAGGAACCGAATATTCTTCGTTGGCAGGGATAGTTAAACGGTTCTGCTTGCAGACAAGGAACTGATGACGTGTGCCGGAAAATGGTCCATCGAAGCCAAGAACACGCAGGCGGCGGATAAACTCCCGCCGCTTACACGGTATCCACCGGCTCACGCGCGGGTTCCTTGTTCAGATCGATGTTTCCCAGGACAGGCAAATGGTGGCGGAGTTTGAGGCCGAGTAGAATCCAATCTTCGAGCGTCGAGCGAAGTTCTTCTTCGCAGTCGCGCAGCGTGTTTGCGAAGGCAATGACGCCGGGGCACACTGGAATCCGGCCCGCATAAGAGCCGTCTTCCAGCTTGTCATACTGCGCTTGCCCGAGCGCTTGCTCCACGTACCCGCTCAGGACATATCGTTTGCCCATGACAGGCCTCTGGCGGCATTATACCCATTCGAGGGGCAGGCCGCAGTTTGCATCTGACCCTCAGGAGTTTCCATGGATACCCTGCTGAAATGGCGCTCGGAGTTTCCCATCCTCGAGCGCACCACGTACATGATCAGCAACTCGCTGGGGGCGATGCCCCGCGCCGTCTATGACGAGATGCGCGGCTACGCCGATTCCTGGGCCCAGCGCGGCGTCCGGGCCTGGGAAGAAGGCTGGTTCGAAATGGCCGTGGACGCCGGCGACCTGATCGCGCCGCTGCTGGGCGCCCGCCGAGGCGAGATTTCTCTGCACCAGAATGTCACCATCATCGAGGCCATCATCGCCTCGTGCTTCGATTTTCGCGGCCCGCGCAACAAAGTGGTGATGGTGGACCTGGAGTTCCCCTCGATCCAGTATTTCTACAACGAACAGCGGCGCTTCGGCGCGCGCGTCGAAACCGTCGCGAGCGAGGACGGCATCCGCCTTCCGCTCGAAAAATTCCTTGCGGCCATCGATGAAACCACGCTTCTCGTACCCATCTCGCAGGTCCTCTTCCGCAGCGCGTACATCGTGGACGCCAAGGCCATCATCGAGCGCGCGCACCGCGTCGGCGCTCACGTCATCCTGGACTGCTTCCAGGCCGCGGGCACGATTCCCCTCGACGTGCGCGCCCTGGGCGCCGATTTCGCCGTCGGCGGCGTGCTCAAATGGCTCTGCGGCGGCCCCGGTGTCGGCTATCTCTACATCCGCGAAGACTTGCGCGCGAAGCTGCGGCCCGCGCTCACCGGCTGGCTCGCGCACCAGCGCCCCTTCAGCTTCGAAACTGGGGCCATCGAACCGCGGGAGGACTCTTACCGCTACTTGAACGGCACGACGCACATCCCGGCACTTTTCGCCTGCCGTCCCGGGCTCAGGATCCTGAATGAAGTCGGCATCCAGGCGATCCGGGAGAAGTCCATGCGCCTCACGCGCCGCATATTCGACGGCGCGCGCGCGCGCGGCTGGCGCGTCAATACGCCCGAAAATCCCGCCGAGCGCGCCGGCACCGTCTCGGTGGACTGCCCGAACGCGCCGGAGGTCTGCCGCGAGCTGCTGGCACGGGAGATCCTGGTGGACTACCGGCCGAAGGCCGGCATTCGCCTCTCGCCGCATTTCTACAACCGTGAAGACGAGTGCGATTTCGCCCTCGACCAGATCGCAGACATTCTCACCACGCGCGCCTGGGAGCGCCACACGGCTGCCGCGTCGCACGCGTGAAGCCGTGGATTCCCCAGCTCATCCCCGCCAAGATTCAGACGGCGAATCGCCCGATGCGCAGCTCGCGCGGCCCTCCGGCGAATTTGCCGCGGCCCGCCGCGTAATGATCGAGAATCAGCTCCGCCGGCGCGGAATCACGGACGCACGCGTTCTGGTTGCGATGGCCGCTGTCCCCCGCGAGGATTTTGTCCCGGACGAGCTGCGCGCGCACGCCTACGATGATGCGCCCTTGCCCATCGGCGAAGGACAAACCATCTCGCAACCGTACATCGTTGCGGCAATGACATCCGCGTTGCGCCTCACCGGCAGAGAATGCGTTCTCGATATCGGCACAGGCTGCGGCTACCAGGCGGCGGTTCTCTCGCGTCTCGCGGCAGACGTCTTTACCGTTGAATGGCTGGCTCCGCTCGCCCGCGACGCGGCAGAACGCCTGCGGCGCCTCGGCTATGCCAATGTCCATGTGCACTGCGGTGATGGCACGTTGGGCCTGCCGGAGTTTGCTCCCTACGATGCGATTCTTGTCGCGGCCGCCGCTCCCCTTGTTCCACCCCCGCTGGTCGCGCAGCTCGCCGAAGGAGGGCGGATGATCCTCCCGGTCGGCGATGAGAAAGATCAGGAACTGCGCCTGATTGAAAAACGCGAAGGCCGGATTCACACCCGGGGGCTGGATCCCTGCCGCTTTGTGCCGCTCGTCGGGCGCTATGGGTGGACGGAATCGCACTCCCCATGAGCGGCGCCATCCCCGAACTCTCCGTCATCATCCCCGCGTACAACGAAGAGGCTCGTCTGCCGGAAACCCTGCGGCGCATCTTCGCGTATGTGCGCGCGAGTGGCCGCGAAACCGAAGTGATCGTGGTGGACGACGGGTCGCGGGACCGCACCGCCGATGTCGCGGAGTCGTTTCGCGGACAATTTCCCGCGCTGCACGTGCTGCCGAACGGCATCAACCGCGGCAAAGGCTTCAGTGTGCGCCGAGGGATGTTGGAGGCCCGCGGCCGGGTGGTGATCTTCACGGACGCCGATCTGTCCTCTCCGATCGAAGAAGCGGACAAACTTCTTGGCGCACTCGAGACCCACGACGTGGCCATCGGCTCGCGCGCGCTCGACCGCAGCCTGATCAGCGTTCACCAGTCGCCCTTCCGCGAATTTGCCGGGCAGGTCTTCAACCTCGTCGTCCGCGTGTGCCTCCGGCTGCCGTTCGTGGATACCCAATGCGGCTTCAAGGCATTTCGCCGCGAGCCTTGCCGGATCCTCTTCGAGCAGCAGCGCATCGAACGCTTCGGCTTCGACCCCGAGCTGCTCTACCTGGCGCGGCATCACGGTCTGCGCGTCGTGGAACTTCCCGTCCGCTGGGCGCACAGCCCGGCGACCAAAGTGAACATGCTGCGCGACAGCGTGCAGATGTTTCTCGACATGTTCACCATCCGCTGGAACTCTCTCCTGGGGCGCTACCCGCGTTCGACGTAGCAGCCCGGGATCGCTTCCGGGGCGGCGCCGGCAGGCCGCTTGCCAGGGGCGGTCTTTACTTTACATCATAAAGTACTTGACAAACCGGACCGCCTCCGGTAGCCTCTCCCCTATGGCCAACGCCGGACCCATCCGCTCCCCACAGCACGAGCCCATCCCTATTGACGCCCGCGCCGCGGACCATCTCCGCTACATCCGCGAAACCATGGAGCGAGCCGGAGAATTTACCGCCGTCCCCGGCTGGGGCGGCGTGGCCATGGGCTTCACCGCGCTGGCTGCGGCTGTGATTGCCGCGTGGCAGACCACTCCCCGCGCCTGGTTAGCTGTCTGGCTCGTCGAAGCGCTCGTGGCCATCGCCATCGCCGCACCCGCCGCCGCGCACAAGGCGCATCGCGCCAATCTGCCCTTGCTCTCCGGCCCGGGCCGCAAATTCCTGTTGAGCTTTGCGCCGCCGATCCTCGCCGGCGCGCTGCTTACATTCGTGCTCTTTGGGATCGGCGCGATTTCCGCGCTGCCGGGCCTGTGGCTGCTTCTCTACGGCACGGCGATTTTGACGGGCGGCGCTTTCTCCGTGCGCGTCGTTCCGGTGATGGGAATGTGCCTGATGGCGCTGGGCGCCGCGGCACTCTATTCGCCAGCCCAGTGGCGCGATATTTTCATGGCCGTGGGATTCGGCGCGTTGCAGATCGGCTTTGGCGGCTGGATCGCGCGCCATCACGGCGGATAATCGGGAAGAAAGGAGGCTGGCGTGGCGAAATCTTCAGCGGCAGCGCAAGACCGGATGCAGCGCGGACGAGAGACGTCTCTCTCCGCGGTGCGCGGACAATCCCGCGAAGCCGTCGCCGCCGACCTCGACCGCCTGATCCACGAGCGTATCCGGCTCGGAATCGTCAGCGCCCTGGCCGTCAACCGCTCGCTCACGTTCAACGAACTGAAAGCTCTCTTGAAAACCACCGACGGCAACCTGAGCGTGCACGCGCGCAAGCTCGAGGAGGCCAGCTACATCGTTTGCACGAAATCGTTCGCCGGCCGTCTGCCGAAGACCGAATACCGGCTGGCCGCCGCGGGGCGCCGCGCACTGGAGCGCTACCTGAACCACATGGAGGCATTGATCCGGGCGACGCGCGACCGCTGACGGCGCAAAATTTTTTTGCACTCTTACTTTGCATTACAAAGTAGTTCACAACACAGAACCTGAGGCGGAGAAAGAAGTCTTTTCATGAGCATGACCCTGCACCAGCAAACCCACATCGTTCCCAGGAGCGTCCCGGAATCCCGCGCGCTGGCATCCGGCCACACCCTGCACGTCGCCATCATCACCGATGGCAACGGACGCTGGGCCATCTCGCGCGGCCTGCCGCGCTCGGCGGGCCACCGTGCCGGCGCCGAAGCGGCCCGCCGCGTGATCGAAGCCGCGCCGCGTCTCGGCATTGGCACGCTGACCCTCTTCGCGCTGTCCTCCGCCAACTGGAAACGCCCCGCCGCCGAGGTCCGCGCAATCCTCGGCCTGCTCCACGAGTACCTGCTCACGGAAACCACGCATTGCGTAAACGAGGGTGTCCGTCTGAGTATCCTCGGCCGCCGCGACCGCATTCCCGCAACACTCCGCGAGGTCATCGCCGATGCGGAGGCCGCCACGGCGCGGGGAGCTCGGCTGCATGTTCGCCTGGCAATCGACTATTCTTCACGCGATGCGATCTTCCACGCCGCCTGCCGGTTTTACAAAGTCACCGAGCTTTCCCCGGAGCGCTTCGGCGATGTCCTCACCGAGGTGAATCGCGGCGGTTCGAACGAGGTGGACCTGCTGATTCGCACGGGCGGAGAGCACCGGCTCTCCGACTTCCTTCTCTGGGAATCCGCGTTCGCCGAGCTGCTCTTTGTCGAGAAACGCTGGCCTGATTTCACGGCGGCCGACCTTGCCGCGGCCCTGGAAGAATTCTCTCGGCGGGAGCGCACGCGAGGCGCTCTTCCCGGCACTCTCTCTGCGTAAAGGAGACGTTATGAACGAATTTATGCCGCACTTCGCGCCGTTCGTGGTGCTCGGCTTCCTGGGCACGCTTTTCCTGCTGGGCGTTAGCGCGTTGATTTTGTTCTACGGCGCGGTCCGGCGTTCGTCCTTTCTCGCAGTGCTGGGGGGCGTCGCTTGTACTGCGCTTCTGGCCTGCTATGGCCTGTTCCTCGGCGGGGCGTCCCTGTTCAGCCGTGAAAAGATCCTTCCGCCCGGCGGCTGGAAATACTTTTGCGAAATCGATTGCCACATCGCCTATTCCATTGCCGGTGTACAAAGCGCCGCGAGCCTCGGACCCGAGTTGGAACCAGTCGCCGCTCGGGGAAGATTCGTCCTGGTGCAGGTCAAGACGTGGTTCGATGAAAACACGATCTCCTCTCACCGCGGCAACGGCCCGTTGACACCCAATCCCCGGCGCGTCCTTCTCGTCGATGACGCGGGCCACGCCATCTCCACTTCGCCGGAAGGAGAGGCTGCACTCACTCGCGCGGGCGCCATTAGTACGCCCCTCTCCCAGCCGCTTGGTCCGGGCGAGTCCTACACCACGAAATTTGTCTTCGACGTGCCCGCGAATGCGCAAGGTCTGCGGCTGTTCATCACCGACGCGGACTGGACTTCGCACCTACTGCTTGGCCACGAGAACAGCCCTCTGCACGCCAAGGTGTACCTGGGGCTTGAACCCGGTCTTCGTTCCAACACCGACTCGCCGCTCAGAATCCCCTGATCCGGCACGCTCTTGCGAGCGCCAATCCCCCAAACCAAACTTTGACGTTTTGCCTTTCTCCGTCGTCTATTCTCCAGGAGAAGAGCATGGGTATCGCGGGACTCGCGCTGCCCTGGGGGACTAGAATCTCCCCGGTCCAGCGCCATCAGGAGAAGCGAGTGGAGAGTTCCGAGCGGTTGGCCGGGAGAAAAAGCGGCGGGGGTGGAGCCGCATCCCAGGAGGATTCGGCTCTGGCCGCGGCGTGCCGGGCGGGCGATCTTTCCGCCTACGAGCGCCTCTTTGAACTCCACGGCGCGCGCATGAAGAGCCTCGCGCGCCATCTCCTCGGTACCCGGGACGACGCCGAGGATGCCGTACAGGAAACGTTCCTCAAGATTCAGCGAGGGATTTCGAGTTTTCGCGGGCAATCGGCGTTCTCCACCTGGGCGTTTCGCGTTCTGGTCAATGCTTGCTACGACATGCGCCGCCGCCGCGTGCGCCGTCAGGAAGTTCAGGATCCAGAGCCGCAACCCGGGGAAGCGGCGGTGGAGCGCCCGGGGCCGGGAGCGCATCCGTCGTTGCGGCTGGCGCTAGAGCGATCGCTTGCCCAGCTCCCGCAGCGCCAGCGCGAAATTTTTCTGCTCTACGAAGTGGAAGGGTTCGCGCACGCGGAAATCGCCGCGATGCTGAACGTCTCCGAAGCAGTCTCCAAGAACGCGCTCTTTCAGGCCAAGCGGACATTGCGCAAGATGCTCGAACCGCCGCGCGCCGCGGGGCGGCCGGAGTGAATACCGCCGCGGAACAAGGAAATGACCATGCACGCAAGCTGTAACGATCTCGAACGCATTCTGCAAAACGCAGCGCCCGAGGAACACGCGGCCATTGAAGAGCACGCCAAGACGTGCCCCTCCTGCGCGGAAGAATTGCGCGCCTGGAACAGCCTCTCGCTCGCCGCGCGCGAACTGCACAAGGAGTGGGATTCGCCCGCGCTGTGGCCCAACATCCGGCGCAATCTTGTGGCAGGGACAGAGCGCGCTTCGCAGCGCGACAATGCCGGAACCGCCCGACTCTGGAGCTGGTTTGCTTCCTGGCGCAATTTTTCGCTCACCTGGCAGACGGCTGCCGCCGCCGCAACGCTCCTGGCCCTCCTGACGGGGTCGGCCCTCTTGCTCCTCTCTAACCGGCCGCATCCGGAGACAGCACGCGATGCGCATTTCCTGAAGAACGGCGCCCTCGGCGAAGTCGAGCGCAGCGAAGCGGCCTACGTGCAGGCGATTGACAAGCTCGCTGCACAGACCAAGCCGCAGCTCGAAAACTCGTCTTCGCCGCTGCTCACCAGCTATCGCGAGAAGCTGCTGGTGATTGACAGCGCCATCGACGATCTCCGCGCACAGGCGGGGCTCAATCCGTCCAACGCGCACCTGCGCCGCCAGTTGCTGGCCATGTATCAGAAAAAACAGCAGACGCTCGGAGAGATTCTGGAGGAAAAACGATGATCGGCAAGACAAGCCCGCCCGCCGGCAGAAGCGGGCTCGCAAGATACCTCTTGTTCGCCGGCGTTACCGTCCTGCTCGCGGGCGCGCTTCCCGCCGTTGCCGCGGAAGGCTCGCCACAGGATGAGGTCGTGCGCAGGTTCGAGAAGACGCTGACGCTGGGCCAAGGGCAATCCGTCAGCGTGGATCACCGATTCGGCGAGGTCCGGATTCACGGCGATTCGGGGCATGAGGTGAAGATCTCCGCGACCATTCGCGTGCAATCCAGCTCGCGCCCGGAGTCCGATGCATTTTCGCAGAAGATTCAGATCGAAGTTCAGCAGACCGGCGAAGGCGTGCGCATCAGGACCGTTTATCCGGACGAAGTGAAGAAATGGTTCTCTTTCGGCAAGCACACTTCGTATTCGGTGGATTATGACATCGCCATGCCGGCGGACGCGCCGCTGAACGTGAAGAACAACTTCGGCAACATCAGCTCCACCGGAATCCACGGCGCCGCCGGCCTGGAGAACGGCCACGGCTCTTTGACCGTGCAGGACGCAGGCCCGGCGCGGCTGGCCAATTCCTTCGGGACGATCGAGATCACCAAAGCGTCCGGCGGGGTCACCGCGAACAACAATAACGGCGCGGTGCGCGCCGCGGACATTCAGGGCTCGCTGGAGGTACGCACACGCTTCGGCGAGATACGCGCCGCCAACATCCGTGGCGGCGTGACGCTGACCGGCGGAAACGGAAGCATCGAGCTGGTTGAGGCGGGCGCGGGCGCGACGATCACGAACTCCTTCGGCAACGTCACGGTGCGAAATGTCCATGGAGATCTCACCGTGCGGGACAACAACGGAGCCGTTGAGATCGCGGCCATCGACGGCAACGCCGAGATCAGCGACAGCTTCGGCAACGTGACCCTCAGCGACGTGCGCGGACGCGTAAACTGCACCACAAACAACGGCCGCGTGAAAGGCAGCTCGCTCCACGGCCAGGTGACCCTCCGCAACTCCTTTGGCGGGATCGAAATCGAGAATGTCGGCGGATCGCTCGACGCGCAAACCTCCAACGGCAAAGTGTATGTCCGCGATGCGCGGAGTTCGGCCACGCTGCGCTCCTCCTTCGGCGCAATCGATGCCGCAAATCTTCAGAAGGGCGTGAGCGCGGTCACCGGCAATGGCGCCATCCACCTGGCCGATATCGGCGGCGACACCTATGCAAAAACGAATTTCGGCGCTGTGACCATTGAACGGATAAGCGGAAATCTCAGCGTCGAGAATTCGAACGGTTCGGTCACAGCAAAAAGCGTTAAGGGGGACACCACCGTGCGGACTTCCTTCGGCGGCGTATCCCTGGAAGGCGTGGGGGGCCGCGTCAGCGTGGACAACCAGAACGGGGCGGTCTATGCCGCATTGAGTAAGCCCGCCAGTGGCTGCCGCGACGTCTCGCTCAAGACCTCTTTTTCCTCGATCAAAGTGCGCGTCCCGGAAGGAGTGGGCTACAACGTCTCCGCGCGCACGTCCTTCGGCCGGGTCACGACGGAGCTCCCGGTTACCGCCACCGGCACCCTCGGCGGGGAATCCCTCAACGGAACCATCGGCGCAGGCGGTTGCCAGCTACAGCTCGTTAATTCCAATGGCGGCATTGAAATCGCCAAGGCACAATAAGCCGTAAGAGAGCAGGTTTCCGAAAGCAAGACGCGCGGCGGCCTATTTTTCCGCAGCGCGGGCGCGCGAAAGGGCAAACGCTTTGCGGATCACCCGCGTGGCGGTCTCCGTGAGATGAAACTGGGGAAGCTCTTCTTCGAGCGCGAACGCCAGATCGGTCACGTCGCTCCCGGCTCGCGGCTCGCCGCCGGCACGTTCGCAGAGATAGTCGGCAATCACGTAGTGGTAACGCGGCTTCGCGACACTTCCTACGGGCGCTGAGACAAGCTTCCCGTCCTGCGCATAGAAGATGCGGTCGAACACCTCGATCAACTCCAGCAAGCGCACTTCGAGACCGGTCTCTTCACGCAGTTCGCGGGCAACTCCCTGCGCCAGCGATTCACCGAGCTCCAGCGCGCCGCCGGGAATGGACCATTCTCCGCGGAGTGGCTCCGCGCCCCGCCGGATCAGCAGCACGCGCGCGCTTTCGATCACTACCCCGCCCACGCCTACTACCGGCCGTTCTGGAAATTCCCGGGTGGTTGTCAATTCGCCTCCGCTGCTGCGTGCCGCGTTGCTTCTTGCGGAGAGTCGCTGCTTGCGGAAAATGCCTTTTCCTGCCACGGTATATAATACGCCGGTCGGTGCCGGTCGCCGGTTTCGGGACCGAGCCCGGGGCAATTCCTCGAGGAGGACGCAGCCGTGATTCGCTGCCCGGATTGTGCCGCCGAAATTGATGTGGACGAAGACGAAATGGAAGAGGGAGAGATCCTCAGCTGTCCCGAATGCGAAACGGAGCTGGAGGTCGTTCAGACGCACCCGGTCCGCCTCAATCCCATCTCCGATGATCTGGACGATGATGAGGAAGACGAAGAGGAAGACGCCGAGGCGGTCAAAAAAGACGATGATGACACGGACGAAGACGAAGATGAGGAAGAGGAGGAAGAGGAGTAGCTTGTTGCGTCCTTCGGTCCTCCGCCTTGAGTTCCCGATGTTTGCCGGAAAAACAGCGTCCGTGAAGCCGGGCATCCTGGTTTCCCTTCCCGCCATCTAATTTGTGAGGAGCCGAAGCATGAAGAAATTCCTGCGGATTTCCGCCTTCGGCCTGTATTTCTTCGGATCACTGTCAGGCACCGGAGCGTTCTGCGGGCAGCAGCCATCTTCCACGCCGCAGCCGCAGACTTCGTCGCCAGCAGCAACTGCAGCCGCGAAGTCAAAAAGCAAGAAATACAGTCATGCCAGCGATTTTCTGATGCGCGGTACGGTCTTCAGCGAAAAGGCGCTGGCGTTGCCCGGCGCGGAGTTGCGCATCCGTAGGAGTGGCGAGAAGAAATTCCGGTGGGAGACCCGGACAAACTCGCGGGGTGAATTCGCCGTGCGCGTTCCCCAAGGCGCTGACTACGAACTGGTTGTTCGCGCAAAAGGTTTCGGAGAGCAAGCAAAGAAGGTGGATGCGAAGAGCGGCGCACGGGAAGAAGATATGGTGTTCCGCATGGAGCTTGCCGGCGGCGGCAAGACGAAAGGGAAAAAATGACTGCACCGAGACACATCGCAGGCTTTCTGGTCGCGCTCTTTCTCCTGGCAAGCGTGGGAATCGCGCAGGATACCAAGCGTGCAGCGCATCTCCGCACCGTTAGCGGCGTGGTTTCCGACAAGGAGGAGAGCCCGGTCGGAGCCGCAGTCGTTTTTCTCAAGAACATGCGAACCCAGGCGGTGCAAAGCCGGATCGCGGATGACGCGGGGAGTTTCCGTTTCAGCGGCCTCGACCCCAATGCGGACTACGAAATCCACGCCGAAAAAGACAGCGCCAAATCACCCACGCGCACCGTTTCAAGCTTTGACAACCGCAAGGAAATCGTCATCAGCCTGAAGCTGGACCGCAAACGCAGCTGATTCGCACGACGTGATGGGTTCAGCGTCGCGGGGTCGGACGCCCCGTTAGGACCTGGACAACTCCCCGGGCCACTTCAATATCCACCGGCGCCGGGCCCAGAATCTCTCCATCTCCGTGGAACATCGTGGAACGATTCGCGGACAGGCGCACTCGCCGCGCGCGAAATCGCCGAATCTGCGGAATCCCCACGGATCCACTTTGGATGAGTCGTGGCAGTACCTCCAGCACTTCAAGCGCTCCCAAGCGCTCGACGAGAACAACATCGAGCCACCCATCATCCGGCTGCGCTTCCGGGGCAAATCGAAGACCCGCCCCGTAGGTCGGTGTGTTGAGGACGCCCGCCAGCAAGACAATCGATTTCGACTGGGGATGCTCGCCGTCGGGAAAATCCAATGTAACTTCCGGTGCTGAGAACTGGAGCAGCGCGCAGAACGCTCCAACGGCGTACCGCAGTGCTCCCGGCAGATGGCGAAGCGTGCCGTTGGCATAGCTCGCAGTTTCTGCGTCAAGCCCGAGCCCACCGCCACCCGCATACATCCGGACCTTTCCGTCCGCAGTGCGTGCGCGCAGCAAGTCCATCGCGCGGGGCAGTCCGCAAAGTATCTCCTGGGCAGCGGCGATGGGATCTTTTGGCAAACCGGCAGCGGCAGCAAAGTCATTCCCCCCACCCGCCGGAATGATCCCCAGGAGGGTGTTCGTCCCCGCGGCGGCATTCGCGAGGCCTTGAAAAGTGCCGTCTCCACCCACCGAGATCAGGAGCCTTCGTCCATTTCCGATCGCTGCCTTTGCGCGGACGGCGAGTTCTTCAGAGCTTGCTGTACGCAGTACCTCGACGGGTATAGCTTGCGAAACGAAAAATCTCTCGAGCCGCGGAAGAATCGCCCCAGCACGGCCACCGCCGGCCGTGGGATTGACCAGGAGCACTGCGGGTGAGGAGCGTGAGACGATTTGGGAGGCGGGCATCGGGCGGTCATCCTCTGTGAAACGACCTGGAGATGTCAACGCCCGTGCCGGGCAATGAGTTGGTGCAGTCTCCTGCCGCTCTGAACCCTGAGGGAAGAAGTGTTGGTGCCGGCGGGGGGAATCGAACCCCCGGCCTAGGGATTATGAGACCCTCGCTCTACCACTGAGCTACGCCGGCCCGGAACAATTTTTCATGGTACGGAGTCTTGTCGAGCAGTGTCAAGCCGGGGCTCGCGCCAGAGAGGGCAGGATTGGGGCCCGCAGTGTCTTCCGGAAGGGACCGTCGCAGGCCTCCAAGAGTCCTAGGAGACTTAGTACTACAGTACCGTTGACCAAGACAGTCCTAGAATCTAATCTGCGGGCGGTCAAAGGTACGAATCGGCCGCGCCTGAGGCGAATGCCAGACGAACGGCCGATAGGGAGAGGTGTTTACCGTTTAGGCACAAGTTCTTTGCCCTAACCACTTGACTTCGGCGTAGCGATGGATAGAGTACTACCTGTAGTTTTATCCCGCGGGGGTACTCAATGTCCAAATTGCTCGCTGTCGTTCTACTCGTGATGATTGTCCTGGTCGGGGCCATGAGCTTGCGCACCGTGGTTACAACCCATGCAGATGGGTCTGTGATCATGGCCAATGGTGGAGCGCCGGTTCCGCCCTCTCCTTGGAAGAATGGCGGAGCACCGGTTCCACCAAGTCCATGGAAGAACGGTGGAGCACCAGTTCCGCCGTCGCCCTGGTAGTAGTTGAACCACCCCAGCGGCTAATGTTCTGAAGCCGCTAAGTGGACCAGGGCAAAGGACGATAAAGTGCCTGGTCCATTCGAATACGTGATTTGGTTTTTATGCACGCTCTTTGAAGCGGCAGTGGTGGTGTGTTCGCTCTCTCGCGGGGCCTTCCGCCGGTATTTTATACTCAACATTTACATGGGCGCATCGTGCGTCCTCAGCCTTGCCCGCTTTCAGGTCTTATCGCACTACGGCTTTAAGTCTTCGGAATACTTCTACTTTTACTACTATTCCGACGCGCTCCTCACGATCGGTTTGTACTTCACACTCATCAGTCTTTATTCCCGCGTATTCGAGGAAATGAAGGCAGAGAGGTATGTGCGAGTCGGGGCTCTGCTTCTGATGGCTGGAACCGCAGCGTTTACGTTTGCGATCGTCCAGCAGTCGTCCGCGCGGATTCTGACGCGCTTCGTCGTGGAGCTCTCCCAAAACCTATACTTTATCGGCTTGGTGCTCACGTATCTGCTCTGGGGCGCCATCATGAAGTTGCGCGAGACCCGCACCCGCCTGATCCAGCTTGTGCTGTCCACGGGAGTGTACTTCAGCGTCTTTGCCGCGAATTATGCGCTGCGGAATCTGTACCCGGAATTGCACTTCGTTTGGGGATATCTGCCGCCGATCATCGGCTGCTTATTGCCCCTTGCTTGGGCGTACGCCATCTGGCGGCTTCCGGAAGAGGCGCGGTTGGCTCCCGCTCGTTTGACGATGGTGCCGCGATGATGGCCTCGATCATTCTCATCTTCTCCCTGGCGGCACTGCTGCAGTTCTTTGTCTCCTACTGCCGCTCGCTCATCGCCGCGTCTGCAAAACAGCCTCTTTCATTTGAGACGCGCGACGTAATCGGAATCACGGTTGCAGGCGCGCGCAGTGAGGACTTCTCAAGAGTCGTGCAACTCCTCCAGCTCTGTCCGGAACGCCCCAATGATCGCCGCGAGATCCGGGCGGTACGCACGTACTTCGGTCTGTTGAGTTTTCTGAACTGGAGCATGGTGCGGATGATCCCCTCTTTCCGGTCCTGGACGGAAAAGCAACGGGCGCAGTGTGCCTATTTTGTGGCTGTAGCGCTCGACCGCCGTATCGCCTTCAGCCGGAATATGCTCGCGGCAGAAATCAGCAATCGCTATTAGGGTGATTTCTCTGCGCGTACCGTCCTTCCTTGCCCCCTGACGGAAGCGTCACAAACTTCCCTGAATTTATTTGCTTCGTGCAAATGGTGCTAGACTGAGAGTGTCTCCTCCTCACCGGAGTGAGAGCGTCCGCAGCGCAAAACGCACCGGTGAATGCAATTTGCTCGCAGTGTGGTGCAGTGCTGCCGGCACGGGCCGGCCATTGCGGTTTTTGTGATACCTCCTTTTTCACGGAAATCCCGCTCGATCCTCCGGGTGAGATAGAACCACGTCCTTCCGCGACGGAGGGCAATCTCGCGCTCGATGCTTCGCTGGACCCGGCCTGGCGCTCTGAGCTCGCCACGCGCCTTGCCGCGTATCGCGCGCGGCGCCGCAAACTCGCGCCCAACGAGGCGCAGACAAACCTCCCCTTCGAGCAAACTATGCTTGCAGGAGCAACCCTCCCCGCCGTCGCTGTCGCGGAATCCTTGCCGGCCGGCGTTCCAAGGGGCGAAGAGTTTGCCTTTACCATTGCCATCGGCCGCCTCGCAAAACCTCTTCGGGATCCTCGCGAACAGACTCGCATGGAGATCGACGTCTCCGCATCCCCCGCGCGCGAATGCGCTGGGGAAACCGCGGAGAAGGAGGAGGCACGGCAATCTTCGAGCTTCGATTCCCGGCTGTCCCCCGTCGCTTCGCTGGCGGAACGCCGTATTGCCGCGCTACTGGATGCCGGCTGTCTGCTCTTCGCCTACGGCGGTTTTCTGGCACTGTTCGGCTCGCTCGGGGGGCAATTCACGCTGAGCAAGCTGAGCGCTGTGGTCTATGTGGCGACGATTGGTCTGTTCTACTTGCAATACTTCGCGCTGTTTACGGTTCTCGGAGGAACCACTCCGGGGATGATGCTGCGGGGACTGCAGATCGTCAGTTTTTCGGGCGAGCCACCCACGCCGCAGCAGTTGCTGGCTCGCAGCGCCGGCTATGTTCTTTCCGCGGCTAGTTTTCTAATTGGTTTCCTGTGGGCCTGCTGGGATGAAGATCATCTCACCTGGCACGACCGCATCTCTCATACCTATCTGACTGCGCCGGAATCTCTGCCGCATCCGGATGCGGCACATGCGGCTCGCGGTCACTGAGGCGGCAAGGGAAGGCCACCCCGATCTTGCTCGGTCGCTCATGATGTGGCACCCGCCTGGCTGGAAAATTCGTATTTCTTAATCCATAGACTCAAGACTCACGCGGATCGCCCCAGCACCCGGGAAGGCGTGCATCGGGAGAGCTGGATCCTCGCAATCCAAGCAAGAGGCCTTGGGCGCTACCCGTGTTGCTTTCGCTATGGCAGTACTTCCGGGCTATGGCTCGTCTCCTCGAATGTCGCGAGGATGGTGGGGATGGACAGTTGTGGCTGCGGCCGGGGCGGAGCGTGGTCATGGAGGTCAGCGTGTTGCGGAAAGTGAGCTATCTGGCGGCGGTCTTATTGGCGATGGGCCTCTGGACGCCGGGGTACGGCCAGGACCCGCCTTCCCTGGGTGAAATTGCCCGGCAAGCGCGTAAGGACAAGGAGAAGAGCAAAGCGCCGGCGAAAACGGTGGTCACCGACGAGGATCTCCCTTCGAGCAAGAGTACCGGGGGACTCGGAAACCTCGCCGATGCAAAGAGACTTGTCAATCTAGACGCGGGAAATCCGGCGTCGGCCGACCTGGATCGCGCGGAAGAGGCGCTCAGCCGATTGGATTCCATGGATCGCGTCGCGCTGGCAAAATTTATCTTGGAAGGCTCGGATGTGGACTTCCCGAACCGGCGGGCCTGGGAAGACAAGATGTTCGAGGCGAAGCAGGTGTACATCGTGCGTTCACGCGCACTTATTCAGGAAATGAAGCGGATCCTTGCGAGCGCGCAGTCGCTTCGAGCTTCGCAAAGCGGGCAAGGGAATGTGAGCGCCAACGATCCGCGGATGCAGGAGCTGGTCCGAAGGATAAAACTGATCGCGCAGGAGGCTTCTCGAACGGACGCGACCTTTCAGGCCATCTTGTTGGGAGGCAGAGACCTCGCGAAACAAGCTATATCTCACTAGGGTCGGTCGAACAACGCAGCTCCCTCCCGATAGTTCTGATCGGGCATCGGTTTTCCCACACGCAATGAGGGAAGGGCGCCGATCCGCGGGCCGCCTGATTGTCGTTCTTGAACGCTAGAGGGGTGACGCCCAATCCCCCGCTCTAGCAAACAGTTTCAGCCCGATGGCGAAGGACCCTCCTGTCAATGGGTGGCAATAGACGACGCGAGCCCGCGAACGAAGGTTCCCGCGGAGAGATCTGACCTGCAGATGATCTTTGGGCCGCCAGGAACTTCTGGTTACAACGCGAGCCCCGTGAGCACTCACATTCTCGGTTACCCCTTCTTGGGCACGTGTGTGGATATCCAAGCTGGAGAGATCGACCGTCACATTCAAGGAGGTGCGAGTCTCCGTCCGGTGCGGTAGGGCATGCATATGGCGCCGCGATGCTTTCTGGGCGGGGTTGTAGGATTGGCGTTGGGGCGGGGGAAACGACAACGAGATCATACCTCTGCAACACGGGAAGGGTAAATAGTACGTGGAGGGCGAGTGGTCTACGACTTTCGCCCGTCTGTTTTCTTTGACGCCGCGCAACATTGAAAGGGCAGCGCTCTTGTTCTTCATAAGATGAAGACAAGGTGCGGCCGGAGACGGGTGTGGTTAACCGGATTTGGCCGCAGACGCGGCCAGCGTTTTGCGGCGGGCGGCGACGCGTTGGATCATCATTTCGAGGCGGTCGCGGCCGGTCTTCGTGCGCATGATCACCTTTTCGACGTTGCCCAGGAGAGCCGGGTACTGCGTTTTCACGCGCCATTCCTTGAGGAAGGGATGGACTTTTGTGAAGACGACAAACATCTCTCCGCTGAAGGCTTGTTCCAGGAAAAGTTTCTCGTTGAGCGTGCGGTGAAGCACGAGGGAAGCCGCCAGTTCCCAGTAGCCAATGACCTGGCGAAACCAGTTGTTTTCCTGAGTGCCGAAGGCATTTTCCACTTTCGAGATATCGTCCAAGGTGTTCGGCCAAAAGGTGACTAAGCACCAGTTGCGCGCCTTGCGCATTTCTGGTTCGCGGCGCAGATCGTAGAGCTGAAGGATGAGTCTGGCGTCGTCGGCAGTAGGTTTTCTGGGCATCACGGCCTCCGTGGGAATGGGTGAATCCATTCACATCCTGTCGGGCGCGGGATTTCATTCTGCACGCCCGGGAAGATGGCATTGTATACCGGCATGCCTGGTTCGCGCTTTCCAACCCGGGTTTCGCGGGAGACCGAGATCAATCAATCATTTTGGACCATTCGCTTACAGCGTGCCACAAGTCCTGCTGCAAGATCTGCGGGGCGGACCGTTCTAGAACAATAGGGACAGGCAACAGACGGCAGGAGTCGGGCGTCTAAGTCCGGCGCGTGTCTCCCAGGAGGAACTCCATGCGAATGAGCCAACGGATTGGGATTTTGGCGTGTTGCAGTGCGGCAGCGATTGCAGGCCTGTGTTATTCCCGCGCGACGGCACAATCCAGCGAAAAACGGGAGAAGCAGGCAGATAGCACACCGAGCCTGACTATCTACAATCAAAAGTTTGCCGTGGTGCGGCAGAAATTGCCGTTGAATCTGAAGCCGGGCACGAATACCGTGCAAGTCACGGACATCACGGCACATCTAGAACCGGACTCGGTGATTTTGCGGCCAACCGATGCGAGCCGGCGGATGCAGATTCTGGAACAGAACTACCGGAGCGATCCGGTGACGCAGCAGCTTCTTCTGTCTCTGTTTGAAGGCAAGACGATCGATTTTCTGCAAATGGATCGCGACGGCAAGGAGCACGTGGTGAGAGGCAAGATCATCCGGAGCGGCTATGTGCCGCATTCGGGCGCTTATTCGCGGTACGGCCAGGAGTACTACCTGGCGCAGGCGGCCATTGTGCAGAGCGGCGGCGAACAGCCCATCATCGAAGTGGACGGACAATTGCGGTTCTCGCTCCCGGGACAACCGGTTTTTCCTGCGCTGGCGGACGATACCGTCCTGAAGCCCACGCTTTCCTGGCAACTGCAAACGGACAAGCCCGGTGAGGTAGTCACAGAGTTCAGCTACGTTACGGGAGGGATGAGCTGGGAAGCGAGCTACAACGTGGTCGCTCCGCCGAAGGGGAACGTGCTGGAGTTGGTGGGATGGGTGACGCTGGACAACCAGACGGGGAAAACGTTTCGCAATGCGAATCTGAAGTTGATGGCAGGGGACGTGAACAAGGTTCAGCCCCCCGCGATGGCGCGGGACGCGGTGATGTCAATGGCGGGGGCGATTGGATACGGGAGCGGTGCACCCGTGACCGAAAAGACGTTCGACGAATATCACCTGTACACGCTCCAGCATCCGACGACGCTGCACGACCGGGAAACGAAACAGGTGGAGTTTGTCAGGGCGGCAGGGATTCAGTCGCAAACGGTGTACGTGTACGACGGATTGAAGATTGAACCGAACTACCGCAACTGGCCGATGGAGAGCATCCGGCAACAAGAGAGTTTCGGCGCGCTCTCGCAGCCCAAGGTTTGGGTGATGCAAGAAATCAAGAACACCAGCGAGAATTATCTGGGAATGCCGCTGCCGAAAGGGCGGGTGCGTTTTTACCGGCGTGACGAAGACGGGCAGCTCGAATTCACGGGCGAAAACGAGATCGACCACACGCCAAAGGATGAGACCATCCGCATCTACACGGGGAATGCCTTCGACGTGACGGGCGAGCGCCGGCGGCTCTCTTTCAGAGCAGACTACTCGGCCCGCTGGCTCGACGAAGGTTTTGAAATCAAGCTGCGCAATCACAAGACGACGCCGGTCCAAGTAAAGGTGATCGAGCACCTGTATCGCTGGACAAACTGGGAGATTACGAAGAATTCAGGTCCGTTCAAGAAACTCGAAAGCCAGACGCTGGAATTCACGGTGCAGATTCCACCCGATGGCGAGAAGAGCGTGAGCTACCAGGTTCACTATTCCTGGTGAGACGAATGAGCAGCGTTCTCAGGGCAGGTTGGCAGGATACGCGGCCACACTCGACGAATCTGAGACTGCAGGCCGAGAAGAAGGATTGGGTTGCGGGGGATGCGGGCGTATGATCGGGGCAACGCGCGGGGGCCGCGCCATCCTGTTCTCAGCCACGAGATGCGGAGGTAATCATGGGGCCGATTCTAGCCAAGTGGGACGGGCCGATCTACGGGTTGATGCGAATTGTCATTGGATTCATGTTTGCCTGCAACGGTGCACAAAAGCTGTTCGCGGTGTTCGGCGGGACCGGAGAAGCACACGGGCTCTATCTGGCCGCGGGGATCGTCGAAATGGTCTGCGGACCGCTGGTTATGCTGGGGTTGTTCACTTCCTATGCAGCGCTGATCGCCGCTGGGGAAATGGCAGCATCCTACGCTTGGATTCACCTGCGGCAGGGATTTCTGCCGATTCTCAACAGGGGTGAACTGGCGGCTATTTTCTTGGTTGTCTTTCTCTATATCGCCGCGCGGGGCTCCGGCTCGTTCAGCTTGGATGGGGTGCTCGGGAAAGGCAGAGGCAAAGCCTAACCGCGAGGCCGGCTCTACCGGCGACCACGTTCCGATCCGTGGATGGCATTGTTGAAGGTTAGCCGGCAAAGGTGATTTGCCCGCTGCCGAAGGGGCGGCGAATCGTTTCCCGAAAACCGAAAGTGTCAGACGGGGCGGCGGATGCCGAGTTTGCGCATGCGGGCCTGCAGGGTGGTGCGCTTCATCCCGAGAAGGACGGCGGCGCCGCGCGGTCCGGCGATGCGCCATCGCGTGTGCCGCAAAGCGCGGAGGATGTGCTGACGTTCGGCTTCTTCGAGCGTGGCGATGTCTGCGCCGGCGAGCGCGCCAAGACTGACCGGCGCGGCTTCCGGCGGAGCAACGCCCGCCGATGTCGCCGATGATTTCAGCTCGGAGAGAGGGACGCGCAGCTCGTTCCCCGGGGAAAGCAAGACGGCGCGCTCGATGAGATTTTCAAGCTCGCGAATGTTGCCCGGCCAGGAGTAGTTTGCCAGCGTGTCCATCACCTCGGCGGGAACGTACTGAACTTTTTTGTTGAGCTGGCGGCTGTAGCGCTGGACGAAATAGCGCACTAGGAGCGGAATGTCCTCGCGGCGCTCACGCAGCGCGGGCAAATAGATGGGGAAAACGTTGAGGCGATAGTAGAGGTCGCTGCGGAACTGCTTTTCAGCCACGAGCTTGGCGAGGTCGGAGTTCGTGGCGGCGACGACGCGGACGTCCACGCGGAGGGTGCGGGTGCTGCCCAGGCGCTCTAATTCCTGTTCCTGAAGGACGCGCAGCAGTTTCGGCTGCAGCTCGAGTGGAATGTCGCCGACTTCGTCGAGGAAGATAGTTCCTCGGTCGGCGAGCTCGAAGCGGCCGATCTTCTGCGCGATGGCGCCGGTGAAGGCGCCGCGCTCGTGGCCAAACAGTTCGGATTCGAGAAGGCCGGAAGGAATGGCCGCGCAGTTGACCTTGACGAAGGTGCGGGCGCGGCGGGGGCTGAGGTTGTGAATGGCACGGGCGATGAGCTCCTTTCCGGTGCCCGTCTCGCCCAGGATTAGCGCCGTCGTATTGGCGGCGGCGACAAGCTCGACCTGCGCGAGGGTGCGCTTGAGGGCGGCGCTCTCGCCGAGGATCTCCTCGAAATTGTATTCACTGCGAATTTCCTCTTCGAGATAGAGCTTCTCCTCGGCGAGCTTGTTTTTGAGTGCGTCGATTTCCTTGAATGCAAGGGCGTTTTCGACGGCGATGGCCACCTGACCGGCGACCTGGCTGAGGAGTTCGACATCGGTTTCGGAGAATGCGTCGACACGGCGGCTGGCAAGATTGAGCGAGCCCAACGTGCGGCCATGCGCGAAGAGCGGCACGCAACAAACGGATTCGACGCCTTCGCTGCGCAGGATGCGAATGACTTCGCTCGAGAACCGGTCGATCTCCGCGCCGCGGAGGAGACACGGCTGGCCAGTGCTGAAGCAGCGGCCGGAGGGCGAAGAGTCGAGCGACACATTCATCTCCGGGCGGAGCAGGCCGCGGCCGGCGGGAAAATCGAGCGCGTGGATGCGGAGCAGGCCCGTGGCCGGGTCGTAGAGAGCCAGACTCGTGTAGTCGTGATGAATGACGCGTTCGAGGGTGGTGACGATGCCGCGGAAAAGCTCCTGCAGGTCGCGGTTGGCGACGAGAAGATTGTTCACTTCAAGAAGGACCTGCAGGCGGTCGCGCTCGCGGGCAAGCTGCTGCTGGTACGCCTGCGTGCTCTCGGAGTTGAGTGCGTTGTCCACGGCGACGGCGACCTGGCTGGAGACGCGCTGCATGAATTGCAGCTCGCCTTCGTTGATGCGGTCCGCCGCCTTGCGACCGAAACCCAGTGCTCCGATGCGGCGCTGCGCGGTGGTGAGGGGAAGCAACGCCAGCGAGTGAATTCCCTGGGCGACAAGACGCCGCATGAATTCGGGATAGCGCGTTTCGAGATCCACATTGGCGACAAGGAACGGCTGTTGCGCCTGCCAGACCCAGCCGGAGGGATGGCCCTCCACGGGGAATTCGCGGCCGGCCTCCGCATCCGTGGGCTGAAGCGTTTCCAGGACGTGCAGGCGCATGACGTTGCGCGCCGGGTCGTGAAGCACCAGAGCGAGAAAATCGAAGGCCACGACCGCGCGCAAGCGCACGGAAAGCTCATGGAAGAGGGCTTTCAGGTCACGGTGCTGCGCGATGGCTTCGCTGACTTCGAGGAGAGCTTCGAGCTGGCGCCGGGATTGTTCCGGCGATGAGACAACCGCTGAATCCGTGCGCGAAGTGACCCGATCCGCCATAGAGCGCAGAATAACACCCGCGTCTGCGAAGCCTCAACCGGCGGGGGAGGGTGAGCGGGGCTGTCCGCGTACCCATGGAATGGGCAGCATCCACATTGCGGCCAAACCGAAGAGGCGGCGGAAGAAAGAAAAAACCGAGACTCCACGGTTGAAGGAGCGTTGCCTTATTTTACGGCGGCAGGCTTTGGAATCATCTCCCAGAACCAGGTCACCAGGGTAAGGTGATACACCGCCACTACAACGAAACTAACGAGGAAAGTGACGCGCCATTTTCCGAGCCCCGAGTACTCACGCTTCCAGTGGCGCGCGCAGAAGACGATCATCAACACAGCAAATAATCCTGTGAGCGCGGCGAGAAAACTGACTGAATTGTTCGGCCACTCTCCTTTCCCGAGCCGAAAGAGCTGCCGCGCAGCTCCTCCGAGCAGGCCGGTGGCAAACGCGAGCATCAGCCAGGCGGCGGATGCCAGCATGCCGATCATGTAGGCCCAGCGCTCGTGAAGGTAGAAAAGCTGCAGAATGATAGCCATATAAATGATCGATTGGTAGAGATGGAGCAGGAAGAACTCGGGCTCGAGGTGGGTGAGTAAGAGGAAGCACAAGATTTGGGCGACAGCCAAGGTAGCGACATCCCGGTAGGGTCTCATTGGAAACTCCTTTTCCCGTTCGTCAGGGGAGCGTGCCGTCTTCCCGCGCAGAAATCGAACTGCTGCGGACGGCGTGCACGACGAACGGCCCCTTCTTTCTGAATGGCACACGGACTGCCAAGAGACGCGCCGCCTATCTTGTTGACTGCAAAGGAAATTCAGCCGCCGGCTAGCACGGTGGAAGGCCTGGCCGCGCCAAATCGCGCTGTGGAGAGGATAATTCCGCAGGAACATTTTGCGGACGAGCTTCCACGGGCGCCGGCCTAGCGTGGTGAGGCTATGGCCGCGACCGTGTTCTGCCAGCCGCCGGGGAAGACGATTGGTCGAACCAATTTAGTGACGCTGAGGTATCACGCTTTGCAGGATGTAAACGAGGGCCATCGCGATAGGCGGAGGAGATGGTAGGCCCGTGCGGGCTCGAACCGCAGACCTCGTCCGTGTCAAGGACGCGCTCTAACCAACTGAGCTACGGGCCTGAACTTTTGGTAGTTTAGCACGAGTGCGGAAAATTCGCGGAAGCGCCTGGAGTCCGAGCAGAGCGCAATCCTGGCCGATGACCTCGGTCCGCTCGGGCCAAGTGAGTTGTGGATTCGGACGCGCGAAATCCGATCACTGATTTGGACATTGGCCGAGAAATCGGATTCAATCGGAGACGCTTGAGTGAAACCCACAGCACCATCATCCCGGAACTCCCTATGGGTGAAATGGCGCAATGAGCGGGTTGGAATTGAGGATTGTTCCCAAATTGGGGGAATCGCAGACCGATTTGGTCGCGATTCGCACTCCCAGAAATAATTGGATTGAACTTGTCCAACTCACTTGTTTTCTTGAAGTTAATAAATTTTTTCTGGACGATTCAGCGGATTGATGCTAATTCTTTTTCGGCCATCCCTCGCTCGTAGTCGGCATCTTTGCTGGCAGAGCGATTGCTTGTATTTAATTGCCGATTGCCTGATTGCGCCATGCGGGGTGTCTTGGTTGCGAGGTAAATTCATTTTTTGATTCTGCGTGGCCGAGCGAAGGAGCTTCTATGAGGCGCCTGATTACACTGAAGCTGAATGCGTTGCCGCTGATCCTCGGAGGTGCGGCGTTCCTGGCGTTTGCCGGCGCGAGCGCGGGGAGTCCTGCCAAGGACGAGGCCAAGCCGGCGGCCGCACAGGAAAAGGCCAAAGCCGCTACGGCGGCGCAGGGCGACGGCGACTATGTGGGCAGCGAAACCTGCATCACCTGCCACGAAGATCAGCAGCGTCGCTTCAAGAACACAATCATGGGCAAAGTGATGGCGCATCCAAGGACTCCCCTGGAGGCCCGTGGATGCGAATCGTGTCACGGACCGGGCAAAGGCCACGTGGAAGCGGGAGGCGGCAAGGAAACTATCCCCATCCGCTTCGACAAGGATTCCAAGAATTCGGTGGAAGAGAAAAATGCCGCTTGCCTGGATTGCCATGCCAACGGGAACCGGATGTTCTGGAAGGGCAGCCCGCACCAGACGCGGGCGATGGCCTGCGTGGATTGTCACCAGGTGAAGCAAGAAATCGTGCGCTCGGTCTCTTCCGATGCCCGCTATAACGCTCCGCTCAGCGAAAACAAGGGCGTGAAGAAGCCCCAGCCGGAACTCTGCCTGAGCTGCCACCAGATGCGGCGGGCGCAGTTGCAGCGGTCGTCACACATGCCGTACCGCGAAGGGAAGGTGACCTGCACCAGTTGCCATAACCCGCACGGGTCGCCAAATCCCAAGCAGTTGATTCAGAGCACGACCAACGAGAACTGCCTGAGCTGCCACACCGAGCGACGCGGCCCCTTCCTGTGGGAGCACCCGCCGGTAGTGGAAAACTGCGCCAGTTGCCATGAGGCACATGGCACCAACAATCCGCAATTGCTGAAGGTGCGCATGCCGCGCGTTTGCGACAGTTGCCACGTAACCAGCCGCCACCCAACCACACCGACACTCCTTAACTCGGTCCGGGATTTCAACCGGGGTTGCACGAACTGCCACTCCGCGATCCACGGATCGAATCATCCGTCCGGGAACATGTTCCTGCGCTAGGAGGGAGAGAGCCATGAAACCGGTCAGAAAGTCTGCGACACTGATACTGCTTGCGCTTCTGTTCGCCCCGGCCACGCTATTCAGCCAGGAACAGCCCGCGGCGAAAGAAAAGCCGGCAGCGAAGGAAGCAACTGCGGCCAAGGAAGAATCCCCGCAGCATGGGAGCGTGGAGTTTGGAGTCCGGCACGTGTGGGGCGACGTCTATGGGCGCCCGGATCTTCCATTTACTCCCGATTTGCTGACTTCGAAATTCAACGAGTACGGCGACCGCAGGAACGGTTTTGTGGTGCGCAAGCTGCAATTGGGTTATGACGACATTCTTGGCACAAAGAATTATGTGAGCCTGCAGTCGCAAAGCACGCTCTACAAGAATCAGAGCTATCTGGCCACCTTTGGCCAGTATGGGAAGTTCAAGATCCAATTCCGATACGACGAGATCCCGCACATCTACACGAACACGGCCCGCAGCCTTTATGTTCAGACCAGCCCGGGAGTGTTTTCGATCCTTCCCGCGACGAAGCAGATCTTGCAGGACAGATCCTCGACGGTTTGCGCGACGCCCCCCTGCACGGCAGCGCAGATCAATATCAGTTTGCCCGGATTCATCGCTTCCCAGGTCGTGCCGGGCGAGAACTTCATCACCCCAGCCATCGAACGCAAAACGGGAACCGGGTTGCTGAGCTGGAACCTCACGCCACACTGGACGACCACATTTCTGTTTTCGCGGGAACACGAGGCGGGCATCCGCCCGATCGGACAGATCTTCAACCCCAGCCCCAGCGCAAGTGCCAGCAGCCAGCCCACGGGCGTATTTGGTCAGCAAAGCCCCGGCACCGGCGCGGAGGTGCCCGAACCCATCAATTATTTCAATAACACCGTCAAGATCGTGACCGAATATGGGAAAAAGGCCTGGGGCGTCCAGGCCGGCTATACCGGGTCATTTTTTGAAAATAACGTCAATGCGCTGGTGTTCGACAATCCGTTTGCGACGGCGGACGTGGCGGTGCAGACCTTCGCTCCGGGAGTCAGCGGTTGCCCGGCGGGGACGGCTCGCTGCGCGATCGGCGCGGTTCCGTCCCGAGGGCAGGTGGATTTGTATCCGAGCAACCAGGCCCACTACGTGAACGCCGCGGGGGCGTTTGACGTGGGCAAGCACGTGCGAGTCACGGGCACGGTCACCCCCGGATGGCTGCGGCAGAACGACGCATTCCTGCCGTACAGCGCCAACTCGCAGATTTTCTTCCCGGACGGCACGGGCGCACTGACCATTCCGGCGACGAGCCTGAGCCTGCTGCCGGCTTCGAGCCTGAATGGCAACAAGCAGACCCTGGCAATGAATTACAAGGCGGTGTACACACCGCTGAAGGACGTTGAAGTGAACCTGTCGTACCGCCAGTACGACTACAACAATAACACCGCGATCTTGACATTGATCCCGATCCTGGGCGATACCATCGGCGCGAACAGCACGGCAACTGGCCAACTGGTCCCGGGCACTGCTTCATCCGGGAGCGGCGCCACCGAAGACAACGCCGCACACACGACCGGATTCAACAAAAAGAATTTGGAGCTGACCGGAGACTGGTTCTTCATGAAGAGGAGCTCGCTGAAAGCGGGTTACGAAGGGGAATGGTTCGACCGTTCGCGTCGCGACGCAGCGCACTCGTTCGAGAACTCGTTCTTCGGGGCTTTGGACTTGGTTCCCCAGAAAGACCTGCTCATCCGGTTTTCGGGGCGTCACCAGGACCGCAAACCGGACCTATACGAAGACGAAGCTTCTGATGGCGTGGAATGCGACCCCACTGCGCTCTCGGCAGCCAGGACCGCAGGGATTTTCCCGGAAGTTCACCCTTGCGGCCGCAGGTTCGATGAATCGGCGCGAATTCTGGATCGGGTGGACGCTCTTGTGGAGTACAGCAGGGACAAGCTGACGGTCTCGGGCGGCTTCCAGACGATCCAGCAGGATTTCAACCGGAGCGGCGTTGGCAGCAACAGCGCAACCCCGCTCAACTTCCTGACGGGCGCGGCGGCGACCACAAAACCCTATTTCCTGTATGGAGCGATGAACGACCTCTCCTACACGTACACGTTTGACGCCAACTACGCGTTTTCACCGGCGGTTTCCCTATTCGCCGAATACGCGCACGAGCGGTATCACAAGAAACTGATCTCGCGAAGCCGCTCTCCGTTTGCAGCCGCAGCTCCCTTCTGCTCCGCCGGCGGCTGCGACAGCGCCAACAACGACTGGGAAAGCACCTACCGCGACATCTTCGACACCTACGCCGCTGGCGTGGATCTCTTTTTTGCGAAGAAGTTCTACCTGACGACGTACTACTCGCTGGCGGCAGGGAAAGGCGATATCTCTTCGCGGTTCCTGGGGGACCCGACGCGGCTCACGGCCGGCGACCCGGACAAGTTCGTCCTCGTTGGTAGCAGCGCAGGCGTGTCCTACCCGGAGTCGGTCACGCGGATGCACGAGGTCACCGCCGTGTTCAAGTACAAGCTCACGGAGAGATTCATGCCGAAGGTGGAGTACCGCTTCCAACAGTTCGACAACAGGGACTACCAGACCTCGGCCATGACTCCCTACATGGGCTGCATCAGCCCGGCCACGGGAACTCTGGTCAACGGCTGTCCGGCCCGGCAGCTTATAGGAACGACTTCTCCGAACCCGACGTTTGCGCCCGGCCCGTTTTATCCCGGCTTCGTCGTCGGAGACACCTCTGCGGCGAGGTATCTCTTTATGGGCGTGGATCAGCCGTCCTACCGGGTCCATGTCCTCACGGTCACCCTGGAGTACCGCTTTTGAGGTGTCTCGCAATTCCTGGGATGGGTCGAGGGACCCATCCCTTTTTTTCGCGACCAGGGCTGCGACGAGTATGAGGTTACAGGTGGAAAGCTCGCACTTTGTGATGGCAGTCAGAATCAATCGGTCGGCCGAGCTGGATTTTGAGAATTCTTGGAATTGTTGCAGAATACCTCATACCTGAGGAGGAAAACACCGTGAACCTAGCACTGGGTAAGAAACTGGCGGTCGTGGCGGTGGTTCTGGCCATGCTCGCGTTGCCGCTCGCTTCCTTCGCCGCCGACGAGGCTGCCGATCTGTTTAAGTCCAAGTGCGCCATGTGCCATGGGCCGGACGGCAGCGGAAAGACGGCCATGGGCGAGAAGCTCAAGATCAAAGACCTCCACTCCGCGGAAGTCCAAAAGCAGACGGACGCCGAACTGACCGGGATCATTACGAAGGGCAAGGAAAAGATGCCGTCGTACGAGAGCAAGCTGAACAAGGAACAGATCGCGAAGCTCGTCGCGTACGTTCGGGATCTGTGCAAAAAGCACTAACTCCCCGGCGTAGTTTTGCCGGAAGATAACCCAACGACTATGGCGACAGGGGAATCCCCTCGGGTCAAACCGGAGCGGCGCCGCCTGGTGGAAATCCTGCTGGGCGGCGGCTTGTTTGCTTCGATCGCATCGTTTCTCTATCCCGTGCTGCGCTATCTCGTGCCGCCCGCCGTGCCCGACCTGGGCGGAGACGAGGTCGTCGCCTGCAAGGTCGGCGAACTGAAGCCGAACGGCACGAAGATTTTCCGGTTCGGCAGCCGGCCGGCTCTGCTGCTCTTGACAGCCGAAGGCGAGTATCGCGCCCTCTCGGCGATCTGCACGCACCTGAGCTGCACGGTGCAGTACCGCAACGATCTGCACCAAATCTGGTGCGCATGCCACAACGGTCTGTACGACCTGAACGGGCGAAACATCTCGGGCCCGCCACCGCGTCCGCTGGAGAACTTCCGAGTCCATGTGCGCGGCGACGAGGTCGTGGTCAGCCGCAAGCAGGGGGCTTGAGATGAGCGTGCCGGGGCGCGTCCGCGACTGGCTCGACGAGCGCTTCGACTGGGCTGAACTGACCGCGCCGCTGCGAAAGAAGACCGTTCCCATTCACCGGCTCTCCTATTGGTATTTCCTGGGCGGAATCACGCTGTTCCTCTTCGTGATCCAGGTCTGCACCGGAATCTTGCTCTTGTTGTACTACCGGGCGAGCGCCAGCGAAGCGTTTGAAAGCGTGCAATACATCATGACGCGGGTGCAGTTCGGATGGCTGGTGCGTTCCATCCATTCCTGGGCGGCCAACCTGATGATCTTCACGGCGTTCCTGCATATGTTCAGCGTGTTGTTTCTGCGCGCGTACCGCAAACCGCGCGAATTGACCTGGGTCAGCGGCATGCTGCTTCTGTTCTTGGCGATGGGCTTTGGATTTAGCGGTTACCTCCTACCCTGGAACACACTGGCGTTTTTCGCGACCAAGGTGGGGACGGAAATCGCCGGCCAGGTGCCGCTGGTCGGCCATCAGATCATGGTTTTCCTGCGCGGGGGCGAAGAAGTGACCGGCGCAACATTGACGCGCTTCTTCGGATTCCATGTTGCGGTGCTGCCGGGGCTGACGACGCTCCTGTTGACGGTGCACCTGCTGCTCGTGCAAAAGTTCGGCATCAGCGTGCCGCCCAGCGTGGACGCAAAATGGCAAGCAGCGCCCGGGGAAGCCCGGGAGATGAAATTCTTCCCCAGCTTTTTCCTGCGCGAGCTGATGGCCTGGTACATCGCGCTGGCTGTCCTGGGAGCGCTCGCCGCCCTTTTACCGTGGGGGCTGGGCACAAAGGCGGATCCCTTCGCGCCGGCTCCGGCGGGCATCAGGCCGGAGTGGTATTTCTTGTTCATGTTTCAAACACTGAAGCTGATTCCCGCTAAGGTTTGGTTCGTGGACGGCGAGGTTCTGGGCATCCTGGCCTTCGGTGTAGCGGGGCTGCTCTGGTTCCTGCTGCCGTTTTTCGACCACCTCGGCCGCGGGCGCGGCCGAAGACTGATTCTTGGAGCAGGCATCTTCGCCCTTGTCTATATCTTGGCGATGACGGTTTACGGATATGTGGCGAAATAGGCCCATCTCACTGGTCCTGTGGGCTCTGCTGGCACTCTGTTTCTTCGCCGGTCCCGCCCGCGCGCAAGCGCCGAACTCGTGCGTGGATTGTCATTCGCTGCTGGATGCACCGCTCCGAGTCACGCAAGAACAGTTCTCATCCGACATCCATGCGCAAAAAGGGCTGACTTGCGCGAGTTGCCACGGCGGCGATCCCACCAAGGCCGACACGGATGCCATGAGCAAGGCGGCGGGGTTTCGCGGGAAGATCGAGCGGAGCCAAATTCCGGCTCTCTGCGGAAGTTGTCACTCCAACGGCGCGTTCATGCGGCAATACAATCCATCGCTGCGGACGGACCAGCTCAGCCAGTACAAGACGAGCGTACATGGAAAACTGCTGGCGAAGGGGGACAAGAAGGTCGCGGTGTGCATCGACTGTCACAGCGTGCACGACCTGCGCCCGGCGAGCGACCCGCGGTCAAGAGTGCACCCGCTGAACGTGGCGCAAACCTGCGCGCGTTGCCATGCCGACGCGGACTACATGAAGGGCTACGCCATTCCGACGGATCAATTCGCCAAGTACGGCCTGAGCGTGCACCACGAAGCGATGGCGGTGCGGGGCGACCTGAGCGCGCCGACCTGCACGACGTGCCATGGAAACCATGGCGCGGCGCCGCCGGGAGTCGGCGCAGTGCAAAACGTTTGCTCGACGTGCCATGTCTTCCAGGCGCAATTGTTCGAATCGAGCCCGCACAAAGCGGCGTTTCAAGCGGCGTCCCTGCCGGGATGCGTGGTCTGCCACAGCAATCATGGAGTGATGCATCCCAGCGACGCCATGCTCGGCACTGGTCCGAAGTCGGTCTGCACGGATTGCCACACGACGGGCGATGCCGGCTATCAGGCGGCCAATCAGATGCAAGAGAAGTTGAGCCAACTGGATGCGGCCATCGGCAAATCCGAAGAACAGCTCGCGCACGCCGAATCTTCCGGCATGGAGGTCAGCCAGGCCGGGCTGGAACAGGATCAAGCACGCGATTCGCTGACCAAGGCCCGCGTCTCCGTGCACCGCTTCCGAGCCAACGGGATCGACCAGGACGTGCAAGCCGGGCTGAAGATCGCCGAGAAAAGCTATCAGGAAGGGAAGGAAGCGCTGACGGAACGCGATTATCGCCGCGTGGGACTTGGTGTTGCGTTGCTCACCATCGTGATCGTGCTCGCCGGTTTGTGGTTGTACATCCGGCAGATCGAACCGAGCTCCCGCTGATCGGGAATGTTTTCGGAGAGAGCCGGCCAGCAAGGTCCTGGAAGACCGGGAGCGGAAGAATTGGAATCAAATCAGCAAGGAGGAACTCGTATGCGGATATCAGGATGGATGTTCTTCAAGAGCGCGGCGATCGGGCTTGTTGCCGTGGCGCTGTTCGCGGCGCCGGTGCGCGCGCAAGGGACGGGCGAGAAAACCTACAAGGCAAAGTGCGCCGGTTGTCACGGGCCTGATGGTGCGGGCGCTACACCGGCCGGGAAGGCCACCAAGGCTCGGGATCTCTGCTCGGACGAAGTCAAGAAAGCTTCCGAGGCGGAGTGGACCGAAATCGTCGTAAAGGGCAAGAACAAGATGCCCGCCTACGACAAGAAGCTTAGTGAAGCGGAAATCAAGGACGTGATCGCCTATATGCGGGGCCTCTGCAAGAAATAGCGGAACGCCTGCCGGGACGTGTGGCAGGCGCAGAGCCGATAAGATTCCGTGGGTTTCATGGCGAGAATGAAGAATTCTTTCGCCAGAATACGCCTGTCCGGGAGCACGGTTCGAAGCCACCCGGAGAGATTCAAGGGAGGAAAAGATGATGTCGAGAAAGAACTGGACGGCAAGTCTGACGATGTGCAGCTTGTTGGCGGCTGCCATGCTTTTGTTGAGCACGCCCGCGAAGGCGCAGGGCACGGGCGAGAAAACCTACAAGGCAAAGTGCATGGGCTGTCACGGTCCCGACGGCGCCGGCAACACGGGCCCGGGCAAAGCGATGAAAGCGCGCGACTTCAATTCGGCCGAAGTCAAGAAGGAAACCGACGCGCAATTGACGGAAATCATCGTGAAGGGCAAGAACAAGATGCCCGCGTACGATAAAAAGCTCAGCGAAGCAGAGATCAAAGACGTCGTCGCCTATGTTCGCAGCCTCTGCAAAAAATAAAACGTGACGGGTAGTTCAGGACGAAAAGTCTTCGGCTCCCCGTGTTCCAGCCAGCCCTCGCGATCAGCAAAGGTCTATGTGTCTGAAGTGAGATAGAGGAAAGGCCAGCGGCGACATCCTTCCATGAATCTGCGTGACACGTTCCGCAATTGGGTCCGTTTAATCTACTTTCTCGGACAGAATGCCACGACCCTGACGGGCGCGGTGCTGACCACGAGCAGCGCGCTCACCCTGATCGCCTTTTTCGTTTATGAATTCGTTCTGGCCGGGCCGGTCCACCCGTACATCGGCATTTTGATTTTCCTCATCCTTCCAGGCGTATTTGTCCTGGGCCTGGTGCTGGTTCCGACCGGAATCTGGTTGCGGCGGCGCGGCCTGGTTGCAAGAGGAGAACTGCCATCGGAATACCCGACTGTGGATTTCGGCGTTCCGCTGGTGCGTCACGGCTTCATCCTGGTAATGGCGGCGACGGCGCTGAACGTATTGATCACCGGGACAGCCTCCTACCGGGCCGTGGGCTACATGGACACGACGCAGTTCTGCGGGCAAACCTGCCACACGGTGATGATTCCGGAATTCACCGCGTATCAGAATTCGCCGCACTCCAACGTCAAGTGCGTCGAGTGCCACATCGGCCCCGGAGCGGGCTGGTTCGTGCGCTCAAAGCTCTCCGGAGTCCGCCAGGTCTTCGCCGTGACGTTTCACACCTATTCCCGGCCCATTCCCTCGCCCGTGAAATATTTGCGCCCGGCGCGCGAAACCTGCGAGCAGTGCCACTGGCCGCAGCGGTTTACCGGAGACAAGCTCCTGGTCAAGACCAAGTACAAAGACGACGAAAAGAATACGGCGCTGACAACCGTACTGGTGATGAAGATCGGCGGGCGAAGTTGGCAGGGATCCGTGGGCATCCACGGGCGGCACTTGGACGCGGGCTCGCGGATCCGTTACATCTCGATCGACGCGCAACGCCAGGTGATCCCGGTGGTGTATTACACGGACGATTCCGGGAAAACAGTCGAGTTCGTCTCGAGCGACGTCAAGGCGAAGCCGGAACAGCTCGCCGCCGGCGAGAGCCGCTCGATGGACTGCGTGGATTGCCACAACCGGCCCACGCATGCCTTCGAAATGCCGGATGCAGCCGTGGACAAACGCATGAGTGACGGCCTGATCAGCACGCAGTTGCCGTACATCAAGAAGAAAGCGGTCGAATTGCTCAAGGCCGACTATCCGGATCAAGATACCGCGCGGCAGCGGATCGTCAACGAAGTGAATAATTTCTACCGGACGAGCTATCCGCAGGTCTATCAGGAGCGGCAGACCCTGGTCCAGCAATCAGCCGAGCAGGTCGCCGCGATCTACACCCGGAACGTTTTTCCCACAATGCGGCTGGCCTGGGGATCGCATCCGAACAATCTCGGCCACAACGATTCTCCGGGCTGCTTCCGCTGTCATGACGGCAGTCATACGAGTGCGGACGGCCGGACGATCAGCAACGACTGTTCGGCATGCCACGCGATGCTCGCGGTGGAGGACCCAAACCCGAAGGTCTTGACGGATATTGGAATGAACTAGCCGGCCTTCCAGGGATGGCACCGGCGGCGCCCGCACCGGTAAAGACAGGAAAGCGCGTCACCATGTTTCTGGGATTATTCATCGCGCTCTGGTGGACCCTGACGCAGGCCGCTTCGCCTGTGCCGCCGCCCGGCGCCACAAACACCGCTTCCGAACAGAACGAGACCTGCCTGGCCTGCCACGGCGACAAGGGCATGACCACCGAGCGGGCCGGCAGGAAGGTCTCGCGGTTCGTGGACGCGAAGAAATTTTCGGCGTCGATTCACGGCAGTTTTTCGTGCACTGCATGCCACGCCGACGTCGAGGGGAAAGACCTGCCGCATGACGCGCCGCTGGCCCCAGTCAACTGCGGCACTTGTCATGCCGGTGAGCAGGAACAGCACGCGCGCTCGCTTCACGGCAGAGCGGTCGCCCGGGGCGACCCGCTGGCGCCGCGCTGTGTGGATTGTCACGGCAACCACGAGATTCTCCCGGTGAAGAACCCGCGCTCTGCGGTAGCGCCGCTGCAAGTGCCCTTTGTCTGCGGCAGATGCCACCGAGAGGGAACGCCCGTCCAGCGCAACCGCCCGATCCACCAGGACAACATCCTAGAAAACTATTCCGAGAGCATCCACGGGGAAGGCCTGCTCAAAAAAGGACTGGTGGTAACGGCCACATGCGCATCCTGCCACACCGCCCACTTGATTCTGCCGCATACCGATCCCGCCTCGTCCATCGCCCGCCGGAACATTGCCGCGACCTGCACGCGGTGCCATGCCCAAATCGAAGCGGTGCATCGTAAGACGATCAAAGGGGCGCTGTGGGAAAAGGAAGCGAACGTTCTACCGGCCTGTGTGGACTGCCACCAGCCCCACAAGATCAGAAAGGTTTACTACACGCAGGGGATGGCCGACGCCGACTGTTTGCGCTGCCATGCGAACGAGCAGCTCAAGCGTTCGCGGGATGGGCAGTCGCTGTACGTCGGCACCGGCGAACTGGCGAAGTCGCGCCATGCGAAAGTAGCCTGCAGTCAGTGTCACTCGGAGGTAAACGCCTCCCACGTGCGGCCCTGCGAGACGATCACGCGGCCCGTGGACTGCTCCTCCTGCCACGACGAAATCGGACAGCAGTACGTGAAGAGCACCCACGGACAACTCCTGGGGAGGAAAGACCCCAATGCGCCGAGCTGTGTGGAGTGTCACGCCACGCACGGCGTCCTCGGCAAACAGGATCCCCAGTCGCCGACTTTCGCGACAAACATCCCGCTGCTTTGCGCGCGGTGCCACCGTGAGGGGCAGAAAGCGGCTATGCGCTACACCGGACGCCAGCACGAGATCATCGAGCACTACACGGAGAGCATCCACGGCAAGGGGCTGCTGAAGAGCGGATTGACGGTGACCGCGACGTGCACCAGTTGCCACACAGCCCACGGGGTCCTGCCCCGGTCCAACCCCGAATCGAGCGTAAACGCAAACAATGTTCCGGCGACCTGCGGCCGCTGCCACCACGGAATCCAGGAGCAGTTCGACAACAGCATTCACGCCAAACGAGCCGCGAAATCGGGCAAGGAGCTGCCGGTCTGCAGCGACTGCCACACGGCCCACTCCATCCGGCGCGCGGATGAGGCGAGCTTCAAGCTCGAGATCATGGACAGGTGCGGCCGCTGCCACCAGGAAATTGCCAAGACCTACTTCGAGACCTATCACGGGAAGGTGTCGCGGCTTGGGTACACGAAGACCGCAAAGTGCTACGACTGCCACGGAGCGCACGACGTTCAGGCGGTAACCGACCCGCGCTCGCACCTGAGCCGGGCCAACGTGGTCGCGACGTGCCAGAAGTGCCACGCCGGTGCGACCCGGCGCTTCGCCGGCTACCTGACGCACGCCACCCATCACGACCCGCGCAAATATCCTCTCCTGTTCTTCACCTTCTGGGGCATGACGGCATTGCTGGTGGGCACGTTTGTGGTGAGCGGCATCCATACCCTGCTCTGGCTTCCGCGCGCTTTCCAGATGCGCCGCGAACTGCGCGCCGAAGCGGAGAAGGCCGCACGCTCGAGAGCGGAGACTGCGGTGGCTCCGCCCGCGACTCCAGCGCCTGAGGAGAACAAAAATGCCTGAAGGCGGGCCGGAAGAGCGGCAGTTCGTGCGGTTCACTCGGCTGCACCGGGTGATGCACGCGGGCATGATCATTAGCTTCCTGTGCCTGGCGCTGACAGGGCTTACGCTGAAGTTCTCTTACACGGGATGGGCGGTGGTTCTTTCCCACCTGCTGGGCGGGTTCGAGACCGCGGGGTATATCCACCGGGCCGCGGCCGTGGTGATGTTGGCTATTTTCGTCATGCACCTGGTGGATCTGTTTCGGTTGAAGCGACGCGAGTACGGCACCTGGCGCGCTCTGCTGCTGGGACCCAATTCCATGCTCCCCAACCGGAGAGACGTTGCCGAGTTCGCGGCCACGCTGAAGTGGTTCGTGGGGCAGGGCCCCCGGCCGGCCTACGGCCGATGGACATATTGGGAGAAATTCGATTACTTCGCCGTGTTTTGGGGAATCGCCATCATCGGCTCGACGGGTCTGACCCTGTGGTTTCCGATGTTCTTCACGCGGCTGCTCCCGGGCTGGTTCATCAACGTCGCGACCATCATTCACAGCGACGAAGCCCTGCTCGCCACGGGTTTCATCTTCACCGTGCATTTCTTCAACACCCACCTGCGGCCGGAGAAATTCCCCATGGACATCACCATCTTCACGGGCCGCATGCCGCTGGAGGAGTTGAAGCGGGACAAGCCGCGGGAGTACGAGGCCCTTGTCGCCAGCGGCAAGCTCGGGGAGAAACTGGATCAGCCGTATCCGCCCATCGTCATCAAGACGATTCGAGCCTTCGCGTGGGCGGCGCTGGCGGTGGGATTCAGCATCGTGCTGTGGATCCTGTACGCGATGCTCTTCGCCTACCGGTAGGGAGAATTGGACGATGAAGTGCGGAGGGAAATCCTGAAATGTTCGCGACGCTGGCCGCTGCGCTCTTCCTGACCCTGGCGCCGTCGGCGGGGGATGACGAATGCCTCGCCTGCCACGGCCAGAAAGAGATGAAGTCGGAATCGGGGCGGAGCATTTCCGTGGACGCGGCCAACCTCAAGGCCAGCGTCCATGACGGACTGGGCTGCACGACTTGCCACGCAGGAGTGAAGGAATACCCCCACCCCAAACCGATGCCCCGGGTGAGCTGCGCCACGTGTCACGCGGAGCCAAAGGCCGAAATCGCCAAGAGCGCCCACGAGGTGCTCGGGCCGCAGGCCTGCGGGAGATGCCACGGGGCGGCGCACGAGACGCAAGGCGCCGCGAAGGCTTCACCGCAGCAATGCAACGCCTGCCACGGCGAGATTGTCCGCGACTTCCAGTCTAGCGTCCACGCCGCGGCGCGGAAGAACGGGGCCTCCGACAGCCCCAGCTGCCAGACCTGCCACGGCCCCACGCACAGGATTCTGCCCTCCAGTGACCCTGCGTCACCTGTGGCGAAGAAAAGCCTCGCAGATACTTGCGCAGCCTGCCACGCCAACCCAGCGTTTCAGGCGCGCCACAAAATCCCGATTTCCCGCCCGGTCGAGCAGTACAAACTGAGCGTGCACGGCCGCGCCGTGGCCGCGGGACGAACTTCCGCTGCGGCCTGCTCGGACTGCCACGGCAGCCACGGCATCTTCCCGGCACGGGATGCGCGATCGAAGATCAATCACTGGAACGTGCCTGCCACCTGCGGGCAGTGCCACGCCGAAATCGCCAAAATCTACCTCGAAAGCATCCACGGGCAGGCGATGCGGGCGAGCGTACGGGATGCGCCGGTTTGCACGGATTGTCATGGCGAACATCTGATTCTTGCGCACCTGGAGTCGAACTCGCTGGTGAACACATCGCGCGTTTCGACCGACACCTGCGGGCGGTGCCACAGTAACGAGCGGCTGGCGGAGCGTTACAACCTCCCCACGGACCGCTTGCCGTCCTACGCGGACAGTTACCACGGTCTCGCGATGCGCGAGGGATCGCAAACCGTGGCCAACTGCGCGTCGTGCCATGGCGTGCACAACATCTTTCCCTCGAGCGACCCGCGCTCGACAATTCATGCCGCGAACTTGCCCAGGACGTGCGGCCGCTGCCACACGGGGGCGGGAGAGAATTTTGCCATTGGGCCCGTCCACGTGCAGATCTCGAGCGGCCCGGCGCATCCGGTGGTGAAGTGGATTCGCTGGATCTACCTCGTTCTCATCCCGCTGACGCTGGGCTTCATGGTGCTGCACAACCTGGTGGACTTGCTCGCGAAACTCGTGCGGCGGCGCCCGCGGCACGACGGCAAGGAGCACGCGGTGCGCATGAACTACTGGTTCCGCATCGCGCACTGGGGCGTAATGATCAGCTTCCCGGCGCTGGTCTTCACCGGCTTTGCGCTCAAGTATCCGGAGAGATGGTGGGCCCGGCCGCTGGTGCTTTGGGAGAGCCACGTGGCGTTTCGAGGCACGGTGCACCGCATTGCCGCGGTCGTCCTGATTGCGGCCACGGCCTATCACATCCTCCACCTCGCGGTGAACAAGCGTGACCGCGTTTTTCTCGCCGCGATGCTCCCCCGGTGGAAGGACTTCCGTGACTTGGTGCAGGTCTTTCTCTACAACCTCGGCCTGACAGCCGAGGAGCCGAAATTCGCGAAGTTCAACTACGCCGAAAAGGTTGAATACTGGGCCTTCCTCTGGGGAACCGCGGTCATGACCCTTTCCGGCTTTCTGCTGTGGTTCAACAATTTCACGCTGCGGCATTTCCCGAAGTGGGTGGCCGATGCGGCCACGGCGATTCACTTCTACGAAGCGCTGCTCGCCACATTCTCGATCCTGTTGTGGCACTTCTACATGGTCATCTTCGACCCGATTGTCTACCCGATGGACCTCTCCTGGCTCACGGGGAAAGTTCCCGCCGACCATTACCGCCACACGCGCCCGGAATACTACCGGGCGCTCGAGCAAGCTGGCCTGGTGCGCGATACTTCCGCAGGCGCGGACTCTACCGAGAAGGATATTGAACCACGCGAAATCAAGAACCCGCCGGAACAGGGCTAAGATAAGCCCCTGCGGGATGAGGGTAATCATGCGCATCCCGAGTGTGCGCTGGCATTCCGGGGAAAAATTGTGAGGCGGCCATGGCGATTCGAACGATCATCGAGCCATTTCGCATCAAGAGCATCGAGCCGATTCGCAGCACGCGGCCCGAAGAGCGCCGGCAGCTCATCGAAGCCGCGGGCTACAATCTCTTTCTCGTTCCATCGGAAGCCATCCTGATCGACCTGCTGACCGATTCCGGAACTTCTGCCATGTCCACCGAGCAGTGGGCGGCGATGATGCGCGGCGACGAATCGTATGCCGGATCGCCGAGCTTTCTGAGATTCCGCGATTCCGTGCAGGGCATCTTCGGTTTCCGGCACGTGATTCCGACGCACCAGGGGCGCGCAGCGGAGCGCATTCTTTTCACCGTAATGTGCAAGAAGGGCGACGTCGTGCCCAACAACACGCATTTCGACACCACGCGCGCCAATTGCGAATTCGTGGGCGCCGAAGCGGTGGACCTGCCGGTCGCGGAGGCCCGGGAGCCCGCGCGTGTGCTTCCCTTCAAGGGCAACATGGACACCGCGCGGCTGGCGGAGCTTATCGAGCGCGTGGGCGCAAAACTCATTCCGCTGGTGATGCTGACGGTGACGAACAATTCCGGCGGCGGCCAGCCCGTTTCGATGGCCAACATCCGGGCGGTGAAGGAAATCTGCGCGCGGCACGCGATTCCGCTGTACATCGATGCCTGCCGTTTCGCCGAGAACGCGTATTTCATCAAGCTGCGCGAGCCGGGCTACGCGGAGAAAAGCCCGCGCGAAATCGCCCGAGAGATGTTTTCGTATGCCGACGGCTGCACGATGTCCGCGAAGAAAGACGGGCTGGCGAATATCGGCGGCTTTCTCTGCACCAACGACGACACGCTGGCACAGCAGGAAAAGGACCTGCTCATCCTCACGGAAGGCTTCCCGACCTACGGCGGGCTGGCGGGCCGCGATCTGGAAGCCATCGCCGTCGGACTGAACGAGGCGCTGGAGGAGGAGTATCTGAAATATCGCATCGCTTCGACGGCCTTCCTCGGCAACCACATTGCGAGCGAGGGCGTGCCCATTGTTCAGCCTCCGGGCGGCCATGCCATTTACCTGGACGCGCGTGCGTTCCTGCCGCAGATTCCGCCGGCGCAGTTTCCGGGTGTGGCGCTGGCGGTCGAGCTGTACCTCGAAGGCGGGATCCGCTCCGTGGAAATCGGCACGCTGATGTTCGGCGAGCACGCCACGATGGACCTGGTGCGGCTTGCGATTCCCCGCCGCGCGTACACTCAGAGCCACATCGAGTACGTGGTGGAAGTGATCCTGGAAGTCTGGAAGCGGCGCAAGCAGATCCGCGGCTACGAATTGACCTATCAGGCGCCGTTCCTGCGGCATTTCTCGGCGCGTCTGCAACCTCTAGCGATGTGATCGGGAGGCTGCCTGGCCTTTCTCAGGAGACCAATTTCGGTGCCGCAAGTAAGTAGCCGCAACATGCTTTTTGGTCTGCCTCGTGCACTGACTTGGGTGGGGTGAGTGCCGACGTTCAACCCCTTTTCAGATGTCGTGGCCTCCCCCAATGCAAGCCACCAGCCTGTGGCACGTTAACAGGCTGAAACAAAAGGGGTTATCTGAACGCCATCCACCACACCCACAGTGCACCAACCAGAGCACTCACCCCGAAAGATTCGGACGGCGCGAATCGGCGCAGGGAGTGCGCCATCTCGCTCAACCCCTCGACTTGAGGAGGATTCCCATGGATCGATCCCAGAGCAAGCGCGGGCCCCGGCTCACCCCCCGCGAGCTGAAGGCAGCGGCCGCCGAGATGCGCGCGATGAACCTGGTGAGCATCTTTGCCGCGGGCTCCGGCCACCCGGGCGGCGCGCTTTCCGTCATGGACATCGCCGCAGCTCTGTATCTGAACGAACTCAATCACGATCCAGCGAACCCGGACTGGGCGGAACGTGCGCGTGACGTTTGCGCGAAGTGCCGTGTTCAGTGGGGCCGGGTGAATGACAACTTTTTCTTCCTCTGCCGCGATTGCCGGGAAATTACCGTCGTTTGCTGACAGCTGCGCCGAGCCTTCGCTGCGCTGAAATTCCGGGTGGACCACTTCCTGGATGATTTCCCGAGGCACCGGTCCGCGGACGGCTGGCGCCTCTCACGAAAACAGGTATTGCCAATCATATAGATTGACGACATGCATACCGGCGGCTACCATCTGCGCCAAAGCCGGGGGTGGCGCGATGGAAAAGATTCCGGCCGGCAAAGTCCGCGAAGAAACTTCCATCAGCAGAGTTCTGGAAGAGGAACTCGAGCGGGTTGGAAGCAGCCGCAAGATGCGGCTGGACGCAAATGAGAACACGCGCGAACCATCGGAAAGCCTGATCGGGCTCGCATTCTCGGGCGGGGGGATCCGCAGCGCGACGTTCAACTTGGGCGTCCTGCAGGCGCTCGCGCGGCTGGGGCTGCTGCGGAAATTTGATTACGTCTCCACGGTGTCGGGCGGGGGCTACATCGGCAGTTGGCTGATGGCCTGGATGCACCACCAGAAAATCGGCGTCCGGGAGATCGAAAAACGCCTCGCCCCGCACACCTACACTTCCGAGCGCACGGCGGAGCCTCCCGAAGTCCGCTTCCTGCGGAACTACAGCAACTATCTCACGCCGAAGAGAGGCATCCTCAGCGGCGATTTCTGGTCGTTTGTCGCGACGTATCTGCGCAACACGGCGCTGAACCAGACAATTCTTCTCCTGTTCCTGCTCGGCCTGCTTCTTCTGCCGCGCGCGATTGCTTACCTTCCCCACCTGCTCGAAGCGGAGGAAGAGCTTTGGCAATGGTCGTTCTTCGGCCTGACGGAAATCCTGCGCTCGCAGGAGCTGGCGATCGTTCTGGGGCTTCTCTTCGGAAGCATCGGCGTGGTGATGATGGGACTCAATTTCGCCTGGATCGAAACACCGGAAAGATCCGGGGAAACGAGGGTTGCGTTACTCGCCAGGCCGGCGGCGATTCAATGCTTGATCGTCGCACCGCTGTTCGTGTCTGCCGCGCTCTTCAGTTATGCGTTCAGCTTCGTGCTGCCGGACCTGCGAGCCGCGTGCCCCCTCTTCGCGTGGGCGGTGCACTTGAGAATAGTGCCTTGTTATCTGTGGGCGCCGTCCACAGGAGCGGTGATGTACTTCTCCTTCTGGGCGGTCGCATGCGGAGTTCGCGGGATCGTCTCTTTGTGGAAACCGGAGGCGCGCGGCAGGGAACCTTCCGCGGGGCTGGTGCTCTCCACCGCACTCCTTACCGGCGCCGTGAGCGGTCTCCTGTTCTTTCCATACGCCCGGTTGCTTGATGCGGCGCGCACGGACAGCGGCAATTCGCCGGCTGGTCTCTGGCACGTGCTGACCTTCGGAACGCCGGCGTTGGTGGGCATCATGCTGCTGGCCGGCGCGCTGCACATCGGCCTGATGGGACGCGGCTTCGGCGATCCGTACCGCGAATGGTGGGCGCGGCTGGGCGGCTGGCTGGGAATCTACGGCACGTGCTGGCTCGTGCTTTTTCTGCTGGCGGTGTATGTACCCGTCTGGGTTGGAATCGCTTTCGACAAGTACGCGCATCGATTCACCCTCAGTGGCCTGATCTTCTGGATTCTCTCGACGCTCTATGGCGTCCTCTTCGGCAAGAGTCCGGCGACGGACGGGCTAAAACCCAACGCGGAGTGGAAGAAGAAACTCGCGGGATATGCGGCGCGAGCGACGCCCTACATCTTTATCGCCGGGCTTCTCGTCCTGCTCGCAATCCTGGATGCGAAAATTGCGGCGCTACCGACATTTGCTACTTTCGAGCTCAAGGAACCGCCCAGCGACATCGTGGACCCGTGGATTGTGCCGATGTGCGGGGCTTTTCTTCTGGTGGCGGCGCTCCTCTCCTGGCGGGTGGACATCAATCAGTTCTCCGTGCACATGCTGTACCGCAACCGGCTGGTGCGGTGCTACCTCGGGGCATCGGTGCCCGAGCGGCGCGAGCAACCTTTCACTGGGTTCTCCGCGGGCGACGACATTCCGTTGTCTGCGCTGGAGATTCCCCGCGAACCAAAGGCAGAGCGCGATGGGCGTCCGATTCCTTTGCTGAATGCGAGCGTAAACGTATCGCGCGGCAAGGAGCTTGCTCTTCAGACGCGGAAGGCGCGCTCGTTTGTATTCTCGCCGCTCTATTCGGGGTACGCGCGGCCCATTCCCGAAACGTCCGGCTGGCAGCCGGCCATTGCACGAACCGCGGACGCGGGCTCGAGAGAACGGGCCGGAGCAGCCCTGCTGAGCCTGGGCACGGCCGTGGCCGTCTCCGGAGCCGCCGCGAGCCCGAACATGGGCTTCTCCTCTTCCCCCGCGCTGGCTTTCCTGATGACCCTGTTCGACGTGCGGCTCGGCTGGTGGCTCGGCAATCCGCGGAGAACAGAGTGGACCAGCGGCGGCCCGCGCGTGGGCGCTTTGTGGCTGCTGATGGAGCTTTTCGGCGCGGCCAGCGACCAGAGCGGCTACGTTTACCTCTCCGATGGCGGACACTTCGAAAATTTGGCGGTGTATGAGCTGGTGCGGCGCCGCTGCAAACTGATCGTGGCCTGCGATGCTTCTTGCGATTCCGCGTATGCGTTCGGCGATCTGCACAATGCGATGGAGCGCTGCCGCTCTGATTTTGGCGTGGAGATCCGGCGGGAGACACGCCAGCTCGTGCCGAATGACGGCCGCGTCGCCGAACATTTTGATCTCTGCAGGATTCGCTACACCCCAGGGGACGACGGCGATGACGGCGTCCTGATTTATCTGAAACCGGCGCTGAAGAAGGATGATCCGGAAGATCTGCTTGGATATGCCAAGAGGAACGCGACCTTCCCCCACGACACGACGGCGAACCAGTGGTTCGACGAAAATCATTTCGAGAACTACCGGAATCTTGGGTACGTCACCGGTTTGGCCGCCGGACCCGAAATCCAACACAGATTAGATGTGGTTTTGGCAAAAAAAGCCTGAGGCTTGCTTGCGGCTTCCTCCAGCGGGGCCTCCGCCGAGAGGACATAAATTCGAACGTAGTCGGAAGGAACGAGTGTGGTTAGACTCATGGGGCGCGCTCTGCGCAGGGATCGTCCGCCGCGAAGAGAGTGCAGCGATCCCGCGGATAGGAACAAATCCGGCATGCAAGTGACGATTGACCAGGAATTGAAAACAAAATGCCCGAGGACGGCGCTGGCGTGCGTGACGGGGCAAGTTCTGGCGAACGAATCGCCCGCGGCGCTCCTGAGCGAGATGCGCGCGCGCGAAGAAGAAATCCTGCTGCTTCCGGAGCCGCGCGCGGTCCTGGAAGCCCCGCAGATTGCGGCAACCCGCGCGGCGTACAAGGCGCTCGGAAAAGATCCGGCGCGGTATCGCGGATCGGCCGAGGCGCTGCTGCGGCGAATCCTTGCGGGCAAGGGCTTGCCGCGGATCAACGCGGTGGTGGACGTGATCAATCTCGTCTCGGTGGAGAGCCGCTTGCCGGTCGGACTGTACGACTTTGCGCGGATTACTGGCGGCGTGGTGTTCCGGGCAGGGCGCACGGGCGAAACGTACAAGGGAATCGGAAAGTACGATCTGAATCTCGAAGGCTTGCCGGTGTTTTGCGACGCTCTCGGTCCGCACGGCAGCCCCACGAGCGATTCCGAGCGGACCATGGTGACACCAGAAACGAGGAGCATCCTCGCCGTGATCATTTCCTTCGGTGGCGCGGATCGCCTCGACCATTGGGCTCAGCGCATGACCGAACTGCTGGTGCGTCACGCTTCAGGCCAGGCTGTCTCCGGCGGCATGGATAGGGAGAACTGTGTGTAACCTACAGAAAAGACAGTGGTTTAGTTGTTAGCAACTTTTGGCGCTCGAGCGGGTTTGAGAATACAGGTCGGTGGACGCGGCCCTTCAGCCGGTGCGGTGGCCTCAACGCGAACCAGCGCCTCAGGGGTATTCCCTCGAAAGGAATTGAAGACTATGAATCCTAAGAAGTGGCACCTTGCCTTTGTATCGTTATTCCTTGCAACGCTCGTCGCCGGATGTGGCGGCGGGAGCATGTCCAATCCAGTGCTGCCGCAATCGGGTTCGGTGTTTGTCACCGGTACGGACGCGCCGCTGGCGAGCGTCGTGTCGTTTCAAGTGGACGTCACCGGCCTGACCGTTTCCGACGGCACGCACCCGCCTGTTTCCGTGCTGAGCGGCACGCAGACAGTGGATTTCGCGCGGCTCAACGGGCTGCGTACTCTGATTGACCTGAACTCGATTCCCGCAGGGACGTACACGACCGCCGCGGTAACGCTGGCGAATCCGAAAATCAGCTACCTGAACGTTGCCACCCCGCCAACCAACCCCCCGACCCGGCCGACAATCAGCACCATCGTCCCGCCGCAGGCGTCGCTCTCACAGTCAAGCGTCACGATTAATCTGAGAACTCCGCTCGTGGTAATGGCCAATGACCTGATCGGGCTCGCGTTCGAGTTCGACTTGCGCAAGTCCATTCAGGTGGACGCGCAGGGCCAGGTAACTGGCCTCGTCGTGCCGAATCTTGACCTGCGCGCGATCACACCGGACGCGCCGGAGGCGTTCATTGACGAATTCCGCGCGGGTGTCGTCAGCGTGGATTTGACCAACAAGTCTTTTGTGATTCAGGGGCCGCACGGCCGGCAATTCACGGTCCAGACCAACGCCCAAACGGAATTCGAAGGCGGCGAGGGCCTCGATCAGCTCACCACCAACTCGATCGTACAGGTGTCTGGCGCGCTGCAGCGCAACAGCCAGACCCTGCTTGCCGACGAAGTGGAAATTCTCTCGCAGGACCGATTCGTCCTGGGCGGTCTCGTGACGTTCGTCGAGCCGCAGGTCGGCCCGGCGAAGGACTTCGATCTCTTTGTGCGAAGCGAACTTCCCGCGCTGAACGGGATCAATCCGGGCTCCGTTGCCACGCTGAACCTCGACGGCAACGAGCGGTTCTGGATCTACCGCATGCGGACGCCGCTGGCGAACTTCGTCTTCAACTCGAGCCTGCTGACGCCGGGCCAGCGCCTGAGCACGGGCGGCGCGTTGAGCGGCGCAGGCGCCGCACAAACGCTCGATGTGAAGCGCGTCGTGTTGCACCACCAAGGCAACACCGGCACATGGATCGTCGGCAGCACGAATACCGCCAACGGCACGTTCCAGTTCAATTCGAACGGGCTGGCGGGCGTGCTCTTCGCCGGGCCAGTCACCGTGTTCACGTCGCCGTTCACTCGATTCCGCGGCGGCCTGACCGGCCTCGGTGACCTGGCGGGCAGCAATCCGATTCCGCTGCGCGTTGTCGGCCTCCTGCTGAGGGACCCGGTGAGCGGAAAGCCGGTCTTCGTGGCGCGCATCGTGGAGAAGCTGTCGTAACCGAAATGCAATTCGGAAAACGCCTGACAACCTAAAGACAGAAAGAAAACGGCCAGCCCGGAGAATCGGGCTGGCCGTTTTCTAGTTCTTTCCTGGCGCGCTTCCGGGCGTCACCCATTTCTCCGGCGGTTGTCTGCGCGGAGCGCGGGCAGGCCCCTCGTCCAGAGTTGTGCCAACTATCAGCCCTTCATCTGTTCCGTGAGGTAGATGGGCAGGGTGAGCTGTTCGATGAGGGAGAGCTGGGTCTCGAGAAAGTCCACATGCTCTTCCTCATCCTTGAGGATTTCCTTCAGAAAATCAGCGGTGGCATTGTCGCCGAGCTTGCGGCAGGTTTCGACAGCCTTGTTGTAAGAACCGACGGCATTCTTTTCGAGTTCCAGATCGTTCTTGATCTGCTGCGGCACGTCTCTGCCGATTTTGATTTTTCCGATCTCGTTCATGTTCGGCAGCCCTTCCAAAAACAGGATGCGCTCCATGATGGCTTCGGCGTGCTTCATCTCGCCGATAGAATGTTTCTTTGTCAGATCAGAGAGGCGCTTGTATCCCCAGTTCTCCAGCATCTCGGCGTGGAGAAAATACTGGCTGATCGCGCCGAGTTCTTCCTTGAGCATTTCCGAAAGCAATTCAATCACTTCGGGTTTGCCTTTCATGTCCGCCTCCTGGATTGAGAAATGACAGTATAAGGCAGCTAGCCCGGAGCGTGCACGCACCGCGGCATTCCGGAGATCCTGTGCGGTGAAGCTACGCGTCGAAGAGCAAGCTGGAGCAGGTAAGGCCGGACTCGGCCTTCTGCAATTCGGAAATGTCGAGCGGCAAAACGTGAAAGCCGCGGGCTTCGATCCGCGCGCGAGTGCGGGGGAACGATGCGGGAAAAATGACGGTATCGCTGATGGCGAGGGCGTTGGCGGCGTGCGGCTCCCGCGGATCCACGTCAATCCAGTCGTAGCCGGCAAACGGCACGCTATCGAACCAGGCCCGGTTCGCAAGCAGCGTGTTTTGTTCGAGATAGGTCACCGCAGATTTCAGGTGCAGGCAGCCGGAAACGGGCACGGCGATGATTTCGTAGCCGTAGGGCTTGAGAAGGAGGGCAAGCTGCCGGATGCCTTCGGCGTTGGTGCGGCGGGTGAGGCCGATGAATAGCTTGCGTCCAATGCGAAGGATGTCGCCGCCTTCCATCGTGCCGGGCAGCGTGATGTGCGTAAGCGGGCGGAACTGCTCGAGCGCGCGAGCGAGCGATTCCGCTTCGGGTCGGCGGGATTCCGCGCCCAGCGGCAGGATCACGGCTATTTCGTCGAGAACGATGGCCGGGTCTTCGACAAACATCGAGTCTGGTAGATCCGGCTCGGCGGGCAGCGAATGAACGCGAGCGCCGAGCTGCGCGAGGAGCGCTTCATACTGCCGGTGCTGTTCGGCGGCTTTGGTGTAGTCAACCGGCCGGCGCTCGACGAACGTCAGCTCGCAGCGCGCCATACCGGGGCTGACCGCACGGGTAATCGCTGTGAGCATCGGGGATCAGGCCGGAACAGCCGCGCGGAGAAGCGTTTCCCGGCCGCGCGCGGTGACGCGCTCGACCCGCTCGGCTTTGCCATTTCGGACGATCAGCGCCTCATCGAAATTGTTCACCGTGGGGCAAACGTGGCGCGGCAGGAGATAGAGGAAATCGCCGATCGCAGGCATCGCCGCGCCGACGGGAACTTGAATGGGCAAGTGTTCTTCGCTCGGGCCGAGCGGGACAAAATCAGGGTGGCCAAGCACGGCGCAGGTCGGGACGCCGCTGTCGGCGGAAACGCTTTTGTGGCCGGCATCGCAGGTGATGATGTCCGGCGCGGGGCGGCTGACGACCCGCGCAATCACGAGGACTGCGGGGCGGAAACCAATATCGTGCGGCAGTTGCGCGAGGCTCGTGGCGTCGCCGTAAACGATGGTGCCGGGCGAAACACGGTGCAGGAAGCCGGCCTCGCGAAAACCGGCGTAAGAAAGCGAGCACGGCAGCGAAGGCGTGCCCGCGGTGATCACCTCGGGCACGTCCACACCGGCCTTGGCGAGCGCGGCGACGAGGTGCATGAGTTGGTCGTAGCCGAGATGCGCGGCAGTGGTGCGCTCGGCAAGATCGGCCTGGTGGAGATGCCCGTCGTAGAAATGCAGGCCGCGGAACTCGAGACGCGCCGCGCGAATCGCCTGGACGATGCGGAGCACTTCCTCGGTGCGTTGTGGAGCGATGCCCGTGCGGTTCATGCCGGAATTGATGTCGACAAAAATCCCGATGGTACCGCCTCCCCAAGCGGCAACAGCGTCCACCGTGTCCACGAGCGCAGAAACACGAGTGACTGGAAACTGAAGCGCGATTTCGCGGACCCGCAAGGCGTTGGCCCCCTGGACGGGATACGCGACAAGAACGTCCCGCGCGCCGCTGTGACAGGCGCAAAAGAGCTCGAGCGTGGTGGCGCATTTGAAGTTCGACACGCCCAGTTCAATGAGCCGCCGCAGGATGAAAGAGAGCTTGGCCGTTTTAATGTGCGGGCGCCAGCGATCGGCATTGCCACCGAGCAGCCGAAGCGCCGCGGACACATTGGCGTCTACGAATTCCGAGTAAACGGCGAGCGCGGGCGTCAAGATACGGCCGAGATTGCGGACGCCATAGCTCTCGAGCCCGGGCGCGGCGAGCGCGGTGGATGACTCCATGCAAGACTCCTGACGGGGGTACTCTAGCAGATTCGGCGGAAATTCCTGCGTGGATGCGGGACAGACGCGAGGTATGATTCTCGCACGCAGGTGCGGAACGCGCCACTAGGAGGAGGCATGGAAGGAAAGGACAGCGGGAATTCAGTGCGGCGGCTGGTGGCAGTTGCGGCGATGGTGCTCGGCGCGGCCGGGCTGTGGTGGGTGACGAACGGCAGCAGTACCGGCGCGGCGCAGACGGCCCTGAATACGGCGGTCTCCGAAGCGCGGGAGCGCGCGGCGGCAAACGATCCGCGCCTGAAAGGCGCGTACCGGTTTGAAGAGGGCGGCTGGATCTACGTGCACCTCGAGGGCGGGCCCGCGGCCGTCGGCTACCAGCACGGCTACCTGCTGGCGGCGGAGATCGAAGATGCCTTCGCGGCAGTGAGCGCAGGGATGGTGCATTCGACGGAGCGCGACTGGGCGTTCTTCCGCAAGGCGGCGCACGAGATGCTCTGGCCGAAGATCGATACTGAATACCAGCAGGAGTTGCAGGGCATCGTCGAAGGATTGGGCGCGAGGACCGGCTCGAAGCTCGACTTGGACGACGTCGTGGCATTCAACGCGTTCGAGGAGCTGCCGGACTATTACGTGCCCTGGTTCAATAAGCAACAGAAGGCGGCGCACGCGCCGGACCTGAAAAGCCCCGGGAATTGCAGCGCGTTTGTGGCCACGGGAAGCTGGACGAAAGACCACAAGATCGTCATCGCGCACAACAACTGGACCAGCTACCTCAACGGGGAGCGCTGGCGCATCATCTTTGATATCGCGCCGGCGCACGGCCACCGCATCTTGATGGACGGCTTTCCGGGCGTGATCGCGAGCGATGACGATTTCGGGATCAACAGCGAGGGGCTGATGGTGACGGAAACGACGATCACGCAGTTCGAAGGATGGGACCCGAGCGGAAAGGCGGAATTTGTCCGTGCGCGGAAGGCGCTGCAATACGCGGGCTCGATTGATGAATACGTGAAAATCATGCTCGACGGCAACAATGGCGGGTATGCAAACGACTGGCTGCTCGGCGACCGCAAAACGGGCGAGATCGCGCAGCTGGAGCTCGGACTCAAGGCGCACAAACTCTGGCGCACCAGGGACGGCGTCTTTGCCGGATCGAATTGGGCGCGGGATCCGCAGGTGATCAAGCTGGACACACCGCAATTCGACCCGAAGAATCCGGAGAGTTCGCCCAACGCGCGGCGCGCGCGCTGGGAGGAGTTGTTGAAGGAAAATCGCGGAAAGATCGACGTGCCGCTGGCGCAGCGGATGCTCGGCGACCATCAGGACAGCTTCCTGAAGAAAGAAGAGCCGAACGAGCGGACGCTCTGCGGCCACACGGACGCCTCGCCGCGCGGCGTGCAGATCTGGTCGTGGGGGCCGTACTTTCCCGGCGGCGCCGTGCAAGGCAAGGCGGCGGACTCCACGATGACGGGCAGGATGGAGCTGATGGCCCGGATGGGCCATCCCTGCGGAGGAGACTTTCTTGCGGCACCGTTTCTGGCGGCGCACCCAGAATACTCATGGCAGGCGCCGTATCTGCGAGATATGAAAGCCGGGCCGTGGACGGGATTCCGAGCGGGTCAGCGGGCTACCGAGTGATGGACGGACCCGCTGCTGCGCGGAATGCCGCTTCTCCCCAAGCGCTTTGAATCTGTTGCCTGAGAGGCCAGGCGGTCTCGGCGCGTTCTAGAGGCGCCGGTCAACGGAACGCGGAGGAATGCCCTAAGTGGTATATCCAGAATGTCGCGATCCCCGCACCCAGCAGCATCCCCGCGAGGACGAGAACGATGACGCCCACGGTGACCCAAACGGAAGAAGGGACCGAACGGAATAAGGCCTGTTTGCCGGATAAGGGTTCTGGTTCCGTGGAAGGAGCGGCGACGGCGGCATGGGCCTGCGGGCGAACCGGAGCGGTGACGGGGAGGTTGGTACGCTCCACAGCCGCTACAAAACTGTAACCCTTACGAGGAATGGTCTCGATGAAGAGGGCCTCGCCCGATGAATCTCCAAGGGCCTGCCGCAGTTTATTTACCGTGGTATTGACGTTCGCTTCGAAATTGACATGCGTGTCGAGAGCCCACAAACGGAGCCGCAGTTCCTCCCGGGTGACGACCTCTCCGGGCCGCTCGAGCAAAGTAAGGAGGACCTGCAACGCTTTGCCCTGCAGCTTCACGCGCGAGCCATTCTTGAATAGTTCTTGCCGCTGATTATCCAACTGGAACGCGCCAAAACGCAGATAACGCGGAGCCGCTTCTGCGGGGCTTTCGGAGCTTTCTTTGCGTTCCGGCTCCAGCATCGGAATCAGGTCGGTCCTCATACACCCCACCCTTGCCTATAAAGACGTACGAAGCAAACAAATGTTTCGTTCCATCGACAACTTTTTTGGGGGTGGCTGTCGCAACAGCGCACATACCAAAGAACGGAATAGGTTCGGAAAATTGTAGGCGAAGGAGCTTTTTCAACGCGTCCTCCCTCTTCTTTTCCCTCCGTGGGCCTCTGACGGAACCGGTCGTGAAGTTTCGTATATCCAGAGAAGAAGCCACGCACAAACGGGAGGTTTTTTTTGTGTGAGCAGCCCGCTGGTGTGCGAAGCGGACTCAGCGTGGGGCGCCCGCGCCGGCCCGGAATAGACTCCATCCCAGATTGAGGAGAAAGAGGACTTGCCCGGCGAAGAATGCCACGAAGCCCGTAAAAAACAGGTTTCCCCTCAAGCGGACAAATTCACGAAAATCAAGATTCGCTGCGGCGGCAGTAAGCGCGCCCGGGCGTGGAGACAGCGCGTAAGACAAGGCGGCGAGAGACGCGAGGCTTAGCCAGAAATGGAGATGCCCGAGGGCCAGGCAGACCGGTTGCGTGTACTGTTTTTCAAAGAGACCGTACACCCCTGCAAAGATCAAGAAGAAAACGCAAAAAAGAAAGTACAGAACTGTGGGAGCGATCACAAGATACTTATCATGAAAATAGACATCCACGCCCAGCCCCGATGCGCCCCGGAAGAGAGCCAAGGATGTGATAACCATCCAGACGACGGCCGCGAGGGCGAAGAACCGGGAAGGACGAGCCAGAGAAGTCCAGGACATGGCGCGGGACACCTCGCTCGAAGGAGTGTATCGCGTTGCGTCTCCCGCAAGAACAGCGCGTCGGGCGGATCAGTTGTGAGCGCCCGCCGGCCGGACGGAGATCTCCACATTCGATGAAAACTGCTTCGAGCGGTAAATCCGGTGTGTTGCTTTCTGGTAGTCGGATTCCTTGGCCTCGAAAATATTGGGCACGAACCTCTGCGGGTTGCGGTCAATGATCGGGAACCACGTGCTCTGCACCTGCACGAGGATGCGGTGGCCTTTCCGGAAGACGTGATTCGCGGTGTGCAAGCTGATGGTGAACGGCGTGATCCTGCCGGGCGCGAGCGGCTCGGGCTTCTCAAAAGAATTACGGAAACGCCCGCGAAAGACTTCGTCTGCGACCATCAGCTCGTAGCCGGAGAGCTTCCAGTCCGCGGGATATTTTTCCGGATACACGTCGATCAATTTGACGATCCAATCTGCATCACTGCCAGTCGTCGAAGCGAAGAGATGCGCAGTGACCGATCCGGCCAGCGTAAGGTCTTCTTTCAGCTCGTCCGTCCCCCAGCTCAAAACGTCCGGCCGGTGGTCCACGAAGCGCTGGTCTTGCACGAGCCAGGTGTACCAGGAGCCCGGATGATCTTCGGGATACGTCTGATCAATAGGCCGGTGGCGGTAGGGCACCGGGTGCGCCGGGTCGGCAACATAGCTGTCGAATGCCTGCGGGCCAATGGCCTGCGGCGCATCGAAGGAGAGTTTGCCGTTTTCGCGGAAATAAAGTTTCTTCGCCTGTGCATCCTTCGGCGGCCAGGAATCGAATTTGGTCCACTGATCGCTGCCCGTCTGGAAGAGCATGGCTTCCTGCAACGGAAGCTCGCCCTTGTCCTTCAGCCAGTAGGCGAACCACGGCGCTTCGATTTTCTGTCGGAAATAGAGCGCCGTATCGCTGCCCAGCGGAATGGCGCCGAGCGAATTGCCCGGCCCGCCGGCCCAGCCGCCGTGATTCCAGGGACCGACGGCGAGATAGTTGAGATGATCTGGGTCGTTTTTCTCCAGCAGTTCGTAGATCCGCATGGGGCCGTAGAAATCTTCCTGGTCCCACCAGCCGGCGACGTTGAGGTTCGGCACGGTCGGATTCTTCAGGATGTACGGCATGGCCTGTTTTTTCCAGAACGCGTCGTAGTTCGGGTGCGCGACAAAATCGTTCCAGGTCGGCAACGAGCCGTGCAGGTATTTCTGGTTGACGTTGGGAAGCGCGCCGAGGCGGAGATACCAGTCATAGGTGTCAAAGCGGTCGAACGGAAAGCTGTAGTTCTCCTTCGAGGTTTCCATCATCGTGGCGTATTCGAACCCGTAGCTCAGGCGGAACGCGCCATTATGGTGGAAATCGTCGCCGAGAAACATGTCCGCGGGCGAAGCCTGTTCGGAAACAGCCTTGAGCGCGGGATGCGGCTCGAGCATGCCCATGACGGTGAGCCAGCCGCCGTAGGAGATGCCCAGCAAGCCGGCGCGGGCGTTGTTGTGCGGCACATTTTTCACCAGCCAGTCGATGGTGTCCCAGGTGTCCGTGCCTTCGTCAATGGCCTTCGCATCTTTGGGATCGCGCACGGGCCGCTGCATGACGAATTTGCCTTTGGAGCCGAAGCGGCCGCGGATGTCCTGGAAGACAAAGATGTAGCCCTCGGGAATCATCTCGGCGTAGCGGCCGAGGATCCTGCTGTAGCCTTTTTCGTTGTCCCGCGTGCCGTAGGGAGTGCGCTCAAGGATGATGGGCAGCTGTTCGATGGGGTTTTTCGGCGTGTAGATCTCGGTGTGGAGCTTGACGCCGTCGCGCGCCGGGATCATCACATCCGTTTTGTCGAACATCTGGGAGTAGTCCGGCGGCTGCGATTGCTGCGCCGGCCCCGCCAGAGGCAGTAGGAGGAGCGCCGCTAGGACAGGCGAAACAGACGCCATGAAAAAACCACGCAAGAAACGCATGTTCCACTCCTGTGCCCCACGGGGGACAGATGTTTCGGGCTGAGCCGGGAGGATAACACACGGCAAAGCCGTGCGAGTGGCCGCTCACGTCCGGCTCTGTTAAACTAAGTTCTGCAGGGTTGTGCGGAAAAACAAACGGGAGTTCCTCTCGGGCTGCTCGTTCGTTCGGCAGCCTTTTTTGTTGGAAATGATAGACAGGAAATGATCCAGAACCTTCGCAACATCGCCATCATCGCTCACGTGGACCACGGCAAGACCACGCTTGTGGACGCCATGCTCCGCCAGAGCGGCATCTTCCGGGAAAATCAGGAGCTCGTGGACCGGGTCATGGACTCCAACGACCTGGAACGCGAGCGCGGGATCACCATTCTCGCCAAGAACACAGCGCTCTTTTTCCACGGCACGAAAATCAACATCGTGGACACGCCGGGCCACAGCGACTTCGGCGGCGAGGTCGAGCGCGCGCTGCGCATGGTGGACGGCGTGCTCCTCCTCGTGGACGCGAGCGAGGGGCCGCTGCCGCAGACGCGCTACGTTCTGCAGAAGGCGCTTGCCGCACACCTGCCGCCGATCGTCGTCCTCAACAAGATTGACCGCGCCGACGCACGGACCAAGGAGGTGCTGGACGAGATCTACGACCTTTTCATAGATCTCGACGCCACCGAGAACCAGCTCGACTTTCCGGTCGTGTATGCGAATGCGCGGGCGGGCGTGGCGCACCGCGTGCTGGGTGACTCCTCGGCCGATCTGCTGCCCCTCTTCCAAACCATCGTGGAGAAGATTCCCCCGCCAACCGGTGACCCCTCGGCCGTGCTGCAGATTCAGGTGCTGAATCTCGATTACAGCGATTACCTCGGGCGCATCGCCATCGGCCGCGTCTTCAACGGCACGCTGCAGCGGGGAGCGGATGTGGCGATCGGCAAACTGGACGGCACGATTCAACCGACGCGCATCACGAAGCTTTTCACGTTTCGCGGGCTCGAGCGCGATGAGGCGGAGAGCGTCGGCGCGGGAGACATCGTGGCGATCGCCGGCGTGGAAGGCATCCAGATCGGCGAGAGCGTGACGGACCTCGCGCAGCCGGCCCCGCTCGAGCCGCTGATGATTGACGAACCGACGCTGGCGATGATCTTCACCGTGAACAGCGGGCCTCTTTCGGGACGCGAAGGCAATTATCTTACGTCGCGCGACCTGCGCGACCGCCTGCAGAAAGAGCTGCTGACCAACGTTTCGATCCACGTCGAAGACACGGATTCGCCGGAATCATTCCGCGTGCTGGGGCGCGGCGAGCTGCAGCTTGCCATCCTGATCGAAACGATGCGACGCGAGGGCTTCGAGCTGATGGTGGGCAAGCCGGAAATCGTGGTGCGCACGGAAAAGGGCCGGAAGCTCGAGCCGCTCGAACGGCTTGTGATTGATTGCCCGGAGAATTACATCGGGATCATTCTGGAAACGCTCGGGAGCCGGCGCGGCGAGATGCTCAAGATGAGCAATCACGGCTCGGGCCGCGTGCGCATGGATTTCAAGATTCCCGCGCGGGGGCTGATCGGCTTGCGCAGCCAGTTGCTGACGGACACGCGCGGGACGGCGCTGATTCACTCCATTTTCGATGGATGGACCGAGTATGCCGGCGAGATGGCGCTGCGGCCGACGGGCGCGCTGGTGGCGGACCGGGCCGGCGCTTCGACGGCATTCGCGCTGTGGAATATCCAGGAACGCGGAGAATTGTTCATCGGGCCGGGTGTGGAAGTCTATGAAGGAATGGTTGTCGGCGAGAATTCCCGCGAGCAGGACATGGATGTGAACGTCACAAAGGAAAAGAAGCAGACGAACATGCGCTCTTCCTCGGCGGACGAAGCCATCCGGCTGATTCCTCACCGCGAGTTGAGTCTCGAGCAGGCCATCGAATTCATTGCGGACGACGAATTCGTCGAAGTCACTCCGAAATCCATCCGTTTGCGGAAGAAAATCCTGGCGATGGGCAAACGGCCGCGCCGCTGGCAGGAAATCCGCGCCAGCCACGAAGCCGCCGGCAAAGCCTAGAAGACCCGCGCGGCGATGACGGCATCGCCGGAAATTCCGGCCGGATCAAGCCAGCCTCAATAGAAAAACATGTCTGTCTTGGCAATTCCATTTTTCTATTGCGCGGAGCGCATCCGGATTACTCTTCGTTGATTTCCCGGCGCTTATCCTGCGGCGCCTCGGCTCAGCGGGAAGACTTTTCCAGCAGCTCCTGCAAATACTGTTTCCAGAGGGCGGCCCAGGTGTGCGTGCCGTGGCCGTGGGTGGATTCGCTTGCGGGAATGAGGACGAAGCGGCCGCTCTTGATGCGGGGAATCATTTTCTCCGCGATCCCCAGCTCGGGCGGATTGATGAAATCGTCCGCGGAATTGATCCACAGAACATGCGCCTTGATTTTTTCGAGCTGCGGCGAGGGGTCGTAATTGCGCGAGGCGTTTACCTGATAGAGCAGGTCGTTGGCTTCGAGCCCGGCGAGGCGCGCTTTGAAGTAGTCGTCCACGTATTTGTCGGCCGCGTCGCGCGTGGAGAGATCTTTCTGCATGAGGATCGGCGCGCTGCCGGCGATGAGCAGAAAATCGAGAGCGGTGCGGAGGCTTTCGCGGGGCTGTTCGGTGTACTCGCCGCCCTTCCAGGCCGGATCGCTGCGGATGGCGTCCATCACCATCTTGCGCCACAAGCGGTTGCGCCCGGCGATTTGAACGGGAAGGCAGGCCAGCGGCATGAGCGCGTCCATGAAATCGGGATAGCTCTCACCCCAGACGAACGAATGCATGCAGCCCATGGACGTGCCCATCACGAGGCGCAAGTGATTCACGCCGAGGCCTTCGGTGAGGAGCCGGTGCTGCGCGGCAGCCATATCGTCGTAGTCGTATTGCGGGAAATGCGCGTGGAGACCGTCGCTGGGTTTCGTGGATTTGCCGTGGCCGATGCCGTCGGGAAGGATGATGAAGTAGCGCGTGGCGTCGAGAAGCTGGCCGGTACCAAAGAGGACACCGGCAAATTGTGGCGCAAGGAACTGGCGGCCGGACCCGCCCGTGCCGTGGAGGATGAGCACGGCGTTCGTGACGCGCCCCTGCGCATCGCGCGCGGCAGTCCCCAGGGTCATGTAATGGATGCGCAACTCGGGCAAGCTCTCTCCGGAGCGAAAATGGAAATCGTGAAGGACAAAGTTACCCTCGGCGGGCGGCGCGGATTGAGCCCAGGCGGGGGAGCCGGCACATCCGAGGTACGCCAGAAGGAGAAAAGCGCATTTCAGGGAGAGGAAACGCATACATCACCTCACGGGGTGGGGACTCTAGCACATTCTGCGCGGTCCCCGGCACCGGCATGTGCCATCCGCTTGCGCAGCGTCCGGGCAAAAATCAGAAATCGCTCCAAAGGCAAGGACCGCTGATAACAAATTCCATAAGCAGCTATGGCAATAAGTTTTTCCCGTCTGCGGAGGGCAAAGACAGGCCAATGCGGGCGGCGAGCGTGGGCGCAACGTCGCGCATGTCGATGATTCCGAGCGAGCGGCCTGCCGGGACACCCGGACCAATCAGAAAAAACGACGCGCGCAAGTCAGGCAGATCGGGAAGGTGGCCGTGCGTGCCGCCGCGCTTGATCTTTGCGAGCACGGGGGCATCCAGAGAGTTGACCGTCCTCCAGCCGGGCTTCAGACCAACCAGGAACGATGCGGCAGGATAGCCTCCGCGGCGGCGAACCTCCTCTGCATCCAGGATGCGGTCAATCCCGTTGGCGGGATCGCTCGCGAGTTCTTCGAGCAGCGTGCGGACTTGCGCGAGCGTCGCCGCGTCGGATGGATCTTTCAGCATGACTGCCGCGGAGGCGCTGGCGGTCCAGGGCATTGCTTTCCAATCTTTGATATTCCCCTTCGCGTCCAAGGTGAAGAGCCCGGCATCGCGAAATGCCGGGAAGAGATCGATCTGCGTGTCGTACGGCGCAAAGCCGTGATCGGAAACGACGGCGAGGAACGCATGGCCGGGAGCCAGCCGCTCGGCCGTCGCGCGCAGAGCGCCGATCACGGTGTCCAACCGCTCGAGAACGGCGGTGCACTCCGGGGTGAACGGCCCGGTTTCGTGCTCCATGTGGTCGAGTGCGCTCAGGTGAAGTGTCAAGAGAGAGGGGTACTTTTTCTCCAGCAGCCAGGCGGCGTAGCGGCCGCGACTCTCATCGGCTTCGATCGTGGTGTCGATTCCTCCGCGATAGGGGCCGAGTTCGGCTTGCGCTTCGTCGAGGAGACCCGGCGTGGACACCGCGCGCAGGAGCTTCTGGTCATCGGGGGTACTCGCGCGCCAGAATTCGGGAATGTTCCAATCGATGCGGGCGCCCACTGTGACCGGCCACTGCAGGCTCGCGGTCTTGCGTCCGGCGGCCGCGGCGGCATCCCATATCGCAGGGACGCGAATGTCTTCGGCGTACCAATACCATCCCTCGGAATTCTTGCGCAGGGGATCGAAGGTCGTATTGCCGAGGATGCCGTGCTTCGCGGGCCAGACGCCGGTGACGAGCGTCGTGTGACTCGGATAGGTCACCGTGGGGATGACACCCAGCACACCTTCGGCGTAGGCGCCTTCTTTCAAAAAGCGGCGAAGATTCGGGATCTTCGCGCCGTGCGCGTCGGCGGCGGTGACATTGTCGGGCCGCAAGCCATCGATCGAGATCAGGAGGAGCAGCGGCGGGTGTCCGGCGCGGCCTTTCTGCGGCTGCGCCGCGGAAAGCGCCCCGAGAAGAGACAGCAGGGTGACCAGCGCGATAAGCATGCGCGATTGGAAGTGACGCATAGCGGAAAGGAGGATACACGAAAGCGCTGGGAGTTATTTACACACGGAAAAGAGAAGGATGAAAGGCTTGTGAATGAGCCTGGATTCGGTCCCGATGGGCGGATGCACTCTTTTCTCCGCAAGTATTCGTGTAGAATTTGAGCAGCGCCCGGGCGAGCCGCTGCATCCAAGGAACATATCTGGAAAGGCTAAGTTCGCGGCTGGGGGATGAAAGCCTGGCTGGAACGAATAGGGTGTCAGCGAGAATTTCCTGATGGAGAACCCGACCCGCCACACTCCCGGCGCCACGCCAGACAGGCAGACCTTGTGAACTCACCTCTTGGAAATAACGCTGCGGCCTCCGCGGTCACGATTGCCGCCACGGCGACGGCCCTGCCGCCGCATACGATCACTCGCGAAGACGTGAAGTACTACCTGGGACGCGTCTTTGACATCCCGGAGCGGCGGATCGAAGCGATGATGGGCGTGGTGGACAACACCCAGGTGCGCAAGCGCCATGCGATTTTCCCCATCGACTACACCATCGAGCCGCGGCCGCTCGCGAAGACAAATCAGGAATACATCGAACACTCGGTCAAGCTCGGACGACAGGCCGCGGAGGAGTGCCTTTCCCGCGCGGGCGTCCGCGCGGAGGAAGTGGACCTTTTGATCACGGTCTCGTGCACCGGATTCATGATTCCTTCGCTCGACGCGCACCTGATCAACCTGATGGGTTTCCGGCAAAACGTGAGGCGGATGCCGTTCACGGAGCTGGGTTGTGCGGCGGGAGCGATGGCGCTGAGCCGCGCGGCGGATTTCCTGCGCGCGTATCCCGGCGGAAACGCGCTGATTATCTCCGTCGAGCTGCCTTCGCTGACGTTTCAGCGAAAGGATGTAACCCAGGCGAATCTGATCTCCTCGGTGCTGTTTGGTGACGGCGCCGCCGCCGCACTGGTGAGCGGCGCTGGAAAGAAGGGTCCGCGCATTCTCGGGACGGACACCTACACGTTCGCGAACTCGCTCGACGCGATGGGATTCGACCTGCGCGACTCGGGCTTCCACATTCTGCTCTCGAAAGACGTGCCGCAGATGATCCGGGGAGAGATTCGCGCGCTGGTGGACGGTTTTTTGGCAAAGCAGGGAGTCGCACGCGAAAAGATCAAGGGCTGGGTGTTGCATCCCGGCGGCACGCGGCTGCTGGGCAGCATCGAAGAAGAGCTCGGGCTACGCCGCGACGACACACAATTCTCCTGGGACGTTCTCCGCGAATACGGCAACCTCTCGAGCGCCACGATTCTTTTCATTCTGCAGGAGTGGATGGAGAAGAGGCCGCTCGCGCCGGGCGAATATGCGCTGGCTGTGGCCTTCGGCCCCGGATTCAGCGCGGAGTTTCTGCTGCTGCAATGGACGTAAGCGTTTTCGCATTTCTGACACTACTCGCCGCCGTGGCGCTTCTGCGGCTCGTGGAGCTGCGCATCTCGCGTAGGCATCAGAGAGCGCTGGCGGCGCGGGGGGCGCGGAAAGTAAATGACCCGAAGTTTCGCTGGATGGTGCTGGTCCACGCCGGCGTGCTGCTTGGGTCGGCCGCGGAAGTCATTCTCCTGCGGCGGCCGCTGATTCCGGCGCTGGCGGCGACAATGTTTGTTTTGTTTCTCGCGGCCAACGCCGTCCGCTGGTGGGTGATCGGCACGCTCGGCGAGCACTGGAACGTGCAAGTGGTGGACTCGACACAGCTCGGTATCGTCACAGCGGGGCCTTTCCGGTTCGTGCGGCATCCCAACTACGCGGCGGTTTTCATTGAGATGCTGGCGCTGCCGCTGATTCACACGGCGTGGATCACGGCTCTTGTGGGTGCGGCCGCCCACGCCCTCGTGCTGGCGCAACGGCTGGCGACGGAAGAGAGAGTTCTGCTGGGGAATCCCGAGTACCAAGCGGCAATGGCGGACAAGCCGAGATTCCTGCCGGGGCTTTTCTGATGCTGTGGGACGTCGCGATCGCGGGAGCGGGGATCGCCGGGTCGGCGCTGGCGATTGAACTGGGGCGCTGCGGATATTCGGTGGCCGTCTTCGAACGCAGCCATTTCCCACGCGAAAAGCCGTGTGGCGAAGGGTTGATGCCGGCGGGAGTGGCCGCGCTCGAGGAACTCGGGCTGGACACGCAAAGGCTGGGCGCGGCGTTTCAGGGAATCCGGTACCACTTCCACGAGCGCGTTGCGGAGGGCCATTTTCCGGGGGGCAGCGCCGGCGGCGTGACGGGACGCGGGATGCGGCGGCGCGACCTGGACGCGGCGCTGGCAAATCTTGCCGCACAAACGAAGGGCGTCGAGCTTCATACCGGACTGCGGGCGAGCGGGCCGCTCGTGGAACAGGGCCGAGTGACAGGGCTGCTCGTTGAAGATCAACCCGTGCGGGCGCGCCTGGTGGTGGCGGCGGACGGCGCGCAATCCAGGATGCGCCATGCGTTGGGACTCAATTCTCCGGTGCGGCGCAAGCGCATCGGAATGCGCATGCATTTCAGGCAGGTGACGGGTGTGCCGGCGCAAACGCATGTCGAGATTTTTCTCGGGCTGGAGCACGACCTGTACGTGACGCCGCTGCCAGGCGGTGAGTTCCTGGTGGCGGCGCTTGTCGAGGCCGAAGCACTGCGGGGCCGCGTGGAAGAAGAGTTTCGGCGCTGGTGGGAAGCGCAGCCGCTTCTCGCCCCGCGCATTCGCAACGCGGAACCTGCCAGCGAATTGCTCGTGACCTCTCCGCTGACCGGCCGCGCGCGGCGGCGCGTCCTGCCGGGATTTGTGCTGCTCGGCGATGCGGCGGGATTCACCGACCCCATCACGGGTGGAGGCATGACGCAGGCGCTGCAGACGGCGCGCCTGCTGGCCGGGCATCTGGCCGCAGCGCGGGATTGGAGTGAGGCAGCGCTCGAGGCCTTTGACCGTGAGCGTGAAATGGCGCTGCTCGATTACCGGCGCGTAACCGCGGGCGTGCTCTGGCTGGCGCGGCATCCGCAACTCATCCGGCCGGCGCTCGATCTGATGAGCGGCGCTCCGGCATTTTTCTCGCACCTGCTCGGCGTTACGGGAGGCGTTCGGCGTCTCTTCCGGCCTGCCCCAAAGGCGAAGATTTCGAGCTCAACCGTGTGGGCGGCTTGAGTCTGGAGTGAAAAGGGTCAAATCATGCGGCGAATCATTTGGAGTTTAAGCCTGGCGATATTCCTGCTCGTGGCGGGGCCGGCTGCCCGCGCACAGTCCATTTACGAATTTGACGCCACGAAGGGCAAACTGGAATTGGACGTGTACAAGGAGGGTTTCTTCAAAGCATTCGGTCATGACCATCTCGTTGCCGCGAAGGATTTTTCGGGGCGCGTGGTGTTCGATGCCGGCAAGATCGAAACTTCGTCCGTGACGCTGCGCGTCGCGGCAAAATCGCTGACGGTGACGGATCCGGGTGCATCCGAAAAAGATCGCAAAGAAGTGCAGGCCACGATGCACGGTGAAAAAGTTCTCGATGTGGCCCGCTTCCCGGAAATTGTCTTTGCTTCGGCACGCGTGACGAAGGCGGAGAAAACAACGGAAGGCTGGAGAATCATTCTGGGGGGCAGTCTGCGCCTTCACGGGGTGCAAAAAAATATTTCGCTGCCTGTACTGTTGCGCATCCGGGGTGATGAGCTGACTGCCCTCGGCGAAATCTTTCTTCTCCAGACCGACTACGGAATCACGCCCACAAAAGCGGGCGGTGGCGCGGTGAGGGTGAAGGACCGGCTGCGAATTCGCTTCGAGATTCACGCACGAGCACTGGCGAAATCATGATTCTCGGGCGGCTACCGTGCGTATTGCTTCTGGTGGCCATCTCCGGCGCCGCCGGCAGAGGGGTGGCGGAAACGCCCGCACGCGAAGGAGCCGCGTTCCAATCCGTGCCGGAATTAAAGGCGGGTTTTCGTCTGCTCTATGACCAGAAATTTTCCGAAGGGCGCGAAGAATTTCTCAATTGGGAGAAGCAGCATCCGGACGAGCCATTCGGTCACATTGCCGTTGCGGCCAGCTATCTCTTCGAAGAGTTTTACCGGCAGGGCGTTCTCTCCAGCGAATTTTTTCTGAACGACAGGAAATTCCTGCACGGCATTGATGGAAAGCCGGACGCAGCGCGAATGGCGGGATTTCGGCAGGCGCGCGAGCGTGCGGTGGAGATCGCCCGGCGGCGCCTGAAGACAATTCCCAACGATGCGGAAGCCCTCTTCGTGCTGACGCTTGCGGCTGGCATGCAAGCCGATGCGCTGAGCATCCTGGAGAAAAAGAATCTCGACAGCTTGAAGCAGATCAAGGAGGCGGACGCGAACGCGAAACGTTTGCTTGCCGAGCGTCCGGATGCCGCGGACGCGTGGGTTGCGCTGGGCGCCGCGAATTACATCATCGGGTGCCTGTCGAGTGGGAAGCGCTTTCTCCTGTGGTTCGGCGGGATTCATGGGGACCGCAAGCTCGGTATGGAGCAACTGAAAAGGACTGCGGAGAAGGGGCGATACCTGGCTCCGTACGCCAAGATTCTTCTAGCTTTGGCGGCGCGGCGGGAGAAACAGGACGACCTGGCCCGGCGCCTGCTCCTCGAGTTGAAGGAAGAGTTTCCGGCAAGCCCTCTCTTCGCGGCGGAATACGCTCGCTCAATGGGTTTTCCGATTCCTAGTACTATTACTAGGTAGCCGGTCGCCGCCGCTACAATCCTGAAATCCCACATAGAAAATCCAAAGAATGGAATAATACTCTACAAAATGGTATGAAATTAGGAGGTCGAAGCAGCTTCCCGGATCACAACTCTTCACATAAAGTCTGTACGTTCAGTATTTTAGATGCCTATGACAATTGAATCGTAGAACGGTATGGGAGTTGCGTAAAGCCAGTTGCGCAGTTTTCTGCAGGCAGGGGGCAGCGGTCTTGTTTAGGGAATGGCAGGACTGCACTGTAAGGAACTGCGGATCGTTCCTGAAGACCTTGGAGCGATTGACGATCAAGAAAGTATTCCGGGGTCCGCGCGACGGATGCACGGAATCACATGCCCGATAGACCTTTGTCTGACCGGAAAGTTTAGTTCCAGATACCGAGGAGGCGAAATGGCACGTTTCAAGCCCGGCTTTTTTTTCACGGGAATCGTTTTCGGAATCGTTTTCTTGTTTCTAGCCAGCTCGAGTGCCCTTGGACAGTCCACGGCAGCATTTCAAGGTACGGTACTGGACGCGCAGGGCGCGGTGATTGGCGGGGCCAAGGTGACGGTGAAGAACCTGGCTACTGATCTCCAGCGTGAAGTGGAAACAGATAGCACAGGCAATTTCTCAATTCCCGCGCTTCCGGCCGGGACCTACCGTGTGGAGATTCGAAAGGATGGCTTCCGCGCCATGGTGGTCGGTTCCTACTCACTGGAGGTCGGGACGAAGGCCTCGCAGAACTTTACGCTGAGCGTCGGCGACATCGCTCAGATTGTGGAAGTGTCGAGCGAAGCCCCGGTGATCGAATCCTCGACCATGACTGTCGGGCAGGTAGTCAATCAGAAGACGGTGCAGGAAATTCCACTTAACGGCCGCCATTTCGTGGATTTGGCATCACTGGTACCCGGCACGGTAGTTCCCCCGGTCCAAAACGCCTTTCTGACGGCGCCGCTGCGCGGCCAAGGTGCCTTTGCCATTGTGACTGCCGGGAACCGCGAGGACACTACCAACTTCCAGATCAACGGCATCAATCTAAACGACTTGGCCAACGGCCAGATTACCTTCCAGCCGTCGATCAACACAGTCTCCGAATTCAAAATTGACAATTCCACGTATAGCGCCGAGTACGGTCGCAGCTCCGGCTCGATCGTGAACATCGCCACACGCTCTGGCGCGAACCAGTTCCACGGCGAGGCCTTCGAATTCCTGCGCAACGAAGACCTCGATGCCCGCAACTTCTTCAACCAGGAAATCAATCCCATTTCCGGTGCTAGGAATGCGAAGAACTCCTTCAAGCGGAACCAGTTCGGCGGCGCTCTCGGCGGGCCCATCTGGAAAGACCACACCTTCTTCTTCGGTAGCTACGAAGGCCTGCGGCAGCGCCAGGGTCTAGCGCTGACGGGATCTAGCATTCCGAGCTCCGCCCAGCAAGCGCAGGTTACGGACGCCACCGTCAAGAAGCTGTTAGCGCTGCTGCCCTCGGTCACAGGTGGTGGCTCGGATCCCACCCTAGGGTCGAACGCAGTTTCTTTCCTGGGCTCGGCGGGCGCTCCGGTCAACATTGACCAATGGACCGGCGACGTCAGCCACAACTTTAGCGAAAAAGATCGCCTGCACGGCTATTACGTCTTTCAGCGCGACGCCCGCCTGGAGCCGAATCTCTCTGGCGCGACCGTCCCCGGCGCAGGTGACGCCCGAAAGTCGCACCGTCAAATCATGACCTTCAACGAAACGCACGTTTTCACTCCCAGCGTGGTGAACGATTTCCGCTTGGGATACAATCGCATTCGCATCACTTTTCTGTCCGACTCCCAGGCTGCAGGGCAGGATCCGAGCGCCTTCGGAATCATCAATGGCCTTACCGGTCCGATCGGCCTGCCGCACGTAACGGTGGGCGGAATCGGATTGCAGTTTGGTGGCGAGCTAAACTTTCCACAGGGGCGCGGTGACTATACGGCCGTTCTGTCGGACGCTGTCAGCTACCTGCATGGCAAGCACAACTTTAGATTCGGCGGCGAGTTCCGGCGCTTCAACGGCAACAGCATCGCGGCGGACGAGGGCACTCTCACCTTCACCAACATCGCCGATTTCCTCGGATGTTCGAAGAGCACGACGGGGACGATCACTTGCGGAGCAGCCCGGCCGAGCGGATTTACTCTTAACGCGGGAGCGAACCCGTCGCATCCCGCGCGCATCTTCTATAACGCCTTGGGACTGTTCGCAATGGACAGCTACAAGGTTACGCCATCCCTGACCCTCGAACTAGGCCTGCGCTGGGAATGGATCATGACGCCAACCGAGGCCGCGAACCGCAATACTCAATTCAATCCGGCCACCGACTCGCTCGTGCAGGTGGGAACGAACGGTCTGACAGAACCGTTTGGACAGAACGATCGCCTGGTCCAGCCCCGTGTCGGCTTTGCCTGGGATATGTTCCACAACGGCAAGGTGGTGCTGCGCAGCGGCTATGGCCTGATGTTCGACCAGCTCGTGCCCGGCCCGTTCGTCGGCTCAGCCAACCTGCCGTTTGGCAAACCCATATCGTTCACACCGACGACGCCCAAGCCTTTCACCAGTTTCAATACCCTGGTGACGGATGCCGGCGGTAGCGTGACCATTGGCACCACGAACCCCAACCTCAAGATGCCGTACGTCCAGTCGTACAACATCAACTTGCAGACGCAGATCACGCGCTCGATGGGCATGATGATCGGCTACTTCGGTTCCAAGGGCACGCACCTGGAACAGGACCTGAATCTCAACCAGATCACCAATGGCCTGCGCCCCTTCCCGACTCTGTCGGCCAGTAGCCCTGTGTTCCCAGGCCAGGGTTTGGGCAATATCACGCAGCGCAACAGCATCGGTACCTCCCACTACAATGCCCTCTGGATAACCGGAACCAAGCGGCTTTCCAAGAGCCTGCAGTTCAACACGAATTACACGTGGTCCAAATCGCTGGATGAGGTTTCGCGCAATTTCCTGGGCGCAGCGGTCCAAGACAGCCTCCGTCCATTCGCGGACTACGGGCTCTCTGACTTCGACGCCCGCCACCACTTCATCTTTAGCGGCATCTACGAGGTGCCAGCGTTCCGGCCCAATCGGGCCTTCCAAGGCTGGCGCCTGGGAACGGCCGTTACCCTGCAGAGTGGGAATCCGCTGAATATTACTGCCAATGCCGGGAGCATCACCGGTTTCACCGGAGTCGGCAACATCCGTCCCGATTTGATCGGCACCTTGCCGCCGGTTGGCACGAGCTCGGCGTCCGGCACTAACATTGGGCTCGTCCAGTATTTCCCCACGAACATCGTGTGCGACCCGCGCACGACCGGGAGCTGTACCTCCAGTTCGGTGTTTGCTATTCCGGCGACTGCTGCGGGTTTCCACTTCGGCAATTCGGGTCGGAATGTGCTGGTCGGACCAGGCTTCAGCAATGTGGATTTCTCGGTCAGCAAGACGACGAAGATCACCGAGCGGCTCAGCCACGAACTGCGCGTGGAAGCGTTCGACCTGCTCAATCACCCGAACTTCAGCAACCCGGGTACGGTCGCACAGGTGGGCAGCACGACTTTCGGCGTGATCCGCGCCACGCGCGGCCCCACGGGCGACGCCGGCTCGTCGCGCCAGATCCAATTTGCGATGAAGCTGATTTTCTAGAACTGGGGTTCGTCCCGAAGGCGGCGTCTCGGTTCTGCCGGGACGCCGCCTTTGTCTTTTCCGAGGGGAGCGCGCCTAGGCGCGCAGCGATGTGTGTTCTCACCCAACCGGAAGGTGTCCAGCGGCCCCTCCCTATACTACAACTCCTTTACCTGGTATAAGTTAGCTGAGTGCCAGTGGCCGCGGTGTTTGGCCTCTCGCCTGCACTCCCCGAATCATCCAGCGATGGGCTCAGCAATTCCCCGGGCTCGCCGTCCGCCTCGGGGAAGGAGCGGCCATGTTGATCAAAGAAGTCTATTTGGAGCGGGTGCTTGCCGAGGTTGAGGAGTTTGCTGCCAAGGTCGCACTCCTCAAGGCCAAGCTGGCACAGGAAAAGCCAGGGGTCAAACTACGTTACTACTGGGAGCTGGAGTATCTGCGCGACCGTTTTGCGGAATTCCGGCGGCGCGTGGAAAAGCTCGAAGATGCGGAGGATGAGAAGCTTGAGGAACTCCAGGAGTCCACTGAGACCGCCTGGAAAGACATGAAACAAGCGATCGAAACCCTGCTGAACGAAGTTTGCTGAGGCAAAGGCGAGACAGAAAGACTTCTCGCCGGGCCGGAAAGGGGGATGCCGTGAAAAAGACGGGCAAGTCGGGTCTCGGGCATCTGAAGAAGGTAGAAAAGATGGATCGCCAGTTCAGCGCGCGCAAAGCCCGGTTGGAAATGATGGGCAACGTCCGCGCCGAGAAAAAATCGCGGCGCCGCTATGGCTGAAGTGATATAACAGCGCCGCATCCGGAAGCGGGACCAGTGAGGTCTGGTCCCGCTTCTGCTTTTTTGGGTGGTACCACGAGCGAACACGGGGGGATGAAAATTCCGCATGGCCAGAGACACATTACGCAGAATCGAATAGAATCACGGTCCTGTCCACAAAGGGACGGCGAAGGGCAGCCGATGAATCCCGTGCGAGGCGGTGGCGGATGTTCAAAGAAGACTTGTTGAATGGACGAGCGATCTTTATCACCGGCGGAGGCACGGGGCTGGGCCGCTCCATGGCCCTGCGTCTGGCGGGATTGGGTGCCCGGATGTTCCTGGTGGGGCGGCGCGAGGGACCTTTGGTCGAAACCTGCGACGAAATCCACCGCACCGGCGGCTCGGCGGCGTTCACCACGTGTGATGTCCGGGATTATGCCGCGGTCGAAACCGCGGCGAACGCCGCCGAACAACAGTTCGGGCAGATCGATACGGTCATCAACAATGCCGCGGGGAATTTCTTGGCGCGGACAGAGAAACTAACTCCGAACGCATTCAACGCGGTCGTGGGAATCGTGCTCAACGGCACGTTTCACTGCACGCAGGTGTTTGCGCGCCGCTGGATCGAGGCGAAGCTCGGCGGCAATGTGCTGAACATCGTGACGACCTACGCCGCGGCGAGCTGCGGCTCGGGGTTCGTCGTGCCGTCCGCGTGCGCGAAGGCAGGCGTGCTGGCGATGACTCGCTCGCTCGCCGTGGAGTGGGCGCGGTATCACATCCGGGTGAACGCCATCGCCCCGGGACCTTTTCCGACCGAGGGGGCGTGGTCGCGGCTGATGCCGTCGAAGCAATTCGAGGAGCACGCGCGGGATACGCACCCGATGAAGCGCTTCGGTAAGCACGAGGAGTTGGCCAACCTGGCGGCGTTTCTGCTGAGCGATCAGGCGGAATATATCAACGGTGAATGCGTGGTAATCGACGGCGGACAGTGGCTGCGCGGCGCCGGAGAATTCAATAACCTGGTCATGCTGCCGGACTCCGCGTGGGACGCCCTGGAAGCGGAGCGGGGGAAGAACTAATCTTGCATTGTCCGTGTCCCGATCGGGGTATGCCGAACACGTCACGGCGCCAGGACGGCTCCGCCGGTTGGCGCACCCGCCGCCTTCGCAGCTAAAACCGACAGAGAGGCTAGACCCGGTGGGTCTCAGAGATCCAGAAAAACCTGGGCGCACCACCCGTCCGCGCTCTGCTCGACAAAGAACTGGTGAAACGTCACTGCCTTGATGTGCGTGCCCATCCGGTGCCGCGCACGATCGAAAGGCTCTCCGAACGCCCGGCCGGACACGGAATCTGGAGCAAACGACGTGATCTCTGCGCGGCGGAAGACCAGGTATTCGGCCTCGGCGGCGGCGAGCAACTCCGCAAGCCACGCGTAAAGAAGTGCTTCTTTGTCGCTCCCGGACACCTCGATCTGGCGAGATTCAGTCTCCCGAACTGCGTCTGGATCGCAGCCGAGGGAGAAGAGAGCCAGCGCGGCGTTTTGAAAAAGCTCCTCACGCGTCCGGCCGTAGGCGCGAAATCCGATGTCCGCCGGATGCTCCAAGATTTCAAATGGCCGAATCACGGAAAGAGACCGGCGCGCCCTGCGCTAGGGCTTCGCCGCCTGCGCCTTGATTCGCGCAATGAGTTGCGGATCCCTTGGGAATAGGTCCGCGTCCGGAAGGCGGCCGAGGAGTTCCGCCCATTTCGGTTCGCGAGAGAAAACTTTCCGGAAAAGAGGGAGGGAGTCTTCGACGTGGCCGCTGGTGACCAGCGTCACGGCGTGCCAGAAAACCACTTCCATCTGATCGGGCAGAAGTTTTTCCGCCTCGCCGTATTCGCGCACGGCGCAGTTCCAGTCTTTTTGCGTCGAGCAGGAGTCGCCATTCTCCATATGGTCGTACGCACGGTGATAGCGAACCAACCGCTTCAGCTCGTTGATGGGATCGCTGGAATCGTCCACGCGCAGGTCCACGACCTTGTCCTGCCATGGCCGGCCGCTGGACTTGCCGCGCACAACCAGGATCGCGGCTGATTGTTTCCCGCGGATGTCGCCGCCTTCGCGCTGCGCGCCCTCCAGAGCCGCGATCAGGCGGTCGGTCAAATCGCCGCTGGTTTCCTGGTACGCTTTCGCCATCGCACCCCAGACGGTGTTCTTCTCCATCAAGTTGGCCTGCGCCGAATATTCTTCCCCCAATGCGATCTGAATGTTCATTGCTGCGGCAGTCTCGTCTATCCGGGCGGCGTTTTTCTCTCCCCGGCGGCTGCCAACAGCGCAGCCCGCCGCGGGAATATCTTTCTTCCCGGTGAAACAGGCGACGTGTCCTTGTGCATCGACCATCGCGACCTGGCGCGCGTCTGCGCTGGGGTCGGCAGCGAGCAGCGCGCGAAGGGCTTCGTCTGCGCTCTTTCCTGCACGCATCAGGTCGAGGCCCAGCTTGCCGTAGCCCGGGTCAATAAATGATTGCGTGGCAACGGCGCCGACGCCTGCCTCCGCCCAGGTGACTTCCGCGCCGACGGCAAACCAGTGGGATTGCACAGCGACACCCATTTCGCCGGTTGCGGGGTCGCGCGCGACGATCGAAAACGTATGCACGGGGCGAAGCGGGCGCTGCTGAACCGGCGGCACGTGGTCTTGTTGTGCGGGGGCAAAGCCAGAGAACAAGCCGAACAAAAAGAGAATCAGCGGCAAGCGTTTCACAGAATTCCTCCCGTGGGAACAAGGCTCGAAAGCGATGAGATTGTACTCTTGAGCGAATGGGGATGCGACGCTTGCATTCGCGGGGGCGGCCGCAATTTCCGACTATCGGGGCAGGGCCAGAGCGAAAGAAATAGGCCGAATCAGAGCCGGCTATGGCGCCAGGCCGACGCGGCGCAGTATCGCTTGAAAGCGGGGGTCGGAGCGCAACGAGTCGTAGCCGGGTTCTACCTTGAGGGTGGCCATAGCATTGGAATGCTGCGAGTATGCCTTTTCCAGCCAGGCCAAGGCCTGGTCCTTATCGCCCACGGCCATATGAGCCCATGCAATAGCTGCCGGATCCATTTGCTGACGCCGGTTCAACTGTTCCAATTTCTCCAGCGCACGCCGAGCCTGCCCCTGCTGGCCGGAGCGGCCATAGACGTAGGCCAGCCCCGACCAGCTCCATGTCCCATCACCGACAACGCGGCGCCTCTGTTCGATGTCAGCCAACGCATCCGCGAACAATCCCTTTTCTACGTAAGCGTTGATCACTAAGCCGGTCCGCGAGAAGTTCGGGTCCATGGCGAGCACAGCGCGAAACTGTTCTATGGCGCGGTCATACTGCCGCGAGAAATACAGAATTGCGCCGTTGTCGGCCGCAATGATCAACGAAAGTGGATCAAGCTCTCGCGCTCGCTCGCTCTCACGGAACGCCTCATCGAAACGGCCCAGCCAGGTCAGATGCTCGGCATACCAGTGGTGGGCTGTGGCGTAGTTCGGGTTCAACTCGATGGCCCGCCGGTATTCTTTCTCCGCTGTTTGCCAGTCCCAATCGTAATTCTGGACAATCAAAGCCAACGCGGTGTGGGCTTCCGGCAGGCTCTCATCAATCTCGAGGGCCCGCAACGCTGCGGCGCGCGCTTTCGGCATGAACTCGGTTTGCGGAGCCATGGTGTAACCGCCCAGCAGTGCGTAGGAATCCGCCAGACCGGCATAGGCTCGGGCGTATTGGGGATCTTTGGCGATGGCCTGCTGAAAGTACTCGATTGCCTTCTCGAATCCCTGAGGGTTCCTCTTGTTCCAGAAGTATTGACCCTTGAGATAGAGATCGTAAGCCTCCGACGTCTTGGGAGGGAGAGAAGCCTGATGGGCGATGTCGATCCGCTTATGCTCGCCGAGGGTGAGTTGAATCTCGTCAGCAATTTCTTGTGCGATCTCGCCTTGGAGTGCCAACAGATGGCTCAGTTCGCGGTCGTACTGCCGCGCCCATAGGCGGGTCTGGTCTTTCATTTGAATCAGCTGGGCTGAGATTCGCACTTTGTCCCCGTCGCGACGGACGCTGCCCTCCAGCACGTACTGGACTCCCAGTTCACGACCGATCTGTTCCAATTGCTCCTGGCCATGTTTGTAGTGCATGACAGAGGTGCGCGCGATAACTCCGAGGTGCGCGGGCTCGAGGCGTCCGAGTTGGGCGATCATTTCCTCGGTCAGGCCGTCGCTGAAGTAGTCCTGCCCGGCATCTCCTGTGAGGTTCTCGAAGGGAAGAACCGCCAGCATCAATCGTCCGCCGGACGGCTGGTGGCGAGCCTGGCTGCGGGACCACTGAAAGTAAGGCCCTAGGGCCGCAATCAGGGCAATGGAAATCCCAAGAAGCACCGGCCATCGCCGGAGGGCCCGCACCTGCAGGATGCGATCATGAGAGATCTTCTTGCCAACCAGGTTTTCCGCAGCAGCGGTTTGGGCGGGGGCGATGGCTTCGTTCAAAGACGGCGGGGCGTTCGCGGCAACCAATCTTTCCACGGGGGCAATGAATCGGTACCCGACACGCGGAAGTGTTTCGACATAACGCGGGTTCTCGGCGGAATCGCCCAGGGCCTGTCGTAGCCGGTTTACGGCCTTGTTTAGGCCGTGCTCGAAATCCACGAAGGTGTCGCTCGGCCAGAGCCTCTGGCGAAACTCTTCTCGGGTCACAACTTCCCCGGGTTTCTCGAATAGTAGAGTCAGGATGGCAAAGGGTTGCCCGGCAATGCGGATCCGGATGCCATGCTTTCTTAGCTCGCGTGCGGATAAATTGACTTGGAATACTCCGAATTGAAGGACATCTCGGCTGGAGGCGTTGTTCATGACGATTCCGATGTGTACTGAGACAATCCGCTCATACAGAGGGACAAAATACGGTCACCCAGGACACTAACTGTAATTGTTACATAAATTTGCACGGACACCAAAATATCTCCCGCTGGGCATTGCTTACCGCAAGCAATCTCACTAGTGTGGCACGAACTGTGGCCGGCGCTTCCCCGGTTGCCTGCTTTACCACAGCGAGCAAAGCTGAATTTACAAGAGAGGTTCATCCATGCGTAGCACGCTAAGTGTGAAGCGAAGAATTCTATCGGCACGGACGGGAAAAGTACGGGCCACGGTGTTGATCTGCGGTGCTTTCTTGATCTGCGCGGGCGCGGCGCTGGTTGTGACCGGGCATGAGAGCGAACTGCAGACCATCCCGGAATTCCAGCGCTTCCATGACCCGAGCGGCGATTTTGCCACGCTGAATACGGCCGGCGACACGGACGCGACTAAGAACGCATTCTTCCAAGACCTGGGCACGAATGGCCGGCGGTGCGTGAGCTGCCACCAGCCATCGGAGGCCTGGTCTGTTACGCCCTCGGGCATTCGGGCACGCTTCGAAGCCACGCACGGGCGGGATCCGATTTTCCGCCCCAATGACGGCTCCGGGTGTCCGACGCAGGACGTCTCGACGCTTGCGGCGCGGCGCCAAGCGTATAGCCTACTCCTGAGCAAGGGGTTGATCCGAATCGAGATCAACGTTCCGGCCAACGCCGAGTTTACAGTGCTGAACAACGAAAACCCGTACGGCTGTACCAGCACGAGTGCGATCTCCCAGTATCGCCGGCCTCTGCCGACCACTAACCTGCCGTTCCTGAGCACGGTGATGTGGGACGGGCGCGAGACGTTCAAGGACGCGAACGGCAAATTCCAGCCCATCCCGTTCGATCTGGCGGACCAGGCTGTGGGCGCGACCCTGGGTCACGCGCAGGCAGCGCAACGGCCGACCGCCGAGCAGGTCCAGCAGATTGTGGACTTCGAGACGAAATTGTTTACCGCGCAGATTCGCGACCGTGAGGCAGGCGACCTCAACGATGACGGCGCGAAGGGCGGCCCTGTGATCCTCTCAAAGCAGGACTTCTTCATCGGAATCAACGATCCGCTCGGCGGGAACCCCACGGGCGCCGCGTTCACGCCGGATATCTTCAACCTCTATCAGAAGTGGGCACGGATCAAGGACCGCGACTTCGACGAACACACCGCAGCGCGGCGCGCAGTGGCCCGCGGCGAAAAGTTGTTCAACACCCTGCTGATACCGATCAAAGGCGTTGCTGGCCTCAATGACGACCTGAACGTGGATACGATCCCCGGATTCTGCGGCACGTGCCACGACTCGTTCAACGTGGGCGACCATTCGGTGCCAGCGCCACTCAACATCGGTTTGACGGATGCCTCCCGCCGGACTCCGGATCTGCCGCTCATCACGCTCAAGCACAACAGTGGGCTTGGTGAGGTCGTGCAGGTAAGCGATCCGGGCCGCGCGCTGATCACGGGCAAGTGGAAAGATGTCGGCCGGTTCAAGGGACCGATCCTGCGCGGGCTGGCGGGACGCGCACCGTACTTCCATAACGGTTCGGCCGCCACTCTGCTGGATGTCGTGAATTTCTACGACACACGGTTTGATCTGCATCTTTCGCAACGGGACAAGGACGATTTCGTCGCTTTCTTGAAAACCTTGTAAACCTCTCCACGGATCCTTTCCCGCGCCGGCGAGGCCCTTCGGGCCTCCGGCGGCGCGGAGCCACAGAGACGGCCGCCTGGAGAGAGCCGCGAGTGTCCGCGCGGTTAACAGGATGCAGTTCACCCCCCCTCCCCCCCACCCCGGTTGTTTTGGTGAAAGAGGCGGCAAAGCATTGAGCGGATAGGGGATAGGATTTGCAAGCGTGCAAAAGAGGCGGCAAACGCTTGAAAACAAAGGGTGTATTTTGCGCCGTGGTGGGAAAGAGTGCGCAAAAGGTTGAAAAAGAAAGAGTAGCGTCATGTTTCGCGCGGGGAAAGGGTGGATTCGAGACGGTTCGGGGGTAGCGGAGGGGGTGGGAAGGGAGGTGCGGCGGCGAATCATGGGGCATGGTAGCAGAAGGTGGGAGGATAGTCAAGAGAAGAATAGTACTGAAGAGTATTCGAACGGCGGGCGGGGAAGCCGGTCCAGCGGCAGGGGTCGAGGGAGTGAGAAGCAGGGGGCGAGGCCCCTCACAGGATCCGAATGTCGCATGGTCCACCGTGCGGATTCGGCGGGCAGGTCACTCTCTTTTGGGCTCCGGGCCCCAGGGGCCTCTGACACGAAGGCCTGTTTCCTCATACAGCTTAGCTAGTAATTCGTGATCGAGCGAAACCGCACCGATGAAGTCCGATATCTCGGCCTTCTGACGACCGGCAGCCATAGCCAAGCTCGCTGCCTCTTGGAAGATTCTCGCTAAAGATGAATCCAAAGCAATGTCTAGACCAGAAACCTGTCCTTTGCCGGGTGGTGGCGCTTTCAAGTGAGCCAGCTTCTGCCTCATCCGATAGGCCAACTCTTCGGGAGTTACATCCTTAATTGGCTCAGGGTAGAGTCTTGGTGCCAACTCGCTAAACCTGTCAGGGTTTTGAAAGAACGCCTTGATTTCATCGGGGTACTTCGACCAAAGCACGCACAGAAACACGTTTAGCTCTAGGGGGCTGGGACGATCAGAAATGACCGAATTCCTGACCAAATGCGTCAAGGCGGTCAGTAGCTTCTGGTCCAAACCTCTTCCGGGATAATCCTTATCCATATCGTCGCTTTCAATCGTAATCGTTCATTGGCACCAGGGAGGCACTCCATCATGGAAGAATCCAAATCCAATACCAGTCCCTGTATTAAAAGTTCTCTCGTATAGACGGGTGGCCCGGGCTGTTTCATGTTCTTTCCTCTTGACCGCGCGCATCAAGGGGAGGATACCACTGCGGTACTTCACCGCGAAGGGAAGAAGACAGGGTGCCCCGTCCTCGATTTTTGAGGGCGGGGATTTTGGTGTTGGATGCCGAAGGGACTCAAGCGCTACTACGGCCAAGGCCAACTGCATTTTGTTACGTTCAGTTGCTACCGCCGCCTGCCACTGCTGGGCGCGGCACGCGCACGGAATGTTTTTGTGAAAGAACTCAGCAGGGTTCGGCGGGAGTATGGATTTCTTCTTGTGGGGTACGTGGTGATGCCGAACCACGTGCATTTGTTGATCGGCGAACCGAAAAAGGGCACTCCGTCGACCGTGTTGCAAATGCTGAAGCCACGCGTGTCGAGGAAAATGCGAAAGAAGAACAGTTCCGTGCCAAGGGGGCAACTGCGGATACCGTTCCCGAGGTTCGCGAGCGAGTTGCCGCAGTTCTGGCAGCCGCGGTTCTACGATTTCAACGTGTACAGTCACAAAAAGAGGAAAGAGAAGTTGGACTACATGCACGCTAATCCTGTGACGCGGGGTCTCGTGCAACACCCGAAGGACTGGCCG
>JBGQHF010000006.1:0-76116 GCA_041497835.1 Terriglobia bacterium
CACAGATCAAGTTTCTATTCTTTGCAAGCTGCGCTCACATGTCAATCGAAAGATAGGGCACACGATTCGGCTTGCCCGGCGTGAGAATCATAGCGGAGCGAGGGCGGTTATCACCGCGTTGGTAAATTCCTCGGTGCCCGCTGTGCCGCCGGCGTCGCGCGTGCCTCAAGTTGTTCCCACTCGATGAGTACTCCCGCGGCATCCAGGATGCGCCGTGTCGCGGCGGCTACTTCGGGACCGATGCCTTCTCCGGGGATCAATGTGACTTTATGTTTCATCGCAGCATCGAACAGAACGGGTTTTCATTCTAAGCGATAGCCCAAGTGATGTCGAAGTTGCCCGTGAAGGCTGTTTCCGTTGCGGCAATTTTTGTACCAGGGGCGCGCGGAGACATGAGATTTCTGATATACTGGCAGGGAATATGGGAATTGCAGGCTTTCCTGCGTTCGGAGGATTACAGATCCGATGATCAACCTGACGAATGTTGCGGCCACCAAGGTTAAGGAAATCATGAACTTGCAGAACCCCGCACCGGTGGCTCTGCGCGTCGCCGTTGTCGGCGGAGGCTGCTCGGGTTTTCAATACCACATGGCCTTTGAGAACCAGACCAATGAGACCGACAATGTGTTCGAGTTCGACGGTTTGAAGGTCCTTGTGGATCAGATGAGCTCCATGTATCTCGAAGGCATCGAGATTGACTACATCGAGACTCTCGAAGGTGCGGGCTTCAAGTTCAATAACCCAAATGTGAAGAGCACCTGCGGCTGCGGCAGTTCGTTCAGCGTTTAAGCTGCCTGCCCGTTGTTCTCTGCGAAGCATTCCAAGATCCGCCAGCGGGCCCCGGCGATGCAAGTCGCGGGGCCTCTGTCTTTTCGAGAGATGACTGTTCCGGAACTTGTACCCAGCAGGGACGGTTTGCAATCCGCGTCCCGCCTCCGTATCCTAAAGAGCGAGCATGAAAATCGCGCTCGCGCAATTCAATCCCACCGTCGGTGACTTCGCGGGGAATTCGGCACGCATGGTCAGTCTGGCCGCGCAGGCCGGTGAGCGTGGCGCCGATCTTGCTGTTTTTTCTGAATTGTGCCTCTGTGGCTACCTGCCGCAAGACCTTCTCGAGCGGCCTGCCTTCATCGAACGAAACCTCAGCGCACTGGATGAGCTTGCCGCCAAGCTCAAGGTCCCGGCAATCGTCGGCTTTGCGGGAAGGGCCAATCAATCCACCGGCAAGCCCATTGCGAACAAGGCGGCGCTGCTGGCCGGGGGGCGGGTCGTCTTCGAGCAAAGCAAAATGCTCCTGCCGACCTACGACGTTTTCGATGAGTCGCGCTATTTCCAGCCTGCGGATCGGCAGTCTGCATTATCTTTCGGTGACGGTTCTCTCGGAATCTCCATCTGCGAAGATGTCTGGAACGATAAGAATTTCTGGTCGAAGCGCCTCTACAAGCGCGACCCTGTTGCCGAATTGGTGCGGCAGGGAACTACGGTCCTGATCAACATCTCGGCCTCGCCCTACACGATCGACAAGCGCGCGCTGCGTCGAGAGATGCTCCAATCGCTGGCCCAGCACCACAACCGCCCAGTCGTGTACATCAATCAAGTCGGCGGAAACGATACCCTGATCTTCGACGGCGGGAGCATCGCCATCACCGCGGACGGCAAGGTCGCGGCCCAAGCGGCCGCCTTCGAAGAAGATCTGGTGCTCTTCGATACCGCTACAGGACAGGGCGAAATTCATGCGCAGCCGCAGGGCGAGCTGGAATACGCCTATCGCGCCCTGGTCACGGGAACTCGCGATTACGTTCGAAAGTGCGCTTTTTCGAAGGTTGCCATCGGCCTAAGCGGCGGGATCGATTCCGCCGTCGTCGCGGCGATCGCCGTGGACGCGCTCGGCCCTCGGAATGTGCTGGGCGTCTCCATGCCCGGCCCATTCTCGTCCGAGGGCAGCCAAACCGACGCGAAATGTCTCGCAGAAAATCTCGGCATCGAATTCCTTACGCTGCCCATCAACGACGTGTTCAAGTCCTACCGCAAAGCGCTCCGCCCGGCGTTCGGCGACCGCCCCATGGACGTGGCGGAGGAGAATATCCAGGCGCGCATTCGCGGCAATTTTCTGATGGCGCTCTCGAACAAGTTCGGTTCGCTCGTCCTGAGCACGGGGAACAAATCCGAGCTGGCAGTCGGCTACTGCACGCTCTATGGCGACATGGCCGGGGGGCTCGCGGTCATTTCGGACGTGCCGAAAATGATGGTTTATGAGCTCGCGAATTTTATCAACCGCGATAGGGAAGTGATCCCGCGCACGACCATCGTGAAGCCGCCGTCGGCCGAGCTGCGGCTCAACCAGAAGGACGAAGACAGTCTGCCGCCCTACGATATCCTGGACCGCATCCTCAAAGCCTATATCGAGGACCTGCGCAGCCCCCGGGAGATTGCGGACCACTACGGCTTCGATCTCGGGCTCGTGCGGGAGATCGCCCTTCGCGTGGACCGCAATGAATACAAGCGCAAGCAATCCGCTCCCGGATTGAAGATCACCTCGCGGGCCTTCGGCTTCGGGCGTCCGTTTCCCATTGCCCAGAAATTCATCCCCTAGGAGAGGAGAATCCCAGCGTGAAACGCTACCGTTTGATCCTCATCGCAGGTTGCCTGCTATCGGCGGTGAACCTCGCGCAAGCCCAGCAGGCTCAGCCTGCAAATCCCGCCGCCGCAGCAACGGCCGATGCCGGCGTGCGGAAGAGAATTGAGGGCTACATGAGGAACCTTTATGCCTGGGGTCCGGAGGTGAAATTAACTGTTAGCCCCCTCAAAGAAACCAGCGTGGCCGGCCTTCTCGAAACAACGGCCAATCTAGTTTTCGGTGAACAGAAGGACGCGGCGAAGATCTACGTTAGCCGCGATGGAAAGTACATGTTCCGGGGAGAACTCAGCGACCTGACGGCCGACCCCCTCGCCGATGTGCGCGCGAAGCTGAAAATCGAAAATGCCCCGGCCACCGGCAACCCCCAGGCGACCGTCACCCTGGTGGAGTTTGCCGACTTCGAATGTCCCGTTTGCAAAAAGCTCCACGATGTCCTGAGGGAGGTCCTGCCCAAGTATCCTCAGACGCGCCTGGTCTTCAAAGATTTCCCCTTGTCGCAGATCCATCCCTGGGCCAAGACGGCCTCCGTTGCCGCAAGATGCGCCTACGAGCAAAATCCCAAGGCCTTCTGGGTCCTCTATGACCGCATCTACTCCGAGCAGGAACTCATCTCCGCGGAGAACGCCTGGGAGAAGGTGCTGGATTACGCGAATCAGGCGGGACTGAATGCAGGCGCCTTCAAAGCCTGCATGACGAGTCCTGAAGCTGGAAAATTAGTGGATGCCAGTTTCGAAAACGGCCGCGACCTCGATGTCAACAGCACGCCAACTCTGTTCGTAAATGGCCGACGCATGCTCGGGGCGGACCCAGCCCAACTCGAGCAATACATCCGCTACGAACTGGAACATCGCCTAAAGCCCGCTACCAAGAGCCCCTGAGCAGGGAACAGGTCTGCGTTGCGGGTGGCATCCAGTGTCACCGCGAGCAGCCTAGACCGGCCCCATTCTCTAGTTAACATAATATACCTTATAAGACGTAGTGTCAAGCGCATTCTCTCGGCCCAGGGGGCCTTTCTGTGGAAATCCCTATTCCCTCCGCACTTCCCTGAGAGGCCCTCCCGTTCAGGGAGGGAGAGTCCGTGCCACGGCCCTTCATTTGACCGTTCCTTGGGGATGGTCGGGTTACAAGAGGGGTCTACGGGGATTGAGCGGCTGGCGCGGGGGGTGCGCCAGCCACGCGTGTTTCGGCGCCGACTCGATTGACGATGGGAGATCGTACCGAATGCGATTATTTCGTGGCTTGCTTCTTCCCCGACGGCTTGTCGTGAATATGCGCGCAGTGTCCGGAAAGCACTCCATCTCGGTCCGGCTCTCTAGTTGGAATTCACTTCGACCGCAGTTCCGGCGTGCATTCTGTCGGCCTTTGCCTGGCGCGGCTCCGTGTGGTTATTTCTTTCCTGTAGGAAATGCTTGCACTTGTAATGTTTCCTAGCAGTTGGGCGTCTCTTCCTTGCAGCCCGCGGGATGGCCAAGCAGTGAGAACCGTCCCCCTCGGAGCCCCTTTCGTCGCCACAAGACTTGCGTTGGATCCCTCCGTGCACTCCCATCGGGAATTGATCGAAAGATCAGGCCGGGACACGAGCCCTGGTTTCGAAGATTACCTCACACCCGTGTTGCGGTTTATTTCAAATGAAAGGACTACATCGATGCGATACACAAAAGACCTGAACTCGGGGACCACGGGCCAAATCGCAAACAGGCGAGAGGACTGCGCGTGGGTTCTACACTCACTGCTGTTCCTTCTCGTCCTCTGGATCGGCGGGGCTGCGCCGGCTGCTGCACAAACTGACGGCCCCTCGCGGCGCCACGCTCCGTCTATCGTCTATGTCAGCAATGGCGCAGGCGGGATCACGGAAATCAATTCGGCAAACAACTCCGTGATTGCTACTGCGCCTTTTAAGGAAAACGTCACTGGCGTGGCCATCACACCCGATGGCAGGCGCATGTACGCGGCCGACGGCGACGCCGGCCAGGTCGTGGTTTTTGACACGGCGACGGATGTTCCGCTAGCCAGCATTGCAACCGGCATCGCGGGCGAGCACCGCAGTGTGGCTATCACCCCGGATGGCGCGTTCGTCTATGTGGCAAGCCAGTTTTCCAACACACTCACGGTGATCGCGACCGCGACCAACACCGTGGTGAAATCAATTCCGATGAACGGCGAACCGATCTGGGTCACCTTTTCGCCCGACGGTTCCCGGGCCTACGTTTCAAATCAGACGGGCAACACGCTGAGCGTGGTCTCCACGGCCGCGCAAGCCGTGATCGCAACCGTGCCCGGGTTTGCCTGTCCGTTCCACTCCGCGTTCACGAACGACGGGCGCTACCTGTTTGTCTCCTCCCAATGCGACAACGCGGTGAAAGTCCTGAATCCGCAGACCAACGGCATCGTCAAAGCAATTCCAACCGGGCCGATCCCACGGAAAATCGCATTCACTCCGGATGGGGCTCGCGCCTATGTGACGAACTTCGGCGGCAATACCGTGGACGTGCTTGACGTTTGGGCGCAGACCAATCTCAGCACACCGATCACCGTCGGAATAAATCCCTGGGGGATGGCGATGTCGCCGGAGGGGAAAGCCTACGTGGCGAATTTCGGCGACAACACGATCTCCGTGATCGAATCGTCCACGAACTCCGTGACGGCAACTCTGCCGGCGCGCTCCAATCCCGAAGACGTCGCTGTCAGCACGAAGGCACGGCCCCGCATCCTGAACTATTCCTTCCAGGCCATTGACCCGCCGGGAGCCGTATCGGCGCGGGCGTTCGACATCAACAGTTCGGGGGCAATTACAGGCACGTTTTCCACCAGTGGTGCGAATGGATTGGCGCACGGCTTTCTGCGCAGCCCCAATGGCGTCTACACAACCATAGATGTTCCTGGCGCGATAGCGACTCAGCCGCTCGGCATCAACGATAGGGGTGTTATCGTCGGCCAGTACTTTGTCGCTCCGGGAATTGCCCACGGTTTCCAGCGCGCGACGAATGGCACCATCATCACTCTGGATTTCCCGGGAGCCGCGGATACCAGCCCCCTGGGGATTAACGCAAGAGGCGACATCGTCGGCGCGTACGACACAGGAGATCAATCAACGGCGATCGGATTCCTGTTGCGCAATGGAATCTTCACCTCTTTTGAAGAACCCAACGCTGCGCCTTCACAGACGCAGCCGAACGGCATCAACAACGAGGGCCTGATTACCGGACTGTTCGTGGATCCGGCGGGGAGTATCCATGGCTTCCTGCTCCGCGGCACGAACTACACCACGCTGGACTTCCCCGGCTCAGACGCCACGCTCGGATGGAAAACCAACGACGAGGGCGTGACTGTTGGACAATACGCAACAAATTTCCCCTCGCACGGTTTCCTGTTCGACGGGCGCGGCTTCCTTTCGTTCGATTACCCAGACTCGCGCAACAGCGGTCTCCGGGGCATCAATGAAAGCGGCAAGGTGGTCGGGTTGTACCGCTTTCCCGGCAGCGACACCTTCCACGCGTTCGTTGCTGCGCCGAAACGAGAAGAGGAGTAAGTCCACCTCAAACGCAAGGAACGCCCCATCGCCGGTTGTCCGGCGATGGGGCGTCGTCCTGCAAGGAACCTCGATTTTTCTTATCGGGCGGCGGCCGCTGCGGCGCCGGCTGCGGCGCCCAAGGCAAACCATTTGGCTGCCCTTGCGGCGCGGCGCCAGAAACCTCCGCCGCGGGCCAGTTTCAGGGCGGCGTCGCATTCCTGCTCGAGTGCCCCCGTCTTGATGTGTTCGTCGCCTAGATCCTTGCGCGCTGCCGTGAGCTCCGCTTTGCACGCCTTACAGTCCTGAACGTAGTCAAACAATGGCTTCAAATCCTCCGCTGGAATCACTGCTGAGCCCGGCTGTGCAGCGCCGCTTTTCATCGCGGCATCTTTCTGTGTGGATGAGCTCAAGCCCGGAGCCGCATCCTTCGAAGCGGGCGACCACGGCGCGAGGACGATCGGCGAGGGCAACGGCAAGTCGCGAGGCAGCTCGCGGATGATCTGTTCCGGTGTCTGTACCTGCGCTTTCCTCTGCGCCACCTGTCGAAGCGCGTCGTGGAGCTCCGCGTCGCGCGCGCGCTGGCGAGCGTCCGCGTCCTGGACCTGCTTTTGCGAGGCGGAGATTTGTTCCTGGAGCTGAGCCCGCTCCTTCCGCCACGACAATTGTTCGTGAATCAGAAACGCGGCCACAAGGAGGACCGCGAGGAAACCGCCGAGCCGCATCCACAATGGAAGTTTCATGGCAGTTCAAGCGGACCAGCCGCTTCCCCTCAGAGATACTTTTCCTGGCGCGCGAGAACGGCCGCGGGATAGGCCGGGTTCGCTCCGCCGTTCCAGGCCAGCAGGCCGCGTTCAACATCCCCGTTCGCCGCAGCCAGTTTTTTCTGCAGTACGAGACAACCCAGCGCAATTCCCTGCCGCGGGTCGCACAGCGCCGACAGGTAGTCCGCCGCAAACCCGTTTTCCCGCGCCACCTGTCCCATGACCTGCATCAGTCCCCAGGAAAATCCGCGCGCATAGGCTTCCGATGCGGAGATTTTGTTGTTGGTGTAGAGCGGGGCCACGTATTTTGCGAAGAACGCCGGCTCGTAGCGTATCGCCCAGGGCTTCCATGCGGATTCCTGCTCGATGACGGCGCACACGAGCGTCGGGTCCAGCTTATGCGCGGCAGCGATTTCTCGCGCCAGAACGACCAGCTCGGCCGGAGGGGCAATCATCTGCATTCAAGCGCACGCGTCGCGGCAGCAAACCGCCGCACTCCGCATCAGTAACGCGACCTGCCGTTTACTTCCAGAAACTGGACCAGCGGAGGCTCCGCCAGCACAATTCCCTGCCCTTCGGCGATCTGCCGGAGCGCTCCATAGATGTGCGGCAGGTGATTCACGGCGACGTCGCGCACAAACGTGCGCGCGATTTCGTCGTCGCGCACCCGCCGGTGCAGCCAGCGCAAAAAAAGTACGAACTGCGCCAGCACGGGAAACAAACTGGCCAGCAGGGTCAATTTGAAAGTATGCATGTGGTCTCAGAAGCTCCCGCCGAATGAAGCGCCGGACGTCTGCAGCCTAACCGCGGTTAGAAGAGGGCTCCCGGCAAGGCGCCCAGGGTGTGCCCGAGCGACGATCCGAGCGAAGAGCCCAGCGAGGAGAAGAAACCACCGCCGCCGCGGGAAGCGTTGGCGCGGACGTTGAGAAGGTCCGCGGGAATTCCGAGCGAGCGGCCGAGCAGGCCGGTATCCACGCCAAACAATCCCGAGAGCCCTTGCAGGGCCGCCATGCGCCGGCGATTCGCTTCGCTGGAGAACGCCAGCTCGTTGCTCTGGGCGAGGCTGGCGGATTCCCTGCCCCGCTGGCGCGCCAGCTCGTCGGCGAGCTCCCCGAAGCCGGCTGAATTGCGCGTGCGCGCCACGCGGTTCTGCGCCGACTGCTGCAGCGCGTCGAACGCGCTCGCCAGCGCCCCTTGCGACTGGCCGGTGACCGCGGCCTTGTCCGCCGCGCTCAGGCCGGGGTTGCTCAAAATGTCCTGAAACTGCGGCAGGAGCAGATTTCCCACCTGGCCGCGCTCGGCGAGAAACTGCTGGTTCAGCGCGTCAATTCGCGCGCGTTCTTCATCCGCGGCTCGGCGCGTATCCGCTTGTGCACCACGTCCCATGGAAACCTCCAGAGATAATCGGTTTTCTCTACGGCTCTTCTTGATGCGGCGGAGCAAGCCTGCGGCAATACGGCGTCCAGACATCATCGCGCACCCAGCCGAGCCGCTCGAGCAGCCGTCCAAACTTGCGCGCGATCGCCGGCGGCAGCCAGGCATGAACGTCTTCGAGCCCGCGCTGCCAGGCGTCGCGTTCCGCCGCGGCGTGGAGCGTAAGAAGCTGCCGCCAGCGCTCGCGCGGAGTCCCGGAGCGCGGGTCAAGCAACAGATAGGCTTCCGCCGTCAGGCGAAGCAGCGCCGCGCCCGCGACTTTTCCCTGATCGGTTCCATCTTCCGCGAGCACCAGCTTCGCCACGAACAGCGGATCGCTCAAGTCCGGGAACGCATACGCAAAGCCCTGCGCGGCATGAATCGCGCGCAGTGCGTCCAGATCTTCCGGTTGATACTCGCGGATGAGCACTGGTGTGGAGAAATGCCGGTCACAAAAGCGAGGGACGCGACGGGCGTTCTTCTCCGAGGAATCCGAAGCCGTTTCCGCCGCGGACGACTCCCGGGGCCAGGAGCCCGCTTCCGCTCGAGGGCAGCGGCGCGGGTCCGGATGCCCCGCCGCCGGTCACGGCGGCCGGCGGGCTGCCGAAGGTGACCGGGGCCGAAGGGTTCGACCCGATGTACTGCGAATACGCGCGCCAATAGAGCGTCTGGTTCCCGAGCTGCAGGTAGAGATTTCTGGAAGCGCCCAGGAAATAGACGCGCGGAGCAGCGAAGGCCGGCGTCGTGTCCGACTCGGCAAAATAGAAAAGCCCGGGGCGCGCGGAGTTGGGATCGCTGATGGCCAGATCGAACCACCCGTTCGTGGCTTGCACGGCGAAGGCGGCAATCGGCGCGGGCGCGGGCAGCGGCTTGCTGGGATCCACGCCCGCGCGCTGGCCCGTGGCATTCACCGCCGCGATAATTTTGGTGAGCGTCTCGTAGAGGTACGGGTCGCGGTTCTTCAGCGGCGCGAGTTGTGCAATCGTCAGCATGCTCAGTTCCCCCCGCGCACCGGCGCCCAGGGTTCCACGCGCAGCGACGGCGTGAATTTCTGCAGGCGAAACCACGCGCCCGCCGCGCTCGTGCTCACGCGAAACGCCACGCGCTCTCCCGCGACATTGATGGGCAGCTCGAGATCCTTCAGCGCGGGCGAGCTCAGCGCCAGCGGCTGTTGCGCTTGCGCGCTGCTTGCGGAATTGGTGAACGCCGTCAGAGCCAGCGAACCCGCTCCCTCCGCCAGCAGCGTCAGGTACGTGAAGAGCTTGCGGTGCGCGCCCAGCTCGAGCTGCTGTTCGACGGCGCGTTCCGGGAAAAAGTGTGTCGTGTAGTAGCTGGGAATCGCCGCGCCGTCATCGGACAACTGCGCGTCGCTGAGCTGATAGACCTTGCCCGTCGCCCCGCCGCCGCCGAGCGCCACGGCCGCCGTGCCGTCCGCGCGCTCGATCACCGCGCAGGAGTTCGCCGCGACGCACCACGGCGACCACTTCCGCGTTTTGTCCATCGCCGTTTTGCGCCCGGTCAGCGTGACGTGGATCGGCGGCCGCGCGGCGATCTGGTCGGCGTTATCGAGATCGCGATAGTCGAGCTGTAGGACCTTGTTCGGAGAGATCGCCGTGCCGAACGGAGCGCCGATCAGGATGCGGCGCTCCTTGGTGTCCACGGTCACCCAGAGCGTGTGCCCGAATTGCCAGTTGATGGTGTTCCAGAGCGGCTGGATCTCCTGCGAGATTTTTACCGGCTCGCCTCCGGAGAAAATGTACAGCCCCGAGCGGTGCGCGATCACCGCCCAGTCCTCGCCCAAGCCGACACCGCGCACGGAGGGCGTGCCCACCCGGCGCGACACTTCGGCGATGGACCAAAGCGACGCCTCGTCGACGCCGTCGTCCTGCGTGACGTGCAGCGAGTGCTCCTTCACGAAATAGAGCCGCTCGCGCAGCTTGAACGCCGCGCGGATGGACTGGCCGTTGTTTTCCGCGACGCTGAGAAAGCCATTGATCCCGTCGTAGCTTTCCGGATCTTCCGCGCGACTCGCGCGGACCAGCGACGCGTTTACCGGCTGCAGCGTTGGGAAAATCTCGATGCTGTCCACGAAGAACGCGCCAAATTGATTCGGCGTGCCGTCGGCATAGATGCGTAGCAGCAGGTCGTCCGGAATCGCGGCCAGCGGCGCCGTCAACTGCGCCGTATATTCCGCGTAGCTCGTCGTGAGCTGCGCCGCCGTGAGCTGCAGCCCGGCCGTGCTGATTCCGCCGCCGGCGCTGAGCAGATGAATGTGCAGCGTGCCCTGGACGAGCTGCGCGTTCCGCGCGCAACGCGCCCGAACCGTGTAATCCGTATTCGGCCGGATGAGCTGCGTTCCCAGCGCGTCTTTCACCGCGCCCTGGGTCATCACCCCGCGCGTGGGAGTCGCGCCGTTGCCCACGATCGAATACGCCGCGCCCCACGCCACGAAATTCTGCTCGTCCGTGCCGCCTGGCGCGAAGACGGCATCCGGCGTCCACCCCAGCGGGTAGTGCGGGAAGAGCGGTCCGGTGAAGCCCCCGTCAAAACCGAGGTTCGCCCAGTTGTTCATCTTGTTGCGCTCGCCCCACCAGAAAAGCCGCTGCGCGTAGTCAATCACTCCGGCCGTGGGCCCCAGTTCGACGAGCTTCGACAAGCCGTCCACATTCGTTCCGGCAAGCAGGACGGCATCGCTGAAGTCCACAATCGCGGACAAAGTTGAATTGTCCGCAATGTTCATGTTGCCTTGCGGCAGAGTCGCGCCCGCGCCGGTGAAGAAAAAACTTGCCCCGCCCGCGCCGGTGAAGCACAGGATGCGCGCCGCGACGTTCGACGGGCCGGTGGGGATCCCGCTTACCTGCACGCGACGCCCGCCCGCCGCCGTCCAACTGATCGCCGGCGAAGGCTTCGTGAGGTAGCCCTGACGCGTCTGAAAGATGACCGTTACCTGGTGCACGCCCGCCGGGATGTTCCCCACCGGCGCGGCGGTGCCCGTGCTGTTCGTGCCGGATTCGTTTGGTCCGGTCTGATTGTAGGTGAAGTGCGTGCTGTCCGTGATGCTCGCGACCGGAAACGTTCCGTTGAACGACGTCGCGCCACCGGTCACTCCGGCGATGACGGCCTGATCGTTTGGGAGCAGGTTGTGCGCCGCCTGCATCGTGACCGTGACGACGTTTGCGCTGCGCGTGATGCTCGCGATGCTCGCCACCACGTCCGCCGCGCTCGTGGGTCCCGCGCCCGGCCCGGACTGGCTCACGCGGTCGAGATTGGTGTCGTCGTACTGCCGCGGCGCATCGTTTCCCGCGCGTCCGTCGCTCACGGCGATGTATTCCCTGCCGAAGAGCGTGGCCGAATTCGCGAAGGAATTCACCGCAAGCCCCGAGCCGACCGCCGCCAAACTTCCCGGCGTCGTCTCCTTGTAGAGAACGCCGTTGCTGTCGAACACCATCGTGCGCAGTGCCGCGCCCGGCGTCGCGTACGTCTTCAGGTAATTGACCGTGGGATTCCCCGCGAGGGGGCCGAACAGCGGCTGCAACCCGGGCCGCGTTTTCACGCCGCCTTCGCTGAACACGACGTCCTGGCAATCGGGCGACACGCCGTGCGGCAGGTCCGCCGGAGACATATCCGTCACCAGCCCGCCGAAAATCTCGATCGGTGCGTCGAAAGATCCTGCCGTGGTCATGGGGGAAAGGGTACAGGCTGTGAATGGGAGACTTCGCAAGAGCAGGCAGGAAGTCTCGTTCAGAATTCGTGATGGTCGGCCCAACTGCGTGAATCGGAGCTCACCTTCTCAAATGCGACGCAGCGACAATCGGGCGTGAATCCGAGTTCTTCATCGGGGATGAAGAACTTTGGCTTTAAGAGTTTTCTTGCCAAAGCGGACGTGCGAGCAGTCCAGCGTAAGACCCGCGCTCCGCGGGACGCCCTGTAGTCGGCCACTTTTTCGGTGCTGCCGACGAACCGATAGGAGCGATTCGTAGCAACAAACCGGCAGGCCTGGTGCACGCCGGGAAAAAACGCATCGTCGAACACCACGACGCCGCCCGTCGCGAGGATCCGGTCGACGTGGAAAAAATCCGTCAGGGCGTGATCAAACGTGTGCCATCCATCGATGAAAGCAAACTCTACAGTGGCGCCTTGGGCTTCGAGTTGCGGCAAGGCGAGGTGGGCGGGCAATTCCCACAGCTCCACGAAATCCGCGAAACCCGCGAGCCGCAGATTATTCAGGCCGATTCCCCGAAAGTCCGTGCTCTGGTTGGGATCAATCGCGATGTGTTTCGCGCCGCCGCACTTCTGAAGCGCCTCACAAATGAACAGCGCGGAGACACCGTAGGCCAGTCCAATCTCGAGCGTCGTCTTCGGTTTTCGCTCGGCGATCAGATTTTGGAGAAATTCTCCGGCGTCTGCCGTTATCGCAGAATGGACTGGCACCGCCTCGGTCCGATCAATGGTGAACACCTGGCCCGTGCGCAGAATTTCTTCGAGGAGAGGGATCATGACCCAGACGCGGTGAGTTTAGCCTAGCGCTCACGGAGATGCCAGCGGAGGCGCTCTCTGCCCATCACGCCACGCCGCTCTCGGCCGTTGCCTCTTTCTATGGCCGCCGTTGGTCCGCTTTCTTGGTGTCCGCGTTGTTGCTCGCGCTTTGCTGCTGCCTATCCGGGGGGATCAGGCCGAACTGCGCAGCCTTGGCGCGGTCCAGGATGGCGCCGCAACTGCGGCACGCGGCCACGCCGGGCTTGATCTTCTCCGCGCAGACCGGGCATTCCGCCATCGGCCTGGGATCGTAGAGCCACGGCTTTTCGAGCCGGAGTTCTCGCGCCGCGCGCCGCTCGAGGTCCGTGATGAACATCGGATTGTGCGAGCGCTCCCATTCGAGGTCAGCCGCAGCCACCAGCTTTTCCTGGAATTCCCGCAGGCGGCCCCGCGCCTCCGCGAGCTCCGCGTCGGTGGGCGTTTCACCAGCCGCGACAAACACTCCGTGAAAACTGCCCTCGCCGGAATCGCCGTTCAGCTCTCGCGCGAGATCCTCGGCGATCTCCCGCGCGGAGATGGCGTACTCCATGGTGCGCTTGTCGCCCAGGTCGATCACGCCGCGGGCGGCGCGGATCGGCGTGATTGCGAAGCCCTCGCCCGGCGCCGGTGATTGGATCTCCAGCGAACCGAAATACGTGCGGTGCCGCGCGGGCCACTTCTCCGGAGAGATGCTTATGAGCGACACGGTGTCCTGCGTTGCCTGCATGGGCGTTTTTCCTTTCGTTGGACGAGTTGCGGCAGAATGCCGGGAAGCGGATCGAATTTCGTGGCCTGATCGGCGCTACGCCGCGGAGACGCCGGCCAGGGCCGGCTCGCGCCGCGGCTTTCGGAGAAGAGAGATGAAGTGCAGCCCCCTGCCGAAGAGAAGAGAAAAAGGAGCGGGATAAAGCGGCAGATGAGTCTCCGTCGAGACCGGCTCGATGCCAAGCTCGCGGTAGAGGCCCTCCCACTGTGCCCGCGAAAGATAGCGATAAGGCAGCGGCACCCCGTGTGGCGAGTTCCCCACCCAGTCCATCAGCCGCAGCACCCAGTAATCGGCAGATGTCTCCGAAAGATGGTCCTTGATCAAGATGAATTCCCGGCTGACGCGGCACGCTTCCCGCAGAATCGTCAGGGGATTTTCCGTATGGTGAAGAACGTCGACGAAAAGGCAGCCGTCGAAGGAACGATCCGGAAACGGAAGCCTCTCTCCGTCAAAAAGCCGGCAGGCGATGGAACAGTCGGGCCGCGCATGGACCTCGACCCCTTGAACCTGCAAGGCGGGGACGGCATCCCTGATGAGCGCAGCCAGTGCGCCATCCCCGCAACCCACGTCCAAGAGAGTGCAACCGGGACGGAGGAGAGCGGAAAGGCGCTGAGCCAGTACCGCGATCCTTCGTTTGAAGACCAGGGAGTGATGAAGGTAGCCGAGGATTCGCACGGCGCCCTTACGAGTCCCGCTGCCGCTCGTAGTCTCCGATGTAGGTGTCACGGCTGATTCCCAGCATACTCAGGAAGAAGGAAGAGAAAACAACCTGGACACCGAGAAAAAACCAGAGCGACCAGAAAAGAACTCCCCGAATTTGCTGCAGAGGTCCGAAATCATTCGCCACCCAGCCGGCGAAAATCCTGACATCGCCGATCAAGCCGACGAGCGCCAGCACCGCGCCGAAGAGCAGCCCGTGTTCCAACTTCACGCGGCGCAGAACCCGCTTGAGCGAGATCGCGCTGCGATCAAAGCGCTCGGCATAGCTGAAGACCTTGGCAAAAAAGCCCACGGAGATGATCTGCATGCCGAGCAACGTGAAGATTTCGCCGAAGATCATGGTATGCAAGTCAATCACAATTCGCGAGGTCAAATGGCGCGGCCCGGGCAGAAGCCAGAAAACCAGTCCCAGCCCGGCGAGCATGAGAAACGATCCGGGCAGGAGAAACAGCCAGTTGGGGGCGTACAAGAGCATGAACCGCAGATGGCGCCAGCCGTCCCGGAAGCTCCTCAGATGCGGAGGGCGTCCGCGTTTGTCGGGCCAAAGCGTAATGGGGATCTCAGTGGTGCGGGCGCTGAGTTGGGCCGCTTTGATGACGAACTCCGAAGCAAATTCCATCCCCATCGTGCGCACGTCCATGCGCTCGTAGATCGCCCGCGAGAAACCCCTCATGCCGCAGTGGCTGTCGCCAATGCCGGCATGAAAGAAGAGATTCAGCATCCCCGTCAAGGCGGGATTGCCGATGTACTTGTGGTGCCAGGGCATGGCGCCGGGCTTTATCTCTCCGAGGAAGCGGTTGCCCATCACCACGTCAAAGCCTTCGCGCCACTTGCGCACGAATCTGGGCACTTCGGAGAAATCGTAGCTGTCGTCGGCATCTCCCATCACGATGAAGCGGCCCTGCGACGCGGCGATGCCGGCGCGCAGGGCGGCGCCGTATCCACGCTTGCTGACAGCGACGACGCGGGCGCCGCGCTCCTCGGCGATCCGCTGCGACCCGTCGGTTGAGCCGTTATCGGCAACAATAATCTCTCCGCGCACTTTCTCCGACTGGAGCGCCTTTAGCGCCTTGTCAACGCACACGCCAATCGAATTCGCCTCATTCAGACAAGGGATAACGACGGAAACTTCCACGGCGACGGCAGCGTTCGGCTCGGCGGCCGTAAGTCCCGGGCTTACGCCTGCCGGCTGCGAATTCTTTTCCAAGTCCCCCGATTCCCGCGCCATATAAGCTGACTCGCCGCCCCGCAGCATATCAGCAATTCGCGCAATTCGCGCGGGAGGCAAGTTCGGAAAGGTTCGCGGTCCGAAGGCTATGGTCGAAATAGCGCGGATAAATTAGGATTGGGGCCGCATCGCCCTTTCAAGACAGCGCGAAAATGCTTCCGCACTTCTCACGCCTGGACCTGGTTCTTTACGCGGCACTGTTCGCCGCCATGGTGCTCGCGTGCCTTGTGCCGAAACTGGGAGACCCCGTGCTGCTTTGGGCCGAGAGGCTTGGAGCGCGGCTGGCGGCAAGAAAAGGGCTGGCGATTCTCGCGATCGTGCTGGCAGTGCCTCTCGTCCGCTTCAGCCTTGTGAGGCTGCTTCCCGCCCCCGTCCCCGCGGTTCACGATGAATTCAGCTATTTGCTCGCTGCCGATACGTTCGCCCACGGACGCCTGACGAATCCTCCGCACCCCATGTCCATTTACTTCGAGACGATCCATGTGAATCAGCGCCCAACCTACATGTCCAAATATCCTCCGGCGCAAGGCGCAATCCTTGCGGCGGGACAACTGCTGGGCCATCCGTGGATCGGAGTTGTGCTCAGTTCCGCGCTCATGTGCGGAGCGGTGCTCTGGATGCTTCAAGGTTGGATGCCGGCGCGCTGGGCCTTGCTTGGCGCGGCACTCGTGCTTTTGCGGCTCGCCCTCTTCAGCTACTGGGTGAACAGTTATTGGGGCGGAACAGTCGCCGCCATCGGCGGCGCGCTGGTGACGGGCGCCTTGCCGCGAATTCTGAGATGGCAGCGCACTCGAGACGCACTCCTGCTGGGGCTGGGCGCCGCGATCCTGGCCAACAGCCGGCCATTTGAAGGTGTCTTGCTTTGCGCGCCGGTAGGGGTCTCGCTGGCGGCCTGGCTGCTCAGCCGTAGAAGTCCGCCGTGGCGCGCCACCCTCCGGAGCGTCTGTCTACCGCTGGCAGCGGTATTGTTGGTAACGGGAATCTTTGCCGGCTACTACAACTGGCGGGGCACGGAAAGCCCTTTCCTGTTTCCGTACGTGTTGAACGAGCGCACGTATCTGAGTACGCCGCCCTTCGCGTGGCAGCATCTCACGCCGCCCGCTCATTTTTCCAGCCCGCAGCTCGAATTCTTCTACAACCAGTGGGCGCGCAGCTACTGGCAGCGCATGCGCTTCGCCGTCCATTGGCGTGCCGGAAAATTCTTTTACTTCTTCCTGTGGCCGGAGCTCTGCGTTCCGTTCCTCGCGCTGCCTTGGCTCCTGCGGGACCGGAGAATTCGTTTCCTGCTCGTGCAGTTCGTGATTTGCTTTGCGGGGATGATGACCGTGGTTTGGTTCGAGCCGCACTACGCGGCGCCGCTCGTGGCCACGCTGTACGCGCTCGTCGTACAGGCCATCCGGCATCTCCGGCACGGGCGATTGAGCAACCGGGCCTGCGGATTCGGCATCACCCGCGCAATCGTGTCTTTTTCAGCGGCGATGAGTCTCGTCTATGTCGCCAGCGCGATCCACAATCCGCACACAGAATCTCTGGTGGCTCCAGCCGGGGCTTGGGCCACGCCTGGTAATTACGCACGCGCGGAGGCCGAAGCTCAGCTCGAAGCGCTACCCGGTCAACATCTTGCGATCGTACGTTATTCTTCCGAGAGCCGAGGAGGAGAATGGGTTTATAACCGCGCCGACATCGATCATGCGAAAGTCGTTTGGGCGCGGGAGATTCCCGGAGTCGAGGTGCGGCCGCTGCTCGAGTATTTCAAGGGCAGCCAAGTCTGGCTGGTGGAGCCGACCGGTTCGGCTGCGCGGATCACGGTCTATCCAGCCTCTCCCCCGAGGTAACCATGGCCTGCAGAGAAGGCTTCCTACGCTACCGCATTCTGTATCGAACCACGGCGTTTATGTCCGAAGGGCTCGTCGTGCAGCCGGCGGCGGCCGTTTGCACGGCGACGGTGAGTGCCGCGACTGCGAGCAAGAAGACAGACAGGCGCTTCATGACCTCTCCATGCGGATGTTGTTGCGGAAGCGTATACTAGGGAGCGTCCCAATTCCCCGCCTTGGGCTTTGGTGCCCGATGGACTTACATTTCGCAAAGCTGGCTCACGAGTGTCCTAGATGTGGAAGCCGCGAGATACGCCGATCCGATAGAAGAGGTTTCGGGGAACAGGTTGTTTGGCGACTACTCTTCCTCTGGCCCTATCGCTGTTTGACCTGTGACCTCCGCTACCTAGATTTTCGTTCCGTCAGAAAGCTGCGGCAGCAGTCCACTTAGGAAATCCGTCAAGGACCGCGCTTTTACTGCATGCGATATTGCACGACGACATTCGTGTCCGCCGGGCTGGTGGTGCACCCGGCGGCTGCCGTCTGCACCGCGACCGACAGGCTGGCGCCCGCGGCGTAGTTCTGCGCGATCGCGCCGGAATCATTCGCCGCCGCGGAGACGGTGACGTTTACCGGCGCTGTACCGTCCGTCAGCCGCGCAATCGCATTCGTCGTGCAACCGGCGGGCGCCGTCTTCGCTTGCACCTGCACCCGCGTCACGGTGATGGCTTTGTCGAGCGTCCATGTCGCGCCCGTCCAGGTGGAGGTCAGTGCGCCAGGGAGAAACACATTCTGCTCCGCACGCGGTGACGCCGAGACTTTTTCGCCGGACCAGTTCACGGCGGGAGCAATCACCTGATACGTGCCATTCGTGTCCGGGCCAATCTCGACCAACCCCGCGCCTGCCGTGTCGGGCATGCCGTTGCCCTGCCCAAAACTGAAAGTGTCGGAGTAACTCGTCGTAGTTAAATGGGTGCCAAGATTGACGCGGCTGTAACCGCCACCATTGCTTCGATAGACGTTGTAGCTCGCGGCTCCGGCAGACGCGGTCCAGCCAACGTTACAGGTCTGGTTGCCGCTCGAAGTTGTGCACCCGGAAGAAACTGCCGATGGGGCGGATTCCCCACCTGACTGCCCGACGGCGGTGACTTTGTACGTCCATGTGTTGGGTTGAGGAACTGATCCACCAGCCGCTACGGTCGCTGTGACTCCGGCAGGGGTCGGCAAGTCCCAATACAACGTATGTTGCGCCGGGAAGTGAACAGGCTGACGCATCTCGAACACACTGGAAGCAGCCGCTGAATTCGTGGAGCTGGTGGAACTGTATGTCGGGATGGACATGAAGTTGGAGTTCGTCGCTTGAATCACGTCCCGGTTTTGGCCGAGATTGGTTCCGCCATTGCCCTCGACGACCAACCCGTAGACGACATTGCCGGTAACGAAGTTCATTAATCCCGTGGGCTGCGTCCAGTCCTTCAGGATGAGGCCAGACTGGCTGGTCCAGTTCGCCACCATTGGCGTGGCGAAGTCGGCGGGAGTGATGGTTTGCAAATAGTTCCCGCCGGAGAAACCTGCGCCCGTCAGCATCAGCAGAGGATTCCTCATGCTCTGCGTCTGGATGTCGATGAACTTGTTCCAGTTGATGCCGCCCGTCGCGCCCGTCCAGTCCATCTGGACGCCCCTGGCCACGAACCAGCACGTTTGGAACGCCGCGTTGCCGCCTCCGGTGTTGTCCTGGACGCGCTTCCGCATGTAGACAGCGGGGACAAGCGTCGAGCCGGTTGCCGCTGTAGAGCCGCCGCTGAATGTGTTTTTGAAGAAGCGGAAGCTAAAATCCCCGCGAATCATCACGTCAATGCCGTTGTTGTCGCTCGTCCCAGTTCCGGAAACATAGCTCACGTAATCTGACGAAAAATTCGTCACCGTATCGAGAATGATCACCGTGCCTTGGTTGCCGCTGCTGCTCGACAAACTGAGACCATTCAAGTTGATGGTGTTCGCGTTGCTCGCGTAGAGGACCGGGTTCGCTTGGCCGCTAATCGCTTCGGCAGGTTTCCAGCCGAACGACGGATTCGCCATATGCGAGCCGCTGAGAGCGCCGTTGATCGTGGTATTGGAAGGAATCTGGATGCTATCGAAGGGCTGGATGGAACCAGCGAGCCAGATGGTGAGCTGCGCCCCACCCAAACCGCTCGATAAATCGAGATAGGAATTCGTCGGGTAGAGTACGTTCGACGCGCTAACGGTCGGGAAGTACAGCGTTCCCGCGGCTCCCGCGGTCGTAGCTGCAACCGCAGCCGCCTTGATGTTTGGTGCGTTGTCGAACTTAAAACTCTGGGATGTCGCGCTGTTGGCTGCGGAGGCAGCCAGCGTCACCGTGGTAGTGCCTGCGCCGCTGACGATAGTCGTGACGAGCGCCTGATTCGTCGCCGCGCCTGGCGGCGTCGCTGCTACCCAGTCGGGGAACGTTGTGCCATCCATGAACGGCGAGCCGTAGTCGTCCCAGAATGTCTCGAGTGGCCGGGCCTGGCCGATCAGCGTCAGCGAGGCGCCCGTGCGTCCATAGATGAAGTAGCGGAAGGCTCCCGTCACCGCCGTCCACGTTACCCGGTTCGCTACGTACCACTGCGCCGTGCCGCCCGTAGCCAATGTTGAAGCCCCAGCGCGGGTGTCCATGCCGCTGTTGTAGGTGAAGTGCGTGTTGTCCGCCACCGATGCCACGATGAACATCCCGTGGAAGCTCGTGTCGTTTGGCGAAGTCCCCGCGATGTAGACAACCTCCCCAACAGCCATCCCATGCGCAGACGAAGTGACTACGGTGACGGTGTTGTTCGTTCGGCTGTGGCTGGTGATGTTTACGGTGCGGATGCCCAGCGCGGCATCCCCGGTCGTGGTGATACCTACCGGCGAGGCTGCCGTGCAGCCCTGATTCTTGTCGCAGGCCACAACCTGATAGTTGTAGGTCGTTGAGCCAGCCAGCCCGTTTACAACAACACCATAGCCGCCTGCAGAGCCGCTGGGCGTGACCGTTGGAGCGCTGGGCGTAGCCATTGAAATGGCCGCCCCCGCACCGCTGAACCGGATGCCATCCCCGTTCTGGAAGGTGCTCGTCCCGGCCAAAGTCGCCGTGGCCGAGCTGCTGCTGATGGTGGCGGTTGTGGAAGGAATCGCGCCTTGGTTGACTGCCCGCACCCCGTACCGTGTCACGTCAATCCACGGATTCGGGCCTTTGAAAGCCAGGTTGGCGTCGAAGTTCTGCTGCGCCGTCCATGTATTGGTGATGTTGGTCTGCGCCCCGGTGGTGTTCGCAATCGGCCCGACCTCGATTCCCCCGTCGTCTTTGTAGTACAGCCGCTTGTCGGTCTTGGTGTATAGATTCACCGTGCCTGTGGAAGCCGTCCCCGGAGGAACGCCCTGATTCGTGAGGTTCAGGGTCCCGCTCGCAAGAGAACCCAGCACGGTCGTGTTTCCGTTTACCGTCAGGTTGCCGCCCAGGTTCAGCGAGAACGCGCTGATTCCGCCCGTGCTCGAAACGCTGCTGAACGAGGGCGCCGTCGGATCGCTCGGCAGAATCACGTTGGGAATCTGCCGCGTGGTAATGCTCGGCCCGGAAATCTCGATCATGTATTTGCCCGGCGAGGCGTAGAAGAAGTAATTGCCCAGGCCGTCGGTCGTCGTCGGGTTGGCCAGCGCCTGGGTCAGCGCCAGGTCGGAATAAATCAGCGCCAGCGGTGTGCACGGCTGTCCTGTCGCCGGCATCACGCAAATGCGCACCGTGACTCCCGCCAGCGGCATTCCGCGCGAATTGAAAACGATGTCGTCCTTCCGTGTCCCCTGCGCCGCCGTCCCCGGCGCGAACGCACACACGTGCAGCGCCAGCGTCAGCAGTGCCCAGAAAAACCCCGTCGCAGTTTTCGGTCGAAACATGCAAGATCCTCGCGTCGCACTGGCCTCAGCCTGTGCACTTTTCTTCTCGCGTAGCTTTCGTGACGGACCGCAGCTGACGTCTCCACAGCCCGGACGCTATGCTACAGGAGCTTTCGTCCCGTGATGGCGAGCTGCACCACGTCGGTCGTCACGCTGGCGGGGTACGCCCCGGCGGTGATTTCCGTTCCGCCGCCGGTGAACGCTTTCAATTTCCAGTTGTTCATTCCCGATCCGGCCACGGCGACGTAGTAGCCGCCATTGCCGTTCTGGCTTTCGGCGAACGCCTGGATGATCTGCGTGGTGGGCAGCTTGTCCGCCACCTGCGTGAAGTCCAGCGTATCGCCGCCGCTCGGATAATTCCCCGAAAACGTCAGCGTCGCAATCGCGTAGGCGAAATTACTCGCGCTCGAGTCCACGTTCAGCGGAGTAAGCGAAATCGTAATGGCCATGTGTTCTCCTTAGTTCCCTGCTTGGCTGTCTTTGAGATTCAAGGCTCGCTTCAGAACGGCGTGTATCCGCTGCGCGAGGAAAACGGCCGGCGCCGACGCGCGGATTGCTGCTCGCGCCGCACCGCCGCCGTCACGAGCTGCTCCGTGGCGTCCACGGCCGCGTCGTCCCACTTCTCCGCAAGCGGGCTGCCCCGCGCCCACGCGGCCATCGCCGCGGCCGCGTAAGCAATCGCTTCCTGCGCGTTGCGCACCAGGACGGGCGACGTCGCATCGGTCAAATCCGGAAATGCCTTCAGGTAGCGCACGCGCACTTGCGTGTCCTGTGTCGCACCCAGGAAGTAGATTCCGTCCCCGCGCCACTCCCACACACTGAGCGTGACGCCCTGGGCGCGCGACGGCAGGCCGCCGTGCCGCGTCAGGTCCACCATCTCTACAAAATCCTGCGACGACCCGCTGGGACGCTCCCACAGCCTTGCCGGCGCCAGCAGGTCGGTCGGCAATTGATTCGGCGGGGACGTGGCATCGGTGATGGACACCTGCACGGAGGGATCCGCGACGCCCACCGCCGCGACGATCATCTGCGCGTTGTCCGTCAGAAAGCCGCCCGCGCCCGCGTTTCCCAGCGCGCGCTGCATGCTGCGGTACGCGGCATTCGCGTAGGGCATCAAAACACTGTCGGTGAAGAGATTACCCTGCGCATCGTTGAGCAGCGAGCGCACCAGCGCGGTGATCTGTCCCGCCGTGTTGTACGCCGATGAGCCGACCACTGGCATGATTGTTCCTCTGGAAGTATTCGGTTCTCAGTTTTCAGTCATTCGTTCGGAAGTTCTGCGGCCCTCGGGACGGGCCGACTTCGATTCCAAAAACCGTGAACGGAGAATTGACGACTGCTTCATTCTTCCGGCAGCGGCGATTTTTGCAGGTACGCCGCCACGCCGATGACCGCATTGATCACCGCAGCCGCCGCGGCGATGCGCAACGTCGCGCCGATTCCCGCCTGCAGATTGAAATGCTGCGGGTCAATGCCAACCGCGGCGATACCCGTCAGGATGCCGCCGGCCGCGCCGCTGACCGCCGCGGCGACTACCCCGCGCAACCACATCTGAAGCCGTGACATAGAAATTCATCCCCCCTAACTGCATGCCGCAACAAGAAGGACGCAAGGACATCAGGACGCAAGGAAAACAGAAACAGCACCACGCAGCCGCGTTTGAAGTTTTCTACTCCCTGCCTTTTTACTTTCACTTAGCCCACCGTCACAAACGGCTGCTGGTGAAATGCCGGGGCCTGGTCATCCAGCAGATCGTAGGCCCGCGCATCGAACTCGCGGTCGTCACGACGGGCCCGCTCGTCGATCGCGTGACGCCGAAAAACGCGCGGCTGGCACCGCGACCATTCGATCGCACGCGCGATGTGCTCCGCAATCGTTGGCGTGAGCTGAACAAACTCTCCGCGCGGCCCCGCAAGCGTGAAGCAGTGCTCGTAGTCGCCCCGCGAAGGATACGGCCCCAGCGCGGGGACGCTGCGCCCGTTCGCAATCTCAATGGTCTGCGAGTACCACGCGCGCGGCGAGCCGTAGACCTCGGGCGGCACCCACCGCTCGATGTGCCAGCGGTTCACCGCCGGATATTTCGGCTCCTGGCGCAGCTCGACGACTTCGCGCAGCAACGAGCCCGTCTCCGGGTCGCGCTCCTCGAAATTCCCGCCGATCCACGCGAGCCTGTTCCAGCCCCACAGGGCGCGGTAATTGGCCTCGCCGAAACGATTCACGCCGCCGGCGCGCTCGAGCCGATGGGCGACGCTTTCGGGAGTTTCGTAGGATTCGCGCAAGCTTAAGACAGTGGAGAGTAGTCTCCTCGGGCGAGTCGATAGTCCGCGGAGAAAAAGTTTCCGCGCGGGGGCACAAAGGTTCGGGCCCCCGCGCGGAAGTTGCGAGCGGGTCATGCGTGTTTCGCCGTGACTCACGCGGTCTAGTAGCCCTGGGGCCTCGCGAGAGTATCAACAAACGCGCCAGAGCGCGGGCTGTCCGACCACACCTGGAACGCCGTGTCGAAGTAGAAGATGTAGCTGGCCGCGAGGCCGCCGCTCGCGCCGTAGATGGGGAACACCGTGTTGCCGTTGACCTCGAAGAAGTCAATGTCCTTCAGCACGGCGCGGCCCCAGTGCGAGAGGTCCAGGAAGTCCACGCGCGTCTGGTCCGCGTTCACGCTGGACTTGATGGGAATCCCGCTCATCGTTTTGCGCCCGCTGAAGAGCAGATCGAGATCGTTGCCGTCGCGCCCGCCGCCTTCCTTGATGATCTGGCTGACGGTGATGCCCAGGTTTTCCCAGGCGTGCTCCTGCTCTACGGCCATGTAGGCGATAAGCTTGGCCACGTGGTTGATGCCGAGGGCCTTGCGCACTTTGTTGATGGCCAGGCGCACGTTGGAGGGAGTGAGCGCGGCGTTGCCCGCGTTCACGCGCGGCGTGGCGAGCTGCACGGGATACGTCGCGCGGTTGAGGTTGAGCCACGTACCGGTGGCCGCGTTGTTCTGGTGATACTTGATGCCGAAGAGCGACACGGGGCTCGCGCCGCTCAGGCCGTCGTGGACGATGACGTCGCCGTTGGCCAAGCCGGCCGGGTTCGCATCCACGGTGATGGTCTGCGTGGCGCTGATGGGATCGGCCGCGACCACGTTGGCCGTGCCGCGGTTCGTCGTCAGCGTCGAGTCGTACACTTGAATGGTCTGCCCGACGTAAACCAGCGCCGCCCCCGGCGGCGTGGACATCGTCCACGTCGTGCCGGCGAACGAGCCGACCGTTCCGAGAACGCCGTTGCCGCCGGTCTGCATCAGCTTGTCGAGGAACGCGCGGAACTGTTTCATCCCGTTGGCCACTTCGCGTTTCGCGGCGTTTTCCACGGCGCGCTCGCGGCCCGCCGTCGCGTACTCGACGAGCTTGGTGATCTCGATCGCGAAGCGGAAAAAGATCGGCGAGATCGTGGCCACGTCGTACGCCGTGCCCGACCCGCGGCCCAGGTCGCCGCCGTCCGCGTTGTAGCTGCCCGCCTTGCCGCCGGGGTTCACCTGCAGCGGCAGGCGCATGGCGCGGCTGGAAATCTTCTCCACGTCGCCGCGCTGCTGGATCATGGTGAGTAGAATGTCGTCGCGCTCGTAGAGCAGGGGCACCTTGTCGCGCACCTTCTCGAGCTGCAACGCGACGACGTTCGCGTTGTTCTGTGCTGGCATTCGTTTTTCTCCTTAAAAGTGGATGCATTCCCGAAGGAAACTGGTGGGTGACTACAGATCGAGAATCTGATCGTCCGATAATTTGCGGTAATCAACTGGAGCGCTGCGTTGCCCCTTCCCGTCATTCCGAGCGGAGGGCCGGTAACTTTCGTCGCCCCGGAGTCGAGAAATCTCTCTGCCACCTTCCGCGGGAGAAAGATCCACCCGGTTGGCGGAGGAATCCGCTTTTGAAGTTCGCGCGCGATGCGCCGCCAGCGCCGACTGTGTCCAATCGCTCAGCACGCGCTTGGCGGCCGCCGGCACGAGCTGCCGCGCCCGCTCTCCGATCAGGCGCACCACCTGCGTCCGCGCCGTGTCATCAAAGCGGCGCCCCCCCAGCACCTGCGCCACCTGTTCCGCGAGCTGGCGATCATTTTTGAGCGCCGATTCGATATCGGCCCGGATCGTCATGCCCATCCGCTCTCTTACCGGAGCGCTTTCGGGCCGGCCGGAATTCGGCAGCGCCTGCTCGAGCGTCCGCGCGATCGCTCCGCCGACGTCGCGGTCCAATTCTTCATTCGCGGCCTTCTCAAACGCGGCGTAAGAGGCCAGGCGTGAATCCTGACTCGCGACCTCTGCCTCATGGGCCGCTTGTGTGGCGCCGGGCTTTAGCCCGGCATCTTGTGCTTGGCCAGATGTGTCGTTCTGCGATGATGCCGCCCTGAAGGGCGGCGCTACACCGGCCTTTTCGAGCGCGCGCAGTCCGGCAAATACCATTTCGCGAAACGCGGCGGGATCCTCGCGGAGAAGCGTCTGCGCGAGTTGTTCCCGCGCTGACGCAACTTCTTCCGGCTTGGCACTCGCACTGCCGAAATAGAACTGGTCAATCTGCGCAAGCTGACGCGACCGTTCCGCCGCGGCCCGCGCCTCTTCCGGCTTGGCGAACACTTCACGGTACGCCGCCGCTTCCTGCTGCGCCTTTTGCGCCCCTTCCCAAAATGTTTTCGCCTCCCCGCCACTCTGAGGATCGGCCATCCTCTCGGCGAGCCATTTCGGCGGTGCTTGCTCAGAGCTACCCGGCGGCACCGCGCTTTGCGTGGGGGCGGTTACCTGGGTAGGAGCGAACCTCGGCTCGTCAGCCCTAGGTTGAGTGGCCGTGTCGCCTGGCGGGGCTCCTCGGGAGTCCTCAGGGCGAGCGAGCCCCGAGCTTGCGGGTTCTTCACTCACCGCTGGCGACTGACCGCTGACGACTTTGCCTTCCGGCTCCATCTCCAGGATCTGCTCATCGCTCATTGCGTAGAGCGCATCCCCGGCTGCGGATTTGCCGCTCGTTCCGGTTTCTATTTGTGAGTTCACACGGATACCCAGGTTTTCTTGTTCTCTCAGACGATTTAGGAGTTAGCCGGGCGCTGATGTGCCATCGCCCGCAAGTGGGCCTGCGCATGCGCGCGAACGTTGGCGAAGCCCGCGGGATTGGTCATGCGCGCAGATTGGCCGGCGTCGGAATTCGCCCAGCGCTTGCACTCCTCGAATTCGGAAGCGTGATCGTCCAGCAGCTCGTCCACGGGGACCGACGGCAACAGGAGCACCCCGGCCGAGGCTTCATGGTCATTCGGAGCCGCGGCCGCGCCAGCGACCGGAGACGAGGAATCTCTCTGCTCTTCGCGACCCCCTCCAGAGGAAGAGAGATTTCTCGCTTCGCTCGAAATGACAGGGGAGATAGTCGGAACGATGATAGGAGCTGACGCCAGCAACTGCTGAATCTCGCGCAACTGTTTGTTCCGCGAATCCTCGCCGGGCACCACCAGCTCGTTCAGCCCCATCACGTTCTTGATGTAGCCGATATTGGCCGGCTCGGTCAGGGCGCGCTGGATAACCGGATCGTTGATGCTGAACAATTGCTGCAGCACGCCACGCTGCTGCGATTTCAGCCGCGGAAACGTCTCGTCGGCCTCCGGGTGCGCTTGAATGTTCCCCTTCAAGTCCGCCAAACGGATCAACCGCGAATCAAACACACCGTCCGGCCCGAGCAGCGGAATTTCCGCGTCCTCCGGCCGGCTCTTGCGGAACGTATCCACGGAGAGCAGCATCAGGTCGGCGTAGAACTGCTTCGTTCGCCGCCACACCAGCCCCAGGCGGCCCATGGCCTGGTCGCGCGCCAGGGCGTAGCCCGACGCGGTCTTCACATCTTCCATGTTCCCGCCGAAAATCGCGGGAAACAACCCGGTCAGAAATTGCGCCACCGGCCCGATCAGATCCTGCTGATGCCGGATCATGTCCGGCGGCACCTGCGCCGGCACCGGCTGGAAAAATCCCGCCGCGAGCGGCTGGCCCGGACGCGCCCGCGCCGGAAAATGCGCCGCGGGCTCGGCCACCTGATTGGCCAGCGCGTCGAAATCGAGCACCTGCGGATCGGCGTAGATCGGCGGTATGCCGTATTCGTAGGTTTCCGCCTGCATGTTGGAGAGAACGTTGTAGCGCTCTTGCACCTGCACGAGCGAATCGCCGACGCTCGGCCGGTTCTGCCCGTCGCCGGGCAGCGCGTGCAGCACGCGCCAGTGGTCATCCATCGTTTCGCTGCGCGATTCACAGTAGGCGTCGCCGGCGAACGCGGCGTAGCAGCCATCGGGGAACAACGCGAGCAATTCTTCGCGCACTTCCTTGTCTTCGAGCGCGTAAAACGCCCACGGCCGGATCCACGTGCGGTCAAACGTAATCAAATTCACCAGCGCGTCGCCGGGATGAATCGACGGCAGCCCTTGCGATACGCTCAGCCGCGACACGCGCGCGTACACGTCTTCCGCGCCCTGCGACGGCGATACCTCGATCTTGTCCGCCGCGTGCGGATACGCGGCCTTCAGCTTCGCGCGATGCACCTCCGCCTGCCACTGCAGGTACGGATACTCGTGCATCTCGTTCGCCCATACGGGCGTGTTCAACTCCAGCCCGCCGATGATGGAGATCACTTCCTGGCCGTTGGCCACGCGGCGCGTGCCCACGACCCGCGGCACCGTTACGCGCTCGGCTTTGCGGAGGTTTGCTTCGCCCAGCGCCGCCCCGCAGCCCGGGCAAACCGTTTCCCTGTCATTGCGAGCGGAAGGCCGCGAAGAAGCCGGGGTTTCTTTTCCGCACGAGGGGCAGACGTACACATCCTCGCCGAGCGGAATCTCCACCGCCTCGAGCTCATGCTCGTCGTGAAAACCGAAGCGCTGCCCGTCGGCCACGTAGCGCACGTAGCCGCCGAGCTTCCCATCCGTCCACAGGTGGTAACCGACAAGCGTAAGCAGGTGTTCGACGTGATTGTTCTGCTCGATGAGCTGGGCCACGTCGCTGGCCGCGCGCGCCGCCGAAATGTCTTCGAGCGACTGCGCCGACTGCGGATAGAAGCGCACGCTGGGCACGTCCTGGGAAAGCACCGCGATAAACGACAGCCCGAAGCCCTGATAAAAATTCGTGACGAATTGGTAGCGCGGCATCTCCGCGAGAGAGCGGTCGTCCGCGAAACGCTGCTCGAACGGCAGGTGCCAGTTCATGTCGTTAGGGTTCCACCAGGAGTACTGCAATCCCTGCCAGAACAATCGCGCCTGGCGAATCCGCCGGATCTCGTGCCGCCTCGCGACGACGCCCTCTTCGCGGTACTGCCGGACCAAATCACGCAATGCGTTTACGAGCTTCGGCTTCAATTCCTCGAGCCGCTCGTTGTTCGGGCCCAGGTCTGTTGCTGCTTCTATAGCGCCGCCCTGTCCCTCGCTGTCATTTCGAGCGGAGCGAGAAATCTCTCTTTCGTTTCCGTTTGCAGCAACACCGAAGAAAGATTCCTCGGCTTCGTCGTGGTTTCCAAGCGGGGCTCCGCTCGGAAGGACGGTTGAGGGCGCGACGTTGCCGTCCGCCGGCGCGATCGCGCCGCGTCCATGGATGTTCCTTGCTGTGGTCATAAACTCTCTGGCCAAACGATTCTTCCGGCCTTCGCTGTCTCCGCGGCTTCTCTCGGACCTGGCTCCTAACTGTGCGGCACCGGTCCGTTCGGCCTCTCATCGAAATTCATCGCCGCGTCGCGCGCTGCTTCGGTCTCGCGCCACGCCTGCATCTGGTGCCAGGAACGCTTCCTCAACCGCGGCACCGGCTGCGGCTGCGGTGCTTCGGGAAATTCCACCGGCGGAAACCCCGCCGTGCCGAGGAGCGAATTCACCAGCGCGCGGTTCTCCGCTCTCAGCCGCGCGACCTCTTCTTCGAGCATGCGAACATACCGTCCACGGATGAGCTGCTGTATTCGCTGCAACATCGGGCTATTACCACTCCCCATTTGGTTTGGGCAGGCTTATCGTAGGGGCACGATAGATCGTGCCCCTACGAACAACTGATCGCGTACGCCTCACCACCAGCGGCGGCGATGGAGCTTCTTGGGATGAAAATACTTCTGCGCTTCGGCTTCGAGGCGCTGGTAATGAATCGCCCGCGACGTCGGGTCCGTTGCCGAAACCTGGCGCGCAATCTGCTCGCCCAGAGGCATGCCGTGGACGAAATGGCTTTGCGTAGCGCCGGGCTTTAGCCCGGCATTCTCGTCCCAGGCCGAAGATGCCGCCCGAAAGGGCGGCGCTACGCCTGCAAGACCAGACAGCCGCGCGCCGGACACCAAACCGTACCGCGCGGAGTCGGCCGGATCGTCGCCGTCCATTTTGCGAATGTCTTCAATGCGGCTGTCGTCGCGCACGAGCTGCGGCAGGCACTCGATCAAGCGCGCGCAATTCTCCGTGATGACCCACGCATCGTTTTCGAGCAACTGATACATCCACTGCCAGCCGCCGACACGATCGTCATCGGCGGGCGCCGGCCGCGGCAAACCGTTGGCGGCGAGCACTTCCCCGAGCTGCTCGGCGATGGATGCCTCCGCCGTCCGGTGCGCAAACGCATCCGGCGAGAGAAACACTTCGCTGATGCGCTCGCGTGCGCTGCGCTCAGCGATAGCCTGCGCCAGCATGCGCGGCGAGAGGCCGCTCTGGACGAACTCTCGATACGTGACGACCCGATGAGGGTCGTCATCCTGAGCGCGCATCGCGCGCGAAGGATCTCTCTGCGGATACATCGAAGAGTGATTCCTCGCTTCGCCCGGAATGACACCGCCATGTCCTCCCGGCGCCGCGCAGTGCCAATACACCGCGCTGGGGTGCTGAAATCCCCAGTCAATCGAGATCCACCGCGGCCACCACGGCTCGAGCCGCAGGTCTTCCGGCCGCGCGGTGTGCCGCCCGAACTCGAACACATCGAAGTATTGCCCGGCGAAAACGTTCCAGTCGCCCTCCAGAAATGCCTGCCGCAAATGCTCCGGCAGCGCTTCGAGCGTGCGCCGGTAGGCCGCGTCGTTCGCGTAGATGGGATTGTCGTCCAGCCGCGCGCGGATGAAGTCGTACTCGTTCGGATCGTACAGCTCCGGCCGGTCGAAACCCGGCGGCGGCACGTGATCCACCCACAACGCCTTCACCCAGGCGTGGCCGATGTTGCCCGGGTTCGTTGCGCCCGCCATGCAGGGAAAACTTCGCGGCAGGGGGCAGCGGTTGCGAGACGTCAGGAACTGCCACTGCTTCAGCGTAAAGTGCGTCAGCTCATCAATGCCGATAAAAAGAAACTCCGCGCCCTGGTATTGATAAACGTCGTTTTCGTTGCGGCAGTAACCGAAGCGCGTGGTCGAGCCGTTGGGCCAGGTCACAACGTGCTTCGATTCGTTGTAGTTGTAATACGCCCGGCGCGGCACGTCGCGCCGGAAATAGGCGAGCAGCGAGCTCTCCAGCTCGGGATACGTGCGCCGCAGAAGCAGCGTGTCGCAACCGGAGTTTTGGAGCGCTTGCAGGATCGCTTCCCACAGCAGCGCCTTGGTCTTGCCGGGGCCGGCGGCGCCGCCGAAGAGGCGGTACTTCGCCCGCGAGGCGTGAAATTCGCCCTGCCGCGGGAACGGCGCATAGAATTCGCTGACGGGACGCCAGGCCGGGCCCCGCGTGCCGTAACGGTTTCGGCGAATGGCCATTCACGCGCATCCCTCGCCGCGCATCAAGCCGCGCGGAGTTTTTTCCCGATGTAATATGCCGCGCCGCCGCCGACCAGCGCTGCGGCTGCCGCTACGTGGTGCAAGCTCAAAACCACTCCCGCCACCACCGCGATCACGCCCGAAATCTGGGTGATCTCTCCAACAAGGATCCATTTCGCATTCGGCATTGTTTCTCCTCCCGGCTTATTCCCGATTGGGCCGCGGTATATCCACTTCGAGCCGCAGCGGCTCGTCGAACGAGGCGCTTCCCTTTCCGAACTTCATTTCCAGGAAGCGCTCGAGGGAGCGCTGCGCCACTTTTTCGTCTTCCGATGTAAGCAGGCGTTCGCCCACGGCGATGGGATTCACGCGCGCGAACACCGCGTTCACAAACGCGGATCCGTCTTGCATCGCGCTGACGTCCTCACCGGGCCTGAGCGTGTAATCGCACCGAACGCGCGGCCCGGCCCCGAGGGATGGGGCCCCAGCCACCTCAGCGTACGCAGGGCGGTCCGCGTCGGCCGCGGAGGAGAGCGCGGCTCCATTGGCGGAGGTTCCGCTCGCGTCGTCAGACGCAGCCGGGCTCGCTTGCATCGCAGCGAGGCCACGGCCGTTGACCTTGGCCTTGCTCCGAGGGGACGAGGCCGCGCCGCGCGTCCGGCGAGAACGCCCTGGCTTTTCCCGAGCTTCTCGGGGCGTGCCGGGGGCGGGCGTCTTTCCGGCGTCCGCGGATGCGGGCGCCGGATTTTTCTCGGTCGGGGCACCGTTGGCGGGAGACGCCGGGGAAAGCACCAGACCTGGCTTCGTTTTGTGCTGTTTTATCAAAACTGGATCATCACGCGGTCGGGCGGTGGACAACTGGCCGGAAAGCGTCGGGATCTTCGGAGTACTTGCTTCGCAGCGGCGCGAACCGGCTAGCGCCGCGTCATCGCGCAGCAACCCATCGTGGGAAGCTGATGCGGCGGGCCGCCAGCCGCCGCTTGTTCCTTGAACGCCACGGCGAGCGAAGCCCAGTTTCCAGGCGCAATGCTGCTCGTCCAGACGTAGGTGCGGCTGGCGGTGTCCGTGTTGATCTCGTGTGCATTGCCGTTATTCTCGTCTGCTGGGCTGAGGCTGGCATCCCGCGGAGTCATGTCCATTGTATCGAGCAGGCCGGGAGAGATCCCGGTCTGCGTGCTCGAAGCGTGTGGCTGGTTCGTGATGATGATTCCGACGGAAGCAGGTATCACAGTTGAGCCGGTTGTACTTGTGCTTGCGGAATTGCCCGAAGAGTCCACGCGCCGATCGAAGGGAGAAGCCGCCATCCCCGTCATGTCGTAAAACAGCATCGTGGAGGTTGTGCCGGGGGTGCCTCCGCGAGTGGTTGAAATCGTCATCGTGCTGCTGGTCGTTGCGGTCCCGCCTGTGTAGAACAGCATCGCTTCGCCCGAGGCACCGAAGTTCACGGAAGCCCCCGAGGAAGTCCATGCGTTGCTGCTCGTGTCCGACACGGCTGTCGGTGTGTCTCCGGGTCCGCCGGTCCAGGAAGCGACGATCATGCTGCCGACCGTGGGAGCGGCTAGGACGAGCGGCGATGTCGTGACTGCCACGTTGTTGTGATAGATGCCGATGACGCGCTTTCCTGCGGCGGGGGCGGTGCCAGCGGAGGCGGGCTTGAAGGCTTGAGCGGTGGTCTCCCAAGCATTCGCCGTCGTAAACGTGATGCTTGGATTGATGGCTGCGTGCGCGCTCTGCACCTGTTTCTGGCTTACGTGGCCGTCGTAGGTGTCGGCTGTCTCAAGTGTGAAGCCCGAGCCTGCGGTGAACGTGTTGACTTGTGACACGCCGTTCTGAACGCCGACGTTCCAAATCAGGTCTCCATCGTTCGTCGTGCTGAAACTCCCGGTAGCCATCGTGCCGGAGTTTCCGGTTGTGGCCGCGCATCCATCCGTTGGCGATGAGGTTGCGACGTTGTAGTACTCGGCGATTATTATTTGGTCGAAGTCCGAACCTGTGCTTGCAAAGGTGATGGTTATTTTCCGAGCGCCCGCTGTGGAGTTCGCGGAGTAGAAAATTTTGACCTTCGTGCCGTTGCACGTCGAAGCTGTGTAAGTGTTGGCGGCGTCATCGGTGACTGTCGTAGTGACTGCCGTGCCCTGCACCACACCGACGATAATCAGGTTGCCGGAGAGAGTCGTGGAAGGAAAGTTGAGGAAATACTTCGTGCGAAGCGTGCCCTGCGTGCTGGAACCACTGGCCCGTTGGACGAGAGTAGGCACGCCTCCCGCCGCCGGCGTTGCGGTTGTATCCAACTCGATGATGAGTACTCCGAACGCGCTTGCGGAAGTACTGCCCCAGGTGATCGTCGTCCCCGTGAAGCCGCTGTCCCGGCTGACGTACTCCATCCCGGTTGTCGGGGTTGCGTAGCCTGTATCCGCGCGTTCGGTCCAATTCGTCGGCGTCGTCAACGTCGCCGGATTCGTGGCATTGCCTACCATGCCGAGCGTAGGGTTGCCTGTCAGGGCGGAACTGCCGAAGGTTGCGGCAGGAGTTCCCCCGGATGCCTGATTCTCGGATTTGGCGCTTTGTAGAACGGCAAGGGCGCCCACGCGGGACATCCCGCTGACGCTGGCAACCTCGATCACAGCGCCCGTTGCCGCGTCTCCCGTGCAGGTGAACGTCACCGTCATCGAGGATGCTGCGGTTGTCGCCCGCGAGACGAAGACGTACATCGTATCCAGACTCGTTCTCACGAGTCCGCTGGTGATCTTGTCCCAGCCGAGAGTCTGGCTGTCCGTCATACCACCGGCCGCGACGGTATCGGAGGCAAATACGAAGACCACTAGCAAGTCGCTGGCGGCGGGCGTAAAGGCTCCGCTTGCGTAGGAAGACGCATTGGCCGTGCTCGCTGTCGAGACGCGGTGCGTGACCGTAGCCGCATTAGCCGAAGCCGCCAGCCAGAGGCTGGCCAGAAACAGGAAAATCTTTCTCATGCGCACTCAGAACTGTGTGTACGAAATCATTCCGCTCAACTGCACCGCAGCCGAAGTGATGATGCAGGTGTCCGCCGCCACGGTCGTTTGCCTCACCGGAGAGCCCATCGGCAGTTGCACCACCACGCCGGTCTGTGCCGTGAAGTTGTAGCCCGTCGCCGCTGTCGTGCCGCCCGCAACGCCCGTTATCCCTGTGGCGCAGCTTGCTCCTGTGCCAAAGACCAGTGCCACGTTGTCCGCGCCGGCGCTGAACAGGTGCCAGCCGCAGATGTAGGTCGTCTTCGATGCCACCAGCGCAATCACGACCGTGGTAGTGGCCGTCGAAATGTTTACGGCCTTGAAATTGTCGCAGATGACGACGCGGGTCACATTGCCGCTGGCGTTGCCGGCGATCTGTTCCGGATTGCCCGCAGCCGCCGACCCTGCGGCCGTCGTGCCGCCGACGCCGAGCGTGCCGCTCACGCCGCCCGTGACTGTTGCCGTGCCGCCAACTTGCGCCACATTCACGCTCTGGTTGGCGGCGAGTGAGCTGTCATTCGACAGGGTGACGCGGGGAATTCCGGCTCCAGACACGCCTGTTCCAGTAACAACCGCGCTACCTCCGAATTGTGCGACGTTTGCCGAGGCGTTTGCCGGCGGCGTGGTCGTCACCGACCCTGAAACTGGCTGGGTGCCACTCGGGATGTTACGCACGATGAGGCCCAACTCTGTTCCAGCCGGTGCTGCTGTTGCGGAGGCCAACTCCGTACCCGAATTATTTCTCAGGTTTGTGTGCAGCGCGCGACTGCCGGTGATGCGAGCCGCTGCGGCGTTCCCGCTGGTCACCGCGGCCAGGCCATCGTTGAACACCCCGCCGATGTTCGATTCGGAAGTGGTCCCCGCGGTGAATGCCGTGTTGTCCGTGAAGAGCGACCCTGCCGTGCAGCCCGAATCGCAGACCATGTGGAGGTTCGTCCCTGTTGCTTGACCGACGGTGAACGATCCCGTTCCGGCGTTCGCCGTCACCGTGCCGGAAACCGGCTGCGTCGTCGTCCCCGTTGGGTCCACGCGAAGCGGCGCTGTGGCCGTCCCGGTTTCCGTTCCGCTGTTGTTTCGCAGGTTTACATGCACGCCGCGCTGCGCCGTGATGCGCGGCGCTGCCGCATTGCCGGAAGCGACGGCCGCAAGGCCGTCGTTGAAGACTCCGCCGGAAACGTTGATCGCCGTCGTCCCCGCGGTGAACACGGCGCTATCCGCGAAGCTCGCCGCGCCACCGCACCCGCCCGTGCAATTCACGTTCAGGCTCGAGCCCGTCAGCGTGGGCGCGGTTCCGTTGATCTTGCCGATGTTCACAAACAGCATCCGGTCTGTCGTGGCGCGAATGGCGCCGGCATTGCCGCTGGCAAGGTTCGCCGCGGCGTCGTTGAACAGACCGGAAATGTTTGTGACCGAGCTCGCGCCCGTCGTAAAGATGGCGTTGTCTGTGAACGATCCCGTCGCCGAGCAGCCCACGACGCAATTCACCTTCATCGCCGTGTTCGCGCTGTCATAGAGGGCGCTGGCCACGCTGGCGCCGCCGATCTGGCTCAGATTGACGTTGCTTCCGCTGCCCGGCTGCTGCAACTGCGCGAAAATGTTTGCGGGGACGCGCAGCAAGAGCACGCCGCCGGCATCATCCGTGGCCACCAGAACGACTTCCCTGCCCGCCGTGGCGGGCGCGGCGCACAATCCCGCGGCGCACATGAGAGCCAGCGCGAGGACACCCAGGAAGCGTTTCCACCAGCTTGGTTTCGCGGGCGCCGGGGGCTCCGGCAATTTCAAGGGTTTCGGCCCGAGGATTTCGAGCAAGCCGCGAAGCACGCCGTATTCCACCGCCTGCGCCTGGGCCGCGTCGCCCGCCGGACTTCCGGCGGGCACGACGATGCGCAGCTCGCGCTCGCTGTGAATCTGCCCGCCCGGCCGGTCCACGCTCACCGCGTGCGGGGAGAGTTGCGTGATGTGCCGGAGCACCGCCCCCTCGAGTTCCGAATCCACCGAGTCCAGATGAATCCAGCCGCTCTGGCCGCTTTCCTCGATGGTGATGACGTAGCCGGCCACGGGTGCTTGCGTGACGGCCTCCGCCGGCAGAAATTCGCAGACTGCGAAACCCGCCTTGCGCAGCAGCGTCCGCAGCGCCTTCGCCGTATCGTTTTCGCCGATGATTTTGATTCGCATAAGCTCACAAAGTCCGCCATGGCGGACGCGGGCGCTCTGCCCCCGGGCCCGCCCGAACTCTGGCGGGTTCGCTTCCAGCACCGCTACGAAACGAATGTGGCGAGGGCGGGCCCCGTGCCGCTCACCGCCTGCAGGAAAGCCACGGTCTCCCCGGAGAAAAACCGCGGGCCGCTCCGGCTGACCGCCGGCTGGTCGCCAAACCGGCTGACCATCACGCCGTCCTGGTTCCCTGCGGGGATCAGGTCTTCTGTATTCGGGTCGGCCGAGTCCGTGCGGAGTTTCATATCCACCGCGGCGCTGTTCTTGATCCCCACGCCCATGCAGTCAATCGGCGCCACCACCGGCGTCCAGCTCACGGTGTCGATGGGAATCTTCTTCTTGACGTAATTGGGATGGGAAGCCATTTCTGGTTGGCAGCTCCGCGCGTGTGCCTACGCCAGCATCTTCGCGGTCAGGCCCGCGCCGCCTGTCGCACTGAACAGCTTGATGCGCAGGAAGCGCGCGCGAACGCCGGCCACGGTGCGCGCTTCCCCGGTCGTGGCGGTGCTGGTGTCGATGTCGGCGTATTCCGCGTCCACGTCCGCCATGGCGCCCTGCAGGCGGATGTTTACCGCCGTCGGTGCGGTGCCAAAGATCGTCTGCCAGCGCACTCCCCGCGACTGGTCGGGAAAGCCCGCCGGCTCCGGCAGCGCGAACTGCGTCCCGGCAGTGTTGGCCGCCGGAAACGCCTCGTTGTTCCAACTGAAGCCCACGTCTCCCGGATGGAGGGCCAGCGGCGGGGTCACATTCTGGTAGCTCGGCATGGAAACTCCTTGAAGAGGCGCACTCGTGCGCCGAAGTAAGATCCTGAAAAGAAAACTGGATAGCGGCGGCGCGCGGAGGAAAAAGGCACCACTGCGCCCAAAAGCAAAAGGCCCCGGAAAGGTCCGGGGCCTTTGACCGTATTTCTACGAGCGTGAGTATACCACAACGTGAACTTACGTCAAGAGAAATTTTTGAGAATTTTGCAATTTTTCATTTCTCGCGCCGAAACAACGACTTAGCCTGTGGAAAACTTCGCCGTGCGGAGCGCTATCCCGGCGGCGCCACGCTGCGCTGCAACGCCCAGGCAGCTTGCCTTCCGATTTGCTAGGATGTGGGTGTGCACGCCGAATCTCCGCACGGTCATCTCGAGAAGATACGCCTCCACCCCATTAAGTCGCTCGACCCGGTGGAAGTCCGCGAGGCGCGCATCGGACCGAATGGCGGGCTGGAGATCGATCGCGCCTGGGCGCTTTTTTCCGCCGATGGTAACTGGATCAACGGCAAACGCACGCCGCTCATCCATCTGATTCGCGCGGAGTTCGCGCCGGATCTGACCGCCGTGACGCTCTCTTCGCAGGCGCCCGGGCGGCCCATGTCCGCGGCGCGGTTCGCCTTCCCCGGCGACACGGATGCCGCTTCCGCCTGGCTGAGCGACTTCTTCGGGGAACACTTGGTCGTGCACTACACCGCCGAAGGATTTCCGGACGACGGGCTTGCTCCCGGTCCAACCATTGTCTCCACGGCTTCCCTGCAAAAAGTATGCGAATGGTTCCCGGAGATCACTCTGGAGCAGGCGCGGGTACGCTTTCGCACGAGCCTCGAAATCGGAGGCGTGCCGGCCTTCTGGGAGGATCGGCTCTTTGGTCCGGACGAGAACTACATCGTGCGTTTTCGCATCGGCGAGGTGCTCTTCGAGGGCAGCAATCCTTGCGCGCGCTGCGCCGTGCCGCCTCGCGATTCACAGACGGGCGATTTGCTGGACGGCTTTCCGAAGCGCTTCGCGGAGCTGCGCCGGGCGCACCTCCCTGCCTGGTCGCCCGCGGCCCGCTTCGACCATTTCTACCGCTTCGCCGTCAACACCCGCGTCTCCGGCTCCGAAACAGGCAAGACCCTCCGCGCCGGGGATCCCCTGAGGCTCATGTAGCGGACGGGCCGCTGCCGGCTACTTGCAGCCTGTACGCAAGCCGCTGCGCGATGGCTAAGGTGCGGAAAACACGATGCCTTGCACTGCCCGCACCTTTGATATGGGGAGGGGGAGATAGATTTCCAGCGACAATTCCTGTGGCTCATCAGCCTGGTACTCGAAGTCGTAGGTTTCCCCAACGGTTATAAACTGGTCGGCTGTTTTCGTGATGGTCGCCGTGGCCGGCAGGTCCGCCCCGTCCTTGGCGAGGATCCGCCACTTCACCGGTGCTCCTGATAACTGTTTCAACGCAACTCGCAGGTTGGCAGCGTTGGGCGTGATATTGGTGAGCCGGAAGTGATATTTGACTCCGGTCTTGAGCGGCAAAACCAGCGGCTGGGGGTGGCCGTTGATCAGTACCATGTCTCCGAACGGCTCAAAGGTTCCAAAACTGAAAAGGAAATTGAGGTCCGTAGCAGTGTCAAATTCCTTTCCGGCAGGCATGACGATCAGCGGTCCATAGATACCATTCATAAGCTGCCCCGGATCGTGCCAGTGCGTGTGGTAGATGAAGCTGCCCGCGCGCAGCGGCGCGATTTTGGCGACAAAGGATCCCCCGGCCGGAATCGGCGGAGCGGTTCGCTGGCCGTTTCCGCCCCAGCCGGCCACCCCATCATAGTAGCTATCCAACTCCATGCCGTGCCAGTGAATGGCCGTGGGCTTACTCATGCGGTTGATGACCTCGATTTCGGTCGCCTGGCCCTGCCTGAGCACGATCGGCGGCCCCATCAACTGCGGCGGCGTGGGCGCCTCCGTGGGCGCCGGCGGAGCCGCGGGCTTTGCCGAGTCCCGTACCGCGACGGTGTAGGCCGGCTGCTTCCCGGCATGTTCTTCCAGGGCGACTTGGAGTCTCCGTTCTGGCTTCCAGGCTGGCGGCGATGCGCCGCGCTTCGGCAACACCGTGATGCCGAGAACCAAACCCGCCATGCCTGCAGAGCCCGGCTCTGACTTATGCCCGGAATCATATTCTGCGGCAGGGTCGAGGCCTCCCATGGCCATATGCGGCGTCATGTGCGCGAACATGTGGCAGTGGAATAGCCAGCGGCCGGGGTGCTCCGCATTCAAGGTCATATCGAAGGTCCCGCCAGTGGGAATCCGCTGCGTCACCAGCAACGGAGGGTCGGTGTCACTGAATGGCTGGACCTTTTCGCCATCGTTGCTCACCGCATCCACGTGATAGTAGAAACCGTGCATGTGCATGGAATGAGCACTCGTGCTGGTGTTCACCCAGCGCCAGTGCGTCGTGTCGCCCTCGGTGAAGGTGAAGTGTTCCGTGTACGGCCAGGACTTGCCGTTGATTGTCAATACGGGACGGATGCCGGTCCCCGAGCGACGGCCGATGACGAACACTCGATCCCTGACGGTGGCGCCCGGCGGGTCCACGACGAGCGCACCGGCAAGCTCCGTCTCGACAGGCGTCAAGTTGGCAATTGAGGTCACGCCGGTCGTGGTGGCCCAATAATAGTAGGTGCCCGGGGCGCCGGCCTGGAAACGCACCTCCTGCATGGCGCCGGGCTGCAACGTGATCGCATCGCCCGCTTTGCCCGGCCTCTCGTGCAAGCCGCGCACCATGACAGCCATCGGCAGCCCGTTGTGCACGGTGGCGGCGACCTCGGTCCCTTGGGGCACCCGGATCAGCGGGCCCGGAGCCTGCAGCGGCTTGCCGGCCACGCCGAAAGCGTACATGGGAATGACTTCCCCATGCTCGCCCTCGGGGCGCCAATTACCCTGCCCGATCTCCAGACGGACGGTGAGCACGCCGTTGCGAAGTTCACCTGCGGGCGAGCGGTTATCGTTGCAGACGATCTCCGGCAGATTCTGCGCAGCCAGACGGAAGATTGGGGCGCAGCTAACCAAAACCGCCAGAAGTAACGATGGCCGAACCAGCCTTCCGCTCATACACGCTCTCCTTCTGAGGCACGCCAATGTGCAGTCCATTTTTTGCGAGTTGGATTCAGGCTTTCGGATTATACGCCGCCCCGCCGCTCAAACGCCGCCCTTTTGCGGCTGAGCCGCTATCGTAATGTGAAAATTTAAAGAATGGGAACCTGACGCGAGACAAGAAGAAGTGCCATCAGACAAATTCTCCTTGCTGGCAGAATAATAGCATCCCGTCCGGTTATAGGGCGCTGCGCCCGGGCGACCGCAGCCGGCTTCGACCATTTCCACCGCTTCGCCGCCAACACCCGCGTCTCCGGCTCCGCAGCGGGTAAGACCCTGCGCCTCGGCGACCCGCTACGACGACACTAAATACCACCAAGGCCAACAAAAAAAAGGCCGCGGGGATTCGCGGCCCTTCGGGACTTCGCAAGTCTGCCAGCTACTGCTTGTCGTAAACCATCGTGCTTCTGAACTTCTTGCCCTTGGCATCAGTTCCATTGGCGGTGACGGTGCGGCTCTTACCGTCGGCCGAGACGACGACGCGAATAGTCATGGTAACTTTGCCGCCCTTCTTGACGTTCAGCGACAGGGTGTGATCGTTGACCCGCCGATACGCCCGCATGTCAGACGCCGGATCACCGGTCACGGGGTATTCTTTGCCGTCGAACTTGCCCGTCCACTCGTTATGCGCGGGCTTGCCGTCCGCGTCGACGCCGTCCACGGTGATTTTCACGCTGTCGCCCGCAGCCGCGTAGACCACGGTGGTATTTTTCGCGGTTCCGGGGCTGATCTTGGACTTGGCCTCGTTCAGCTTCCAAGTGCCCATATTTACGTCCTCGGCGGCGAAGCACACCACGACGGCAACGAACAGCGTCACCAGAGTCAACAGGATCGTCCTTGGCTTCATGTGATCTCCTCTCACGGACCTCTTTTTTTTGACTTCGAAAACGCCCCGCATTCTACCCGGAATTTCCGTTTTAAGCTTCACTTTCGCCCGAAAGCCTAGCCCTCCTGCCCAGTCGTGTCAATCGCAAGCCGCGCTGTCCCCTTTGGGGTGGCAGTGCGGCTCGTTTGGGCCGTTCTGCGGAGCCGCTGTGCTGGTTTGGCCCATCCCAGTCTGCCTCGCCGCTGACACTTCCCCGCTGGATGGCTTCCGAGCGTGAAGCATCGAATCTAGATAACTCTAGATTTATCTTGACAAGCGAACAAACCGGCGCAAAATTGTAGATGTTGGGATGGGGAGGCAACCATGCAGAAAGCCGCTACAGTAAAGATCGGCCCTGAAATCGACAAGAAGCTCTATGTCAACCTTTCCAAAGTGGCGAAGGAAAACGGCCAATCGGTGCGCTTTGTGCTGGAGAGGGCCATGGAGAATTACCTCCAATTTGTTGCTCCTTCCCAGAGCGCCGTTCGGCCCGCGGCAAGGGCTCACTTTCGGCGGTCCACCGACAAGAACCGGAAACTCCACGAGCTCCTGGCCAAGAGCTAAATGCCGGGCTACGTTTATCCGACCGTCGCGGAAGCTACCGAGTTCCACAAACAACTGATTGACGAATTTGGCGGCCTTCACGGTTTCCTGGACAAAGGTCGCCTTGAGGCCGCCATTCTCCGTCCACAAGCAGGCTATTACGGTACTCTTGCCGAGGAAGCGGCGGCTCTGATGGAATCACTCGCGAATAACCACGCCTTCCTGGACGGGAATAAGCGCACGAGTTTCGCAGTCACCGACACTTTTCTCAGACTCAACGGCTATTTCCTGGAGGTCGATCCGTCGGAGGCGTACAAATTCATGACCGAGGCGGTGAGCAAAGGCAAATTCCGCTTTGACCTAATCCGCGACTGGATTTCCTCGCACCTCAAGTCCCTTTGAAATTGCAGCACACGCCGACTGCTACGATTGCCAGACACATTCAATTCCGGGCACGCTTCCGCGCCGAGATCGTCTCCTACTCATTTCGTGTCGATTCCTGAAAATACTTCTGCGGGGGAAAAAGGCCGCGGCGGAGGAGCTCTTTCCCGCAGCGGCGGCGGATCTCCTCGGTCCAGTTCGTCCAGCCCATTTCGCTGAGCCCCAGAAAGGGCCGCGCGCGCTCGTACGGCGCGAGTCCAAGGTAGTACACGCGGAAAAGCACCAGCCGCGAAGCCCAGTCCGGACCACCCAGCGCCGCCTGCCCCGCCAGCGCGAAGTCCGCGACGTACTCGTTCAATCGCGGCCGGACGTCCGGCCGCCAGAGAAATTTCGTCGCTTCCTCCCAGTCCAGCGCGGAGATGCCGCGCTTCGTCTCCAGCACTTCGCGCGCGCCACGGTACACCTCCCAGCACACATCAAACGCCAGCTCTGGTTTCGCAGCCATGTCCCCTCCGCCACAGGCGGCGCTTGCGCCGCTTCCTGCCCTCCAAAAACGATGCACTGCGCGAACGATTCGCCGCCACAATCCTCAACTTCTGCGTTTTCTTGCCGCGCGCAAACGAGCCCTTCGCTGCCCGATCCGGTACTCCCACACCGCGCCAGTTTGTTCCGGCCTCCCGGGCACCGCTTCCCGGACCCGTTTTTCAACGAGGAATGCGCCGAAGGCCGGCTTGCGCAGATGGCGCAACTGCGCGGAGATGCTGGCTTCCCCGAACCGCGTGAGGCACGACAACTCTCGCAGCGTGAGCCAGGTTGCGCACTCCGCGGCGGACAGCATGACGTCGCGGAGGATCTGCCGCTGTGTGCGCCTTCCCCGGCGGCGCCGATTCTCTCTGTGGCTGGGTCTTGCGCTCTGCAACGGCATCGTTCCCTCCGCACTCACGAGGCTGCGCAGCCCCAGGTCCCGCAAGAGCTCACCGGCAATTCCGGCTGCTCCAGCGGCTCTTCGACTTCCGCTGGAGGCGCCGTGGCATCCGGGTCTTCGTAATCCCCGGCACAGGCGCTGCAGGCGCGAACCTCCCTGGACCCTGCGCCGGCGCACCCTTCGCCCCTTCTGGTTTTCCACAGATTTCCACAGATGCTAACGCTACAATAATAGTAGACATCTATTACCTCTTTGTTAGTATATCCGAGCGTCCCAGCCAGGAGGCGCGCGTGAACGGCCCGAAGTCCCAACCGCCGTGGAAGTTCCTTTGCTCCGCATCGTCTTTCTCGCTGCAGAGCTTTGAACTCTCCCGGCTGAACCACTCCGCCAATCTCCGCAAAGAGATCGGCCAGCTTCTGGATCAATGGATGGAGGAAAGCGCTACTGCCTTGCTTGCCCGATGGCTCCTCGAGCAGCGCGAGCGCTCGGCGCGCCTCGGCGAGACCTCCGCCACGGAGAAGGAGTCCGCGCAGACCGCAGCCGGTGCGTCCGATAATTTCTTCTCGGATATCGCCATTTCGCGCGTACCGTTGTGAAGCCGTTTCTGTTTTTCGCGGCTCCGCAGCCGCGTTTTGAGTAGTTGTGACCCAACGAGCGGGCACCGCTTGATGGAGTGGATTTGTACGCAGACGGATTGGCGGCGCAGGGGGATCCCAGCCAGCCCGGCGAGGAGTGTGTTTTTCCATGCCCGGAACTTTCGCCGATTTCCACTCGCTCCCCGCGCCCAGCAAATCCCGCATCGCCGCCCTCCTCCACTTACGTGTCCTCCCCTTAATAGGTCTTATGAGCCACACGGAGGGCAGTCCGGTCTTTACTTCGCGAGGAGGGCCGGGGGGGCGACAGATTCGAGGTTTGTGAAGCGCGGCTACGCGGCGGGAGGACGCTTCAAATCCACCGCCAACTTCCCCAGGAGCTGTTCTTTGCGGTAGATGAGCGAATTGATGTCGTAGGTGGCCAGCTCGAATCCGTGCCCGTGCGTGATGGCATCCGTCGGGCAGGCTTCCACGCAATACCCGCAGAAAATGCATCGCGAATAATCGATGTTGTACACCGTGGCGTAGCGCTCGCCGGCGGACATGCGCTTTGCGTCCGTATTCTCCGCGGCCTCAATGTAGATGCAGTTTGCCGGGCACGCCGCGGCGCAGAGAAAACACCCGACGCATTTCTCCAGGCCGCTCTCATCCCGGTGCAGCACGTGGATGCCGCGATAGCGCGCCTGGAAATGCACCGGCTCGTCGGGATAATCCTCCGTCACTGTCTTCCGCAGCATATTGCGGAACGTCACGCTGAAACCCTTTACCAGCGTCGTGAACGTTTCTCCGACTTCGCGCAGAATTGATGGCATGTCGTGGACCCGGCTATTTCCAGTTTAGCAGAGGCTCGAAGGCCCGGCAAAGCGAGGTCCTGATACCCCGCGCCCCGGCTCTGCGTCTACTTCAGCGCGTTGATGATCTGTTTCCCGTGGAAGCGGCCGTTTTCGATGAAGATTTCACTTGTCTGGTTGCCCCCAACGACGACCCCGGCCAGGTATAGCCCGGGCACGTTGCTTTCGAGCGTATCCAGATTCAGCGCCGGCTTTCGCGTCTCGGGATCCAGCCGGATTCCAAGTTTCTCCAGGAACGCAAAATCGGGGTGGTAGCCGGTCAGCGCAAACACCTGGCGCGACGGCAGCCCCCGCTTCCCCGCCCCATTTTCGACGACGACGTGATCCGGCTCGATCCGCACAACGCGCGTTTCAAAAAAGGCCCGGATCTCATTCGCTTTGATACGGTTTTCGATGTCCGGCCGCACCCAGTATTTGATGGAGCTTCCCAGCTCCGCGCGGCGGTGCACCAGCGTCACCCGGGCGCCGCTGCGGAAGAGCTCGAGCGCCGCCTCCGCGGCCGAATTTTTTCCGCCAATGATTACGACGTCCTGATTCCAGAGGGCGTGCGCCTCCGTGTAGTAGTGCGACACGTGCGGCAGGTCCTCGCCCGGAACCTCGAGCCGGTTCGGCAGATCGTAATACCCCGTCGCAACCACGATCTTGTTGCCGTGGTATTTCGCTTCCGTGCCGTTCTCGGCGCGCGTTACGACATTGAACTTCCCGTCGCTTCCCTCAATGCGCTCGACGCGCTCGTAGAGTCGCAACTCCAGGCCGTAAAACTCCGCCGTCTTGCGGTAGTACTTCAGAGCTTCGAGGCGCGTGGGTTTTTCCCCGGCACAGGTCAGCGGCAGATCGCCGATCTCCAGCAGTTCCGGCGTCGTGAAGAACACCATGTTTATGGGGTAGTGATAGAGAGAATTGCAGAGACACCCTTTGTCGAGGACCAGCGGATTCATCCGGGCGCGCCGCGCCTCGATGGCGCACGCCAGGCCCGTCGGACCCGCACCGATGCAAATGATGTCGTACGTGGACATGGCCCTTCAGTTTGCCGGGAGCGATTTGCAAATGCAAATTGCGCGTGTCACTGCGGCGGAGAAAGTTGCAAGAGCTGGGCCAGGTCGCGCCGAAATGTGTCCAGCTCCGCGTTGCGGTCCGCGGTCACCTCAATCTCTTTCTGTTTCCACACGAAGACTTCGCGGCCGCCGCGCCGGATGCGCGCGCTCAGATTGCCTCCCACGAGATAAGTCGGCGCGGCCTGGAGCCGCAGTCCGCCGTTGGCGACGGGCGCTAGCAGCGCAGCACATTCTCCGCGCCGCACGCAGAGCGCGTTTTCATACGGCGCGATGGCGATGAGACGAAAACCCGCAGAAATGAGATGTTCCAATACCTGCATCTGGTGAGGCGAGAGATCGTGCATGGGAAACACAGCCGGGACGCGCGGACGCGCGCTTGCCTCCCCGGCGGACCTGTGCTTAGGCGACCGCCGAGCCGGCCGTGTCCGAGGACTGCTCCAGAGAGTCCAGAATCGCGCGCAGCGTGGCAATCAACTCATCCCGGGAAACATGGCTCTTGCGAAACTGAATGCGCAGCTTGAAGTTCTCGGTTTCCGGCTCGAAATGGAAGATGAAGGGCTGCGGACGAGGGCCCGTCTGCTGCTCTTCCCGCCGTTCGCGACGCGCCTCATCGCGCGTAAGCCCGCCCTGCAGGATGCGCTGGTACATCTCCAGCATCTTCTTCTCGGTAGGCTGCCGCGCGATTTGAAGCAGAAGCGATTTCGAGGTGATGCCCCGCTCGGCGCATTTCTTGCGCAGAAACTCCGGAATATTCCGCAGCGAGAGCGTCTCGGTCACGGAAGAGCGGGCGCGACCGATCTTCCTGGCCATGTCCTCGTGCGTGTATTCAAAGTGTGTTGCCAGGCGGTAAAGCCCGTCGGCTTCTTCGAACGGTGTCAAGTCCTTGCGCTGGATATTTTCGATGAGCGCGAGCTCGAGCGTTTCCGCATCGTCCGCAATCTTCTCGATGCAAGGAAGCTCGCGCAGGCCGGCGGCGCGCGCGGCGTGGTAGCGCCGTTCGCCGGAGATGATGTAGTAGGCCTCCTCGCGGGGGACGTAGCGCACCAGCAGCGGCTCGAGCACGCCCTTCTCGCGGATGGACTCCGTCAGTTCCCGCAAATCGCCCAGCGCCTTGCGCGGCTGGTCGGGATTCGGCCGTATCTTTTCGACCGGAATCATGCGCCCGACCGCGGCGCCGCTATAGGTCGTCAGCGATTCAATGTAGTGCGCGTCATGCCGCATCTTCAGCGTGACGGGCAATCCGATCCTCTTCGACACGTTGGATAACCTCCGCGGCTAGCTTCTTGTATTCCACCGCGCCGGGTGATTTCGGCGCGAATGTCAGAATGGTTTCTTTGTAGGCCGGGCTTTCCTCGAGGCGCACGTTCTTGCTGATGCGCGTTTTGAAAAGCACCTCGCCGAACACTGTGCGAATCTGCCCGTGGGTGTCCCGCGAAATGTTTGTGCGCTTGTCGAACAGCGTGATCAGCACGCCCAAGACTTTCAGCGCCGGGTTGGGGCGGGCACGGATCCGCTCGTACGTTTCCAGCAGGTCGTCCGTCCCTTCGATGGCGAAATACGCCGCCTGAATGGGCACCAGCAGATGGGTGGAGGCCACCATCGCATTCACTGTTAGGATCCCGAGCGAGGGCGGCGTATCCAGGAGGATGTACTCGAATTCCTTCTGGATCGGCGTCAGCGCATCTTTCAGCTTGTACGGAGCGTCGAAATGCCCAGCAAGAACCTGTTCGAGCTTCGCCAGCGCCAGGCGCCCCGGACCAACGTATAGCCTGGGATCTTTCGTTGGCCGGATCACCTTCGCCATTTCTACGTGCGTGTCGCTCAGCACATCGAACATCGAGACTGAGATTTCGCCGGAATTGAAAAAGGCAATCGTGGAATTGGCCTGGGGATCGAGATCGATAAGGAGCGTTTTCTTTCCGCGGTGGGCGAGCGCCGCGGAGAGATTGATCGCCGTCGTCGTCTTGCCGACGCCGCCCTTTTGATTTGCGATCGTGATGATGGCAGTCATACTCTTCTGCCTCCGTCCGCGGACGCACACCAGGGCCGCCACGTTCCGGCAACGGGCAGGCTATATGTAGTTGTCTCCTGCAGAGCTCCCCCTAGGGCTAGGCTAATGTACGGAAGCAGGAGGGGAAAGTGCAAGTAAAAAGTGGAGTTTCTCCGGGGGGTTGCCCTACGCTGGGATCAGTCAGCCCCCCGTGCACTGATCGCGGGGCCCGCGGAATGTCCCTGCCACATTTGGAATTGCTCGCGTCTAGGCTTGGAAGGACAGCTTGCTATGGGGACGGAGGATTAGAACTCTATGTTCCAGAAATCCGCTGGCGGGTCTTGCAGCTCCAGGCCAAGTTCCCACCCGGTGCGGCTCTCGTGCCCGCGCCAAATGAGCACCGCTTTGCAGGCCTGATTGTTGATGAGATTAATCACCTGGAGGTCCTGCCCCACGTCGACACCCTTTGGCACGATGGCCAGGCAGCCTTTCGGGCTGACGTCCAAAGTGTACCCCTGCGCGCGCTGCTGCTCGCCGGCTTGCGTCCATTCGATGGCAACCGGTACGCGTGAATTCAGTCGCATCATCGAACGGCTGTGCGTCCAAACGATCTCGTTCGTCACATCACTTGCAAATGGCACGATGCTCTCCCCAGGTGGTGCAGCGGCTCGAGAACCCATTCTCGCAATGGAACCGGATACTGCGGACGGACAAGCGAGTTCCTTTTGACACAAAACAAGCGTCTCCAGACTATGGGCGCCAATAGAATGCGTCAATGGGACTTCCGTGCTACGAAGTACCATTGGTTACTCTATATTTCTTTCCTGACTGGCCGGGTGAGCAACGCCGGATCGGGCGGCGGCACACGATTTTGCTCCCTCCACGCCATCCGTTTACACTGAGCACCGACATTCAGCCATGATCCGCATGCATACAGTATGGGCTGAGTTTCGCCCGACACTACGGCTGGCATTGCCGCTCGTTTTGGCCGAGCTCGGATGGATGAGTATGGCCATTGTGGACACCATGATGGTCGGCCGGCTTCCCGATAGCGCAACGGCCATCGGCGCCGTCAGCATCGGCTCCAACCTGTTCCATGTGCTGGCGTTTTTCGGCGGCGGCCTGTTGATCGGTCTGGACACACTGGTGTCGCAAGCCTTCGGCGCGGGCCGGCGCGAAGACTGCCATCGCTCGCTGGTGAACAGCATCTACCTGAGCCTGGCCATGACCCCGTTTCTGATGGCCCCGGTCTGGTTTTTCGGGCCTTTGCTCGCAGCTTTCCGCATTGATTCGCGTGTCGCGGCGCTGGCCATCCCCTACGCAAAGGCGCTCGCCGTGGGCCTGCTGCCCCTGTTGCTCTATTTCGCCGTTCGCCGCTGCATTCAAGCGATGAATCTTGTCCGGCCCGTTGCGTTTGCGCTGATCTCTGCAAATCTCATCAATCTGGCCGGCAACTGGATCTTGATTTACGGCAAGTGGGGCGCGCCCGCGATGGGCGTCGTTGGATCGGGATGGTCCACGGCCATCGCGCGGCTCTATATGGCTGCCGTCCTCGTGGTATATCTGCTCTGGTACGACCACAAGCATCGCACGGAATTGCTGAAGACCCCGGTGGAGTTGGATCTTCGCCGCATAAAGCGATTACTGGCCCTCGGATTTCCCGCAGCCGTACAGATCACGCTCGAGATCGCGGTCTTTGCTTTCGCCACTGCGCTCATCGGCCGCCTCGGGGCTGTGGCGCTGGCGAGTCATCAGATTGCGCTGAACACGGTCGCGCTGACGTACATGGTTCCGCTCGGTGTCTCCTCTGCGGCGGCGGTTCGCGTCGGCCAGGCTCTCGGACGGAAAGATGTCTCCGGCGCGGCGGACGCCGGCGGGACCGCAATTTTTCTGGGCGCTGGGTTTATGTCGCTCGCCGCGATTGTCCTGATCGTGTTCCCGCGTTGGATCGCGCGAATGTACACGCCCGATCAAACGGTAATCCGGAGCGCGGTTCTTCTTCTTGCCGCCGGAGCTGCCTTCCAGCTCTTCGATGGAATCCAGACCGTCGCCACGGGCGCCCTGCGCGGAACCGGCGACACGCGCACGCCCATGCTTTGTCACTTCTCGGCCTACTGGCTCATCGGCCTGCCACTCGGGGTCTACCTCTGTTTCCGGCGCCGTTGGGGCGCATTTGGCCTGTGGATCGGCCTCAGCCTCGCGCTGATCCTGATCGGCTGTGTACTGTTGTTTGTCTGGCAGAAAACGGTGCGGCGTCTGCAGGAATCGGCCGCGGGCGCTTGAGGCCTCGCAGAGGGCAAGAGCCCCGCAGAGCTTACATCTTATAGCGGCCGAGGTCGTCGTCGGACAGGCCTTCGAGCCAGTTGCGCAGCTGTTCGTTGGTGTTTTTCTCGGAAATTGCGCTCGATACCTTTGAATTCTTCAGGACCTCTTCATCCACGAAAATCGGGCAATCCACGCGCAACGCAAGGGCCAGCGCGTCGCTGGGACGTGAATCAATGGTCATGAGCTGGCCGTCGCGCTCCACCCAGATCAGCGCGTAAAATGTATCGTCCTTGAGTTCGTTCACGACGACTTTCTGCACCCGCACGTCAAGGCCAAGAAGTACATTGCGCAGCAGGTCATGCGTCATCGGCCGCGGCGTTTGCACCTTTTCGATTTCCAGAGCGATGGCGTTGGCTTCGTAGATGCCGACCCAGATGGGGAGGATGGCGTTGCCCTGCACGTCCTTCAGCACGACAATCGGCATATTCGTCACGGGATCCATCATGAGGCTGCGGATTTTCATCTCGACTTCCATCGAGCCCTCCCCGCGCGTGTTATTCGACGTGTTCCCCCACCAGGCTGTTGGGGCCCGCGCTGGTCACACGAACCTGCACGTATTGTCCCAGAAGCCCTGCGGCGCGCGAAGTGAAATTCAGCACGCGATTGCTGGATGTGTGACCGGCCCACTGATTTTCACGGCGCGACTTTCCCTCGACCAGAAGTTCGCAGGTCTGCCCGACAAGCGCTTCGTTCCGCGCGGTCTGAATCTGGCCCTGTTTCTCCAGGAGAATCGCGAGCCGCCTTCCCTTCTCTTCCTCGGGGATCGGGTCGGCCATGGACAAAGCGGGAGTATTGGGCCGCGGCGAATACTTGAAGCTGAACGCCCCGTCGTACCGCACTTCGGCGAGAAGGCTGAGGGTTTCCTCGAAATCGGCATCGCTCTCGCCCGGGAAGCCGACAATGACGTCCGTTGTGATGCTGATGGGCCGCCGCGCGCGGCGGATCAGCGCGATCTTCTCCAGGTATTCCTCGCGCGTGTAGGTGCGCTGCATCGCGCGCAGCACTCGCGTCGAGCCGGACTGTACCGGCAGATGCACGTGATCACAGAGCGCCGGCTGCGAGTCAATGGCCTCTACGATGTCGGGAGTGAAGTCGCGCGGATGCGACGTGGTGAAGCGCACGCGGCGGATTCCCGGAATCTCCGCCACGGCGAGAAGCAGCTCCGAAAAGCGCATCCTGCGCGATGACGGATCGCGGTAGGAATTCACCGTCTGTCCGAGCAGTTGGATTTCGGTGTAACCCAGGTCGGCGAGCTGCCGCACCTCGGTCAAGATCGCATCGCTCGCGCGGCTGCGCTCCGGCCCGCGCGTGAAGGGCACAACGCAGTAGGAGCAAGCCTTGTCGCAGCCTTCAATGATCGTTAGATACGCGCGCCAGGGATTGTCGCGCCGGGTGATTTCGGTCTCGAATGTCTCGTCCGTGTCCGTCTCGAGTCCCGTGACCCGCCGGTTCCCGGCTTCCAGTTCGTCAAGAAGCTCGGGCAATTTTCGATAGCTGGCCGAACCACACACCAGGCTCACCCACGGCGCACGCTCGAAAATGTCTTCGCCCTCCTGCTGGGCCAGGCAGCCGAGTACCCCGATGATCCGGCCGTCCGGCTGTTTCGTGCGAAACTCACCCAGGCGGGAAAAGACTTTTTGCGCGGCCTTTTCCCGGATGCTGCAGGTGTTGTAGAGGATGACCGATGCTGCATCGGGCGATTCCACTTGCCGGTAGCCGCGCGCGAGGAGCACTCCGGCCACCTTTTCCGAGTCGTGGTCGTTCATCTGGCAGCCAAAGGTCTCGAGGAAAAATGTCCCGCGCGCGGCCGCACCCGCGCCGGGGGGCAATCCCCGGGGCGCAGTGCCGCGTCCCGCCAGCGCCTCCAGCCCGATATCGAACAGTCCTCCCATGGTCTCGGGCCAGTTTATCACACTGGACCTCGCACCTCCCGGCGGCGATTTCGTTGTCCCGGCGCAACGCGCGCGCTAAACTTCTTGGCATAGAGCCGCGCACAGAGAACATGGACTTTCAATCCATTCTGCGAATGGCGCTTCGCACGCTCGGGCGCAACAAGATGCGCACCAGCCTGACGATGCTCGGCATCACCATCGGCATCGCCGCCGTCATCTGCACGGTGGCCGTTGGCGAAGGCGGTGCAGGCAGGATTCGCGAGCAAATGCTTTCGCTGGGCGACAACTTTGTCTGGATAGAAGCCGGTGGGCGAAACGTAAACGGAGTCCGCACCGGCACCGGCGCCACCAAATCGCTCAAGCTCACCGACATGCAGGCCATCCAGCAGACGATTCCGCTGATCCGGACGTGCACTCCCCAGGTGGACAGCCGCACGCAGATTGTGTACCAGAATCAGAACTGGAACACCACCTATCGCGGCGTCTCTTCGGATTACCTGAACGTGCGGCGATGGGGCGTCACCGAAGGCGGCATTTTCTCGGCGGAGGAGGTGGATGCTTCCGCGAATGTTGTTCTGCTCGGGCAGACCGTCGTCAACTATCTCTTCCAGGGCGAAGACCCTCTCGGCAAGACAGTGCGCATGGGCAATTTGCCTATCCGCGTGGTGGGCGTGCTTCAGTCCAAGGGATTTTCCGCCACCGGCCAGGACCAGGACGATTTCCTCCTGATTCCCTACACCACCGCGCAAAAGAAACTGAAAGGAGCGGACTGGCTGGACGACATCATGTGCTCCGCCATCTCGGCAGAGGCCGTCCGCCCCGCGCAAGAGAGCATCGCGCTCCTCCTGCGCGAGAGACACCACATCCTTCCCGGCGGAATGGACGATTTCAATATCCGCAGCCCCGAGGAAATCCTCAAGGCGCAGGAACAGGCCAGCAACACGCTGACCTTGATGCTGACCTGCGTTGCCCTGGTCTCTCTGCTGGTGGGCGGCATCGGGGTGATGAACATCATGCTCGTGGCGGTGACGGAGCGAACGCGCGAAATCGGCCTGCACCTGGCCATCGGCGCAACCGAACGTGACATCCACCTTCGCTTTCTGAGCGAAGCCGTCACGCTCACGCTTCTCGGCGGCTTGTTCGGCGTCGTTGGCGGAATCTTTGCCGCGCAGGCGCTTGCCCGGCTTTTCGGCTGGCCTGTCACCATCTCCACCGCGACGGTTGTCATTGCCGTTCTCTTCGCAGCATTCACCGGCATCACCTTCGGTTACTACCCGGCAAAAAAAGCCGCGGCCCTCGATCCCATCGAAGCCCTCCGCTACGAATAAAGCGGCAATACGCCTCGTTCACGTAACGCAGGACAGCGCGGACGACTTGGTAATCGTTCACCTTCTTGCGATGCGGCCACCCAATTCGTGCGCTCCAGTATGGTTGGTGGTTCGTAGGTGCGGCCCAGCGCCAGCCTTCTTTCCTCCCGTCGCGCGGACCACAACAATACCGGGCCAAGCAGGGCTGCAGTGAGACGCGCCATCATCGGGAATTCCTTTTGGACTTCCCGCCGCAGCGCGCGAATCTGCTGGCTCACGCCGCGGTTGACCTTACGAAACTCGCGCTCCATCACCCAGAGGGCCGCGTTGTAAGTGCTGCCCAGTTTTTTCATCTCCCGTGCAAACCGCTCGCGCACCCGGGGATCCGGATAGTCCTTGTAGCGTCGCCAGCCCTGGAGCATGGTCCGGCACATTCGATAGAGGCTCGGCCCGTTGCGCTCGTAATCGCGCTGGAACGCCCAGTCCAGAAACTTTTTTGAATCATCCCGGGAAATCGTGGCGTGCCGGAAGTTGAACTTAAATTGCCCATGGATATCGGCGGGGTCCATGTCTAGCAGCAGCCGGCCCTGTTCGGCCATCTCTTTGTAAAGCGGTGTCCCGGGCACCGGCGTGTATAGCATGAATTGGTGGAAGTCCGTTTGGTGCTCAACCGCGTGCTCAATCTCCTCGGCCATATTTTCTGGCGTGTGGTGCTCTAAACCGATGATGGTAGATCCCTGCACTCGTATGCCGTGTTCGCGCAGCTCTCGTGTGAGTTGCGTTGTGTCCGTGCCCTGCAGCTTGCCATAGCTGGAATGCGGGGATTCCAGCCCCATCCACAGCCAGGAGACGCCCAGTTCCACGAGTTCCTCCATGGTGTATTTACGGATGGCATTGGCGGAGGCAAAGACCGAAAGCTCCCAGCTTTTGCCCGCTGCTTTCATGCGTTCTAGCAACCGCATGGCGCGCTGGCGATAAAGCAGGAAGTTCTCGTCCATCACAAAAAACGAATGGACCTTGAGCTCCGATTCGATCTGGCACATCACGTCAAACAGTTCATCCCCGGTCTCGTAAAAGTTGACGAACTTTCCCTTGCCCCCGAAAAAAGCCGATGTCGTGCAGAAGTTGCACCCCATGGGACAGCCCACTGACGGAATGACGGTGGCTGCCGTACCGCCTTTGCGCTGCGGCAAGCGCACTCCCATGATCCGTGCCTGCAGGCCGGAAACAATGGCGGGATGGCGGATGGGCGCGTGCTCGTTTTCTCCCAGATATCGCCGCATCCAGGAGATGCCTTCCCCTCGCACGATGTGGTCGGCGTCGATCATCGCTTCCACGTCCGGGATGGCGGCAACATGTCCGCCCACCACGATGACCGAATCCGGCGATAGTTCTCGCACCATCCGGCACATCTCCTGGACCTTGCGGACGTTCACGATGATGGAGGTGATGCCTACGATATCGTAATGGTTCGTGATTAATTCACGGGCGAAGTCTTCGCGCTTGGGAAAATCCAGCACCGTGCAGGGCGCCGAAATATTCGCTTGAATCATCATGATGCCCCAGGAACGATGGAACATGCGCAGCGAAAAACTGCCTTGCGCCCGCGTGACCTGGTTGTGGTAGAGCTCCATGGGGTTGATGGATCGGCTGCCGAACTCGTCGTCTTGGGCATAGGGCCCGAACACCGAACTCAGCAGCACGCGGGCACGATTTCCTTTGGGGTAAGGCTCCATTCAATCCTCCGCTTGTATCCTATCCCTCTGTGGAATCCTGTGAAGTGGGCTCGGAGACACATTACAAAACTATTACATGCGACCAAAACGGAACGTCGGGAACAAGCGGGCCCTCGAATCGGTATCTTTTTGATTCAAGGAATGCTGAGCAGCGGATTACCTGCGAGATGAGGAATCGAACGGCCGGCGCTGAACATCGCTTCTCTTGGATACGAATATTCGACGCTGATCTTGCTGGCACAGAATCGCTGGATTAGACTTTGGAAAACCGGCAAGGAATAGGGTTTGCCGGAGTAACTCATTCTGAGTAAGCTGCTTTCACCCCTTCCTTTCGCCTTCACAACGAAGGATGTCCTGTTGTGTGGGCCCACATGAATCGTTCAAGCGCGAGAGCGTTCGCCGTGTCGGAGTGCGCCGTCGATCGAGGATGCATGAGCGGAGCCATTCAAAGTCAGGTTGCAGAGGAAGCCGGGCATGAGTCCGTTCCTCATCGAGCCCGAATAAGAATCGGCATTTATGCCCTCCTCTCCTTAGTTCTGCTCGTCGGCAGTGTCCCGCTTCACCTCTCCGTTTGGCACGGCAAGGCTGAGCTCCACACTTTGCTCGAAACCATCTCCACCCTGCTCGCACTCATCACGGGCGCAATGGCCCTGGTGCGTTATTACGCAAAGAAGAGCAGTGCGTTCTTGCTTGTCGGAAGCGGTTTTCTAGGAGCGGCCCTCCTCGACGGCTACCATGCGGTCATCACCTCTTCGTTTCTTGCGGGGCGCACACCCTCCGCTCTTTCGGCGCTCACACCCTGGAGCGGAGTCATTTCGCGCGTGTTCTTGTCCCTCCTGATGTGCGCGAGCTTGCTCGCCTGGAAAAGGGAGATGCGGCGGCCCGCAGCGGGCAGGATCAGGGAGAGTGTCGTTTACTTTCTCGTTGGAACCTGGACTCTACTCAGCTTCCTCTTCTTTGCGTTGGTGCCCCTGCCTCCGGCCTACTACCCGAATCTCATCGTTCATCGCCCGGCGGAACTGGTGGCGGCCTTGTTTTTCTCCTTGGCCGCCGCCGGATATCTGCGGAAAGGCCTGTGGAAAGGCGACGATTTCGAACACTGGCTTGTCCTATCCCTCATTGTGGCCGCGGCGAGCCACCTAGCCTACATGCCTTTCTCCGCCGGGCTATTTGACACACTGTACTTCGCCACTCATGCCCTGAAAATTGTGGCATACACCCTTGTGCTGGCGGGTCTTTTCATCAGCATGTTTTCCATTTTTAAACGGGAGACGCAAACCGCGGTTCACCTTTCACGAATCAATCAGTCGCTCGCGACGGAGGTTGCGGAACGACAACAGATCGAGGAGGAACTGCGGGGAACGCACGAGGCATTGGAAACCAGGGTACAGGAACGCACCGCGGATATGGGCCGAGCCAACCAAGCCTTTGAGCGGGAGATTGTCGTGCGCAAGCGTGCCGAAGCCGATATGCGCCGCGCCAAGGATGCCGCGGAAGATGCCAGTCGGGCCAAGAGCGAATTTCTGGCGAACATGAGCCATGAAATCCGCACCCCGTTGAACGGGGTCATGGGGATGACCGATCTGGCGCTGGAGACCGAACTGACTCAAGAGCAGCGGGAATGCCTGGAGACGGTGAAGATATCGGCGGATTCCCTGCTCACTGTGATCAACGACATTCTCGACTTCTCCAAGATCGAGGCCGGAAAAATCAACCTGGAAGCGATCGATTTCAACCTGCGCGATAGTCTGGAAGCGACGCTGAAGACGCTGGCGCTACGGGCGGACGAAAAGGGGCTGGAGTTACTGTGCGAGGTGGCCCCCGAGGTGCCGGAAGTTGTGCAGGGGGATTCCAGCCGGTTACGCCAGGTCGTAGTCAACCTGGTGGGCAACGCCATCAAGTTCACGGATGAGGGTGAGGTGGCGTTGAAGGTTCAATTCGAGGCCGGGGACGGCGACGATCGCATTTTTCATTTTACGGTGTCGGACACGGGGGTTGGGATTCCTCCGGAGAAGCAGAACATGATTTTTCAGCCGTTTACCCAGGCGGACACCTCGACGACAAGGAAATACGGTGGGACCGGCCTGGGACTGACCATCTCGACGCGCCTGGTGGGGATAATGGGCGGAAAAATGTGGGTGGAGAGCAAAGTGGGCCGAGGAACCCAGTTTCACTTCACAGTTCGGCTGGGAGTTGCGGATGCAAAAGCCATCGAAGTGGGGACCATCGCCCCGCCGGAGATATTGCGGGACGTCAAGGTCTTGGTGGTGGACGATAACCGCACCAACCGGCGGATTCTGGAAGGGATGCTCAAGCGTTGGGACATGAAGTCGACGTCGGTGGAAGGTGGAGAAGAGGCTCTAGCGCAACTGTCCGCAGCCCGGGAAATGGGAGAGCCGTACGGGCTGATTTTGACGGACATGCACATGCCGAAGATGGACGGCTTCGCGCTGGTCGAACGCATCCGGCAAAGGCCCGAATTATCAACGGCCACAATCATGATGCTCACCTCAGCGGGCCACCGAGGAGACGCGGCGCGCTGCCAGGAGCTGGGAGTGTCGGCGTACTTGTTGAAGCCCATCCGGCAATCGGAATTGCGCGAGGCCATTGCACGAGTGCTCGGAGCACGAGAGCAAAAAGGCGCAATTCCCCTGATCACACGGTATTCGTTGCAAGATGCTCGCGACCCCTCGGCCTGCTTGCGGGTGCTGGTGGCGGAAGACAATCTGGTGAACCAGCGGCTGGCGACCCGGTTGCTCGAGAAGAGAGGACACCGCGTCGTGGTGGCCGCCAACGGTCGCGAGGCGCTCGACGCTCTTGCGAAAGAAAGTTTTGACCTGGTTTTGATGGACGTTCAGATGCCGGAGATGGACGGATGCGAGGCCACCGCGGCGCTGCGGGAGAGGGAAAAAGAGAAAGGCGGTGGAACGCATCAGCCGGTAATCGCCTTGACCGCGCATGCCATGAAAGGCGATCGGGAACGCTGTCTGGCGGCAGGCATGGATGGTTATCTTGCCAAACCCATCCGGTCTCAAGAACTCGACACGCTTCTGGAGAGTTACGTCGCGCGCCGGATGGAAACCGCGAAGGTTCTCGAAACTGTTGGTGGACCCAAGTGAAGGAGGAGGGGGCTGTCGCAAGCCTCTAGCGGGCTGGATTTCCTACTTGCACCCTGGCGCCGTTTTCTTCCCTCAACCCCCGCAATTCGACGGTAGTCTGGCCTGGGGCCGGAACAGGCCTTTTCCCCCGCCTGCCGTTTCGTGTTCCAACCCTCCGGCGATTCATGGCGCAAAGATTACGATTGCAACCAACGTTTTTGAGCAAATTGGCGTCCAATTGTCTTTGACCGCCCTGGGAGCGTGTGCTACGGTTGTTTTGCCGGGAAAATTTTGCCGGAACTGAGGGCTACCGCTATTTTTCTGTTCGCAAATATCATCTTTTTCGAAAACAATCTGACCAATATTCTCGTTCAGACCGGCTGGGTCGCGCGCGTCGTCCTTCTCCTTCTGCTGGCCTTCTCGCTCATTTCCTGGGCGATGATTTTCCAGAAACTCGGCCTCTTCAAGCGCATTCACCGGGAAAGCGACCAGTTCCTGCGTATCTTTCGCGCCACGCGCGGCGTCGCCGATCCCAAGGCGCTCGCCACTGCAGGCTCGCCTTTTGCCTCGGTCTATGCGGCCGGATTCCGCGAGCTGCAGAGCCAGTTGGCGGCCGGAAATCCCCACGGCGGCAAGCTGAAGAGCCTGCAAGCCGTCACCGTGAGCATGCAGCTCGCCGCGGCCGATGAAGTCCGCCACGTCGAGAAGGGAATGTCCTGGATGGCGACCACGGGATCCGTCACCCCGTTCATCGGTCTTTTCGGCACCGTCTGGGGCGTCATGGACGCCTTCTCCGGCCTGGGCAGCGCGGGCGCCGCAAGCCTGCGCGTCGTGGCGCCGGGGATCGCCGAGGCCCTGGTGACCACCGCCGCCGGACTCTTCGCCGCCATTCCCGCGGTCATTTTTTACAACCACTTTTTGAACAATATCCGCGGGCTCGCGCAGCGCATGGACAATTTCGCCATGGAAGTCGCTGCGCAAATCGAGAAAACGTATAGCTGATAATTCTCACTGACCCTCGCCGCGGGGCGAACCCGACCATGCCGCTACTCTCCAAACAGACGCAGACCTCGCTCTCCGATATCAACATGGTCCCGTTTGTGGACGTGGTGCTCGTCCTGTTGATCATCTTCATGATCACCGCGCCGATTCTTCAATCCGGCATCGAAGTCGACCTGCCCAAGACCCATACAGTCAAGGAAATCACCGAACAGCGCCTGGTCATCACGGTGGACAAGACGCAGCGCATCTATCTCGGAAACGAGCCGGTGAATATCCACGCGCTCGGCGGCAAGGTGCGCAGCCAGTTGCGCCGCCCTCAGGACGCCGTCTTTCTCCGCTGCGATGAGACGGTTCCCTTCGGCAGCTTCGCCGCGGTGATCGATGCCCTGCGACAGTCCGGCGTAACGAACATCAGCATCGTCACCGAACCCATCTCTGACCGCGCGCGTACGCCCTGAGTTTTCTGGACAATGACTGCAGCCGCCACCTACGACGACCTCACCCTCCGAAAGACTTTTGTCTATTCGCTGCTGCTGCATGCACTGCTTGCGGGCGCGGTCATCGCCTCGGCCTTTCTTCAGTCTCGCGGCAACCCCTGGGGCGGCGTGGGCGGTGGTGAAGGCAGCGTCAAAGTAAATCTTGTCGGTTCGCTCGCGGGCATTCCCATGCCAAAATCACCGGTGGTCACGGACAGTCAAGTCGTCGATCCCACCAAAGGGCTTTACAAGGAAGAACCCAAGCCGAAGCCGCCCGAGCCTCGCACCGACGCACAGAAAATTCCTCAATTCGAGAAAAACAAACGGCCCAAAGAGATTCCTCGCCCCTCGCGCGTCTTTGAGAACAAGACTCCCGCGCCCGACAACGCCGTGCCCTACGGCCGCGGGGGCGCCCCCAATCTTCCCACCGGCTACGGCACAATCCCGGGCGGAGGAAGCGGCCCCGTCGGCGTGCAGGGCCAGGGCGGAGGCGATTTCGCGTCCCGCTATAGCTGGTACGTCGAAGCGGTGAAGCGCCGCATTTCCGGGAACTGGCTCCAGAACACGATTGACCAGCGCATTCTCGCCGCACGCACCGCGCATTGCGTCGTCACCTTCACGATTCTTCGCGACGGCTCTTTGAAGGACGTCCACGTCTCCCAAACCAGCGGCAACTCTTCCATGGACAATTCCGGGCTGCGCGCCATCCTCAGCTCCAATCCCATGCCCGCCTTGCCCGGCAATTATTCTGGATCGTACGTGACGGTGACTTTTGATTTTGACCTGGGGATGAGCCGATGAGCCAATTCCACGCAACACCACTTGAGGGAGACCGGAGGTGAAGGTGCTCGGCTACGCCAGACGATTACGTACGCTTTTTTTTGCGGCGGCGATTCTCTTTTGTGCCCTGCCCGCGGCAGCACAGGACTGGTTCCGCACCGGCACGGGGCTCGGCGTCGACAAAGCCCGCGTGGCCATCGCGGATTTCGCGCCGCGCGGCGCGACCGCCCAGGCGCACAGCAAGCTTTTCACCGACGTCGTGCGCGCGGACCTGCAGTTCAGCGGCATCCTGGAGGTGGTCAGCCCGAGCTTCTACCCAGCGCAGGCGCCCGGCGTCCCGGCCGAGCTGAAATACCCGGAGTGGAGCCAACCCGCGGCCTCAGCGCATCTGCTCGCCTTTGGCAATCTCACGGAGTCCACCGCAGAAGTGGCCATCGAAGCCTGGCTCTACGACGTGCGCAATACTGCTGCGCCGCCCGTCGTCGGCAAGGTCTATCGCGGCGTCCCGACCGACGCCCAGGTCCGCAGATTCGCCCATCAATTTGCGGACGAAATTGTCAGTAAGCTTTCTGGCGGCCTGCCCGGCGTCGCTTCTACGCAGATCGCTTTTGTCAGCAAGCGAACGGGAGCGAAAGAGCTCTGGGTGATGGACTATGACGGCTCGAACCAGCACCCCCTCACTTCCCTGCACTCCATCTCCTTGACACCGCGCTGGTCCTCCGACGCCTCGCGCATCGCCTTCACGTGTTACGTCACGGCATTCGGCATCGTCAGCCCGCAGATCTGCATGTTCTCGATGGACACGGGCCGCCCTGTCACCTCTGCGCGCTTCCGCGGCACGAACAGCGCCCCCACATGGTCACCCGACGGCTCGCAGGTCATGTTTTCTTCCTCCATGCAGGGCAATCCGGAGCTCTACGTCATGGACGTCAGCGGCAATCGGCCCCGGCGCATCACGTTTTCCACCGGCGCCAGCACGTCGCCGGTCTGGAACCCGAAGACCGGCCAGACCGTGGCCTTCGTCAGCGACCGCGGCGGCATTCCGCAGCTCTATCTGATGAACGCCGACGGCACCAACGTGCGCAAGCTCGATCTTCCCGACATGGGCTACGTGATTGACCCGGCCTGGTCGCCGAACGGCCAGTTGCTCGCCTTCAGCTGGCGCCGGCCCAGCGGCAACTTCGACATTTACGTCATGGACGCAGCCACGCAGCAGCTCGTCGAGATCACCCGCGATCAGGGCCGCAACGAGCGTCCCTGCTGGGCTCCGGACGGCCGTCACATCGTCTTTGAATCCACGCGCGGCGGCTCCCGCCAAATCTGGGTGATGCTGGCCGACGGCACGCAGCCGCGCCAATTGACACTGACCGGCACCAACGAATCGCCGAACTGGTCGCCAAAATGACGCAACGGACGCAGGATGCAATGCGTCCAATCCAGTGAATGCAGCGAGATGTGTCTCGGATTCCCCGCTCCGGTGGTAGGATAAGGATTGCGGCGGACCGCGCAAGGATTGCATTTCAACTGAGGAGGGTGTGAATGGTTCCAGTTTCAAAGCTCTTTCGTTCGTCGTTGCTGATCGCCTTCACGGCCGCTGCGTTGGCCGTAGGTTGCGCGAAAAAGCCCGTCAAGCCACCGGCACCACCGCCGACACCACCTCCTCCGCCGTCTCTGCCTACCGTCACGCTCCAGGCTTCGCCGACTTCCCTGCAGAAGGGTGAGTCCTCGACATTGAGCTGGTCTTCGACAAACGCGACCGAGCTCGCCATCCAACCGGGCGTCGGCGCTGTCTCCCCCGAAGGCTCCACAAAAGTGACTCCGGACAGTTCGACGACGTTCACGATCACAGCAAAAGGTCCCGGTGGTTCCTCCGATGCGACCGTTCGCGTGACCGTCTCCCAGCCGGCTTCTCCGCCGCCGGCGCCTGCGCCCCAGCCCACGATCGAAGAACTATTTCTGCGCGAAGTCCGAGACGCTTACTTCGACTACGACAAGGCAGACATCCGCCCCGACGCGCGCGAAGCGCTCACGAAGACTGCTGATTTCCTGAAGAACTATCCGCAGGTGAAGGTCGCGATTGAAGGCCATTGCGACGAGCGCGGCTCGACGGAATACAATCTCGTCCTCGGCGACCGCCGCGCCACCGGCGTCAAGCAGTACTTGACCTCGCTCGGCATCTCCGCCGACCGGCTCAGCACGGTCAGCTTCGGCAAGGAAAAGCCCGTCTGCACGGAAAGCAACGAGGACTGCTGGCAGAAGAACCGCCGCGGTCATTTTGTCATGGCGAAGTAACCCGTCCGCCCACGGTGTTATTCGTTCGGAGCCGCGCTGGAGCAAGAGAGACGCCTGCAGCGTGGCTCTGTCGTTAGAGTTTTGATTGTCCGCCCAGCAATGCAATCCCGGAATTGCCGGGGAACACCCTGAAGGGGGGATTTTCCATGCGCATTCGCAATCTTGCACTCTTCGGCGCCGCCATGATGGCAGGCGCGATCGGCGGCAGCCTGCTCGGTCCCCGCCCCGCGGAAGCTGTGGCCCGCGAACTCATCGAGCTCCAGCGCGACGTCACCACGCTCCTGCAGGGCCAGAAGGACATGGCCACCTCCGTCACACAGGATCACACCGTTCTTAGGACGCTCATCGAGCAGTCCAACGACAACGTCAGCAAACTCAACGGCACCATGGGCTCGCTGCAGAAATCCGTCCAGGACGTGCAGGCCAATTCCGGCGCGCGGCTGGACACCATGGCTACGCAGGTGCAGGGCCTCTCGGACAATCTCGAGGAGATTAAGTCGCGCCTCGGCAAGCTCAACCAGCAGCTCACCGACATCCAGAATTCTGTGCAGAGCCTCGACTCCAAGCTCGCCGGCAGCGCTCCCGCCTCGTCCGGCTCGGCGAATCCGGGCGCTGGCTCCGCCGCCGCTTCCGGTTCTGCGCCCTCAGCCGATACGCTCTATTCCAATGGCCTGCGCGACATCACCGGCGGCAAATACGACCTCGCTCGCCAGGAATTCCAGGACTACCTCAAGTATTACGGCGACACGGACCTCGCCTCCAACGCGCAGTTCTATCTCGGCGAGATCGCCTACTCGCAGAAAAACTATGACCATGCCGTCGCTGAATACGACAAAGTCCTGACCAACTATCCGAAGAGCTTCAAGCTCGCCCCCGCGCGCCTGAAAAAAGGCATGGCGCTTATCGAGCTCGGCCAGAAGCCGGGCGGCATCCGTGAGCTGCGCGAGGTCATCCGCCGCTACCCCGGCACCGAAGAAGAGCGCCGCGCCCGCGCCAAGCTGAAGGACCTCGGCGTCGCCGCCTCCGCATCCCGCTGACCCCCGCTACTCTCCACGAATTGTCAGTCTTCGAGCCGGCGAAGCCGGCCCGAAGAACCTCGACCGATCCATGTCCCCGCCGCAAGCACACTCCCAAACTCCTCTCACATTTCCCTTTTCGTTATCCCCATGCTATCTTCGTCGCCGCAGGGGGAATTCACCCATGTCCGTCAACAAAGTTATCCTCGTCGGGCGGCTCGGCCGCGATCCAGAGACGCGCTACACCGGTGGCGGCCAGGCCGTCGCGAATTTTTCGCTCGCTACCGATGAATCCTACAAGGACCGCAATGGCGAGCGCCAGAAGCGCACCGAGTGGCACAAGATTGTCGTGTGGGGCAAGCAGGCCGAGATCGCCCAGCAGTACCTGAAAAAAGGCTCGCTCGTTTTCATCGAAGGCCGCATCCAGTCCCGCGAATGGCAGGATAAGGAAGGCCAGAAGCGCACCAGCTTTGAGATTGTCGCCAGCAGTTTCCGCATGCTCGGCAGCCGCAGCGACAGCGCCATGGGCGCCAGCGCTGGAGCAGCCGCCGGCGCCTCATCCGGCGGCGATGCGGATAGCCAAGTCGCCCACGGAGAAGAATCTCCTGGCGGGGCCGGCGGCGCCGAAATCTCCGACGAAGACATTCCCTTCTGACACTCTCTTGTAGCGCCGGCCTTAAGCCCGGCATCTTTCTTCCGCGGCAACCGTGACAAAAAATGCCGCCCTGAAGGGCGGCGCTACACGAAACACCATGCCCGCCAACCGCCAACTCCTCCTCAAGTCCCGCCCCACGGGCGCCATCTCCCGCGACAATTTCGACATGGTCACCTCGCCTCTCTCCCAGGTCCGCGAAGGCCAGGCCCTCGCCCGCGTCCGTTATCTCTCCGTGGACCCCACCATGCGCATCTGGATGTCCGACCGCGAAGGTTACATGCCCCCGGTCGCCATCGGCGAAGTCATGCGCGCAGCCGGTATCGCTGAAGTCATCGAGTCGCGCCATCCCGATTTCAAAGCCGGCGACATGGTTCTCGGACTAGTGGGCTTCCAGGAATTCGCTCTCATTGATGCCGCCACCGCCGATTCCTACCGCAAGCTCCCCGCGAATCTCGGCATTCCCGTCACCGCGTTTCTCGGTGCGCTCGGCATCACCGGAATCACCGCCTACTTTGGCATGATGGACATCGCCAAGCCCAAGGCAGGCGAAACGCTCGTCGTTTCCGCCGCAGCGGGCGCCACCGGCAGCGTCGCCGGACAAATCGGCAAGATTGCCGGCTGCCGCGTTATCGGTATCGCCGGCGGCCCTGAAAAATGCGCCTGGCTCCGCGATGAGCTCCATTTTGACTCCGCTATCAATTACAAGGAATCCGGGTGGAAGGAAAAATTTGCCGCGGCCTGCCCCGGCGGCGTGGACATTGACTACGAAAACGTCGGCGGCGAAATCATGCACGCGGTTCTCAACCGCATGAATCTCTTCGGCCGTGTCGTCCTCTGCGGCCTCATTTCCGGCTACAATGCTGAAGACCCCGCTCTCGAAAGCTTCTCCCGCGTCCTCCTCAAGCGCTTGCGCGTTCAGGGCTTCATCGTCCTCGACTACGCCCCGCGCTTCCCCGAAGCTATCGCCCAGCTCGGCCAGTGGTTTGCGGCCGGCCAGCTCAAAGACCGCCAGACAGTCGTCGAAGGCCTCGAGCGCGCCCCCGACGCCCTCGCCATGCTCTTCTCCGGCCAAAACATCGGCAAGACCATCGTCCGTCTCTGATCCTCGATAGCCGCTTTCTTTAGAGGCGGGTCGAATCTCTCTTCGATTTCACAAATGTTTACGGATTTATTCGTATCGCAGGGCTTCGATGGGGTCCAACTGCGCGGCCTTCCACGCGGGATAATATCCGAAGAAAATTCCCACGACGATCGAAAAGATCGCCGCGATGATGATCGCTTTCACCGAAATCAGCGTCGGCCACTTCAAGAAGCTGCTGATCAGCGCCGAGCCCGACAGCCCGACCACAATCCCGATCAGCCCGCCCATCATGCTCAGCGTCACCGCCTCCACCAGAAACTGGTTCTGCACGTCCCGTTCGGTGGCGCCGACGGCCATGCGCACGCCGATCTCCCGCGTCCGCTCCGTTACCGACACCAGCATGATATTCATGATCCCGATGCCGCCGACCAGCAACGACACCGACGCAATTGAGCCGAGCAGCAACGTCATCACGCTCTGCGTCTGGTTCGCCAGGTCCGCCACCTCTGACTGAGTGCGCACGAAGAAGTCGTCGTCCTCGCCCGGCCGGATGTGGTGCCGCTCGCGCAGTAGCTCGGTAATTGGCCTCACCGCCGCTAGGGAAGCCTCCTGCGTCACAGCCGACGCGTTGATGAACTGGATCCAGGTAATGCCGGCGATCTTTTTCTGCACCGTTGTGAAAGGGGCGAAGATGCGGTCGTCCTGATCGTCGCCCATCACCGACTGGCCCTTGGATTCGAGCACCCCGGTCACGCGAAACGGCAGCTTGCCGATCCGGATCGTTTTGCCAAGGGGGCTTTCATTGGGGAACAGAATGTTCGCCACCGTCGTTCCCAGCACGCAGACGTTCGCGGCCATCTCCACTTCTTCCTGGCTGAAGGCCGCGCCGGATTGCACCGGCCAGGCGCGCACTTCGAAATAGTTGGGCGTCGTGCCCAAAACGCTCGTATTCCAGTTCTGGTTCTGGTTCACCACCTGGGTCCGGCTCATCACCGCGGGTGCAGCCTGCTTGATGAGCGGCACTTCGCGCAGGACGGCATTGAGGTCCTCCACCGTCAGCGATTTCACGGCGAAGAAACCCATGCGCGTCCCGCCGGGACGCCCGCTGCCCGCCGCGATGAACACGGCGTTCGTTCCCATGCTCTGGATGCCCTGCTGGACGAGATACTCGGCGCCCTGCCCGATGCTGACGGTCGCAATCACCGCCCCCACGCCGATGACGATGCCCAGCATCGTCAGCGACGAGCGCATTTTGTTCCGCGCGAGCGCGCGCAGGGCCAAGCGGAATGTATTGAAAAAATCCATGGCGCGGGCTACGCGTGCGCCCCGGCAGGCGTCGCGCCGCTTGCCGGCTGCGATTCGCCCGCCGCCGTCTCCGCGTCGAGGTCGTCAAGGGCCGGAAGAGTCGGCAGCACGTCCCGCGCGATCAGCCGCTCTTTGATGGCTCGGTCGGTCCGGATGCGGCCGTCGCGGAATTCGATCGCCCGCTTGGCGTACAGGGAGATATCCGCCTCGTGCGTGACGATGACCACGGTGAGGCCTTGGTCTCCGTTCAAACGCTGCAGGATGTCCATGATTTCCACCGACGTGCGGCTGTCCAGGTTTCCCGTCGGCTCATCCGCGAGCACGATTTGCGGAGCGTTCACCAGCGCCCGCGCGATGGCCACGCGCTGCTGCTGCCCGCCCGAAAGCTGGCTCGGATAATGTCCTTCGCGATCTCCCAGCCCGACGCGCTCCAAAGCTTCCCGCGCGCGCTTCTCACGCTCGGCCGGAGGGATCCCCGCATAGACGGTTGGCAGCTCCACATTTTCCAGAGCCGAGGTCCGCGATAACAGGTTGAACTGTTGAAATACGAAGCCCAGCTTGCGATTCCGGATGCGCGCCAGCTCCGTCTTGGTCATTCCGGAAACGTCCACGCCGTCCAGAAAGTACGAGCCGCGCGTCGGCCGGTCGAGGCACCCGAGGATATTCATGAGCGTGGACTTGCCGGAGCCGGACGCGCCCATGATGGCGACGAACTCTCCCCGCTGAATCTCCAGGGTAACTCCCCGAAGGGCATGCACCTGCACTTCCCCCAGGTCATACGTCTTCGAGACGCTTTCGATCCGGATGATCGGCGTCCCAGCCTCCCCGTATTGTTCCTTACTTTCGGTCACGCTTCCGCCCATCGGCAATTGTCGAGCTACATGCGCCGCGGCACGTTTGGACCGCCCATCGGACCCTGCGCCGGTCCGGGTTTGCTGCCCTTCGAGGCTTCGCCGATCACCAGTTCGTCGCCGGGCTTCAGAGGTCCATCCTTCATTGCCGTGAAGGTGAAGTCCGTCACGCCAAGCTTCACTCGTACCGGTTCCAGGGATTTGTCCGCATGCAGCTTCCATACCACTGCGTAGTCGTCGCGGTAGCTCCCGGCCCCGGCAGGCGGTCCTCCGCCATTTCCTCCGCCGTTGCCCCCCGCGGCCCCGCCAGGGCTGCCGCCGCCCCGGCGCTCTCCGGTGCGTCCGCCCGCGCCGCCAGCCGCTGCCCCAGTCGCCGCACCGCCGGCTCGCGCGCCTGACGCGGCGCGTGCGGTTTCCGGGATGTTGTACTTCGCAAACAGCGCGCGCCGGTCGGAATCGGACAAATCCGGCTTGAAGCGCAACGCGCCGTTGGGGATTTTCACCGCGTCGTTTTCCCACGCCACGGGGATGCTGACGTAGGCCGTCATGCCGGGAAAGAGCCTCTGATTGGGGTTATCGAACGCCACGATGGTGTCGTAGGTCACCACGTTTTGCACTGTGGTCGCGTTCATGCGGATTTGCATAACCTTGCCCGTGAACGTTTCCCGGGGGAATGAATCCACGCGAAACGTCGCCCTCGCATCCACTTGAATCCGTCCCACGTCGGCCTCGTCCGTCTTTGCGTAGACCAGCATTTTCGTCAGGTCCTGCGCAATGACGAAGAGCGTGGGGGCCTGCAGGCTCGCCGCCACGGTCTGCCCCGCGTCCACGTTGCGGGCGATCACCGTGCCATCAATCGGCGCAAAGATATGGCAATGACCCAGATTCAGCCGCGCGAGATCCACCGCCGCCTTGCGCTGTTTCACCTGCGCCCTGGCCTGCTGGAGGTTGGCAATCGATACGTTCAGCTTTGCCTTGGACTGCTCGATCATGGCCTCCGCCGAATGCAGGGATGCCACCGCCGAGTCCGAGGTCGCTAGCGCTGTATCCCGCTGGGAAACCGCCACGATGCCCTGATCGGCAAGGTCTTTCGTCCGGTTGTACTGGAGTTGTGCGTCGTGGAGCTGCGCCTCCGCCTTATCCGAGGCCGCCTTCGAAGAGAGCACGTCAGCGCGCTGCGTCTCGATCTGCGCCTGGAGGCTGACCGCGCTGGCATCGGCATTGGCCAGGTCCGCTTCGGCCTGCTGCAATTGCGCTTGAAAGATGGCCGGGTCAATCTCGGCGATGATCTGTCCCTGTTTCACGTGGGAATTGAAATCCACATAGAGTTTCTTGATGTTCCCCGATACTTGCGAGCCCACCTGGACTGTCGTGACCGCGTTAATGGTTCCGGTGGCGGAGACAATCTGAACAACATCTCCTCGCTCGACCTTGGCGCTGTAATACTCCACCGCCGGATGTCCACGGAACGCCCAAATCGCCAGACATGCGAGCGCCAGTAGGGTCGCCACAATCGCGATTCGGCTCCAACGCGAGCGGCCCCACAGTGATTTCAGAAATGCGACAGTGCCACGCATGATTGCCTCGATGAATTCAGCGGTTTCGCGCCGAAAGAGGAAACGATCCGGGCTACTGGCTGCCCCTTCGCTTGTGCTCCTCGTCGAAACGCCTCAAAAAGTCCTCGAATTTCGGTTTCTGTTCGGGCGTGAGAATTTCCCGAATCTGACCACGCGCCTTTTGCCGCGCGTCGTCGATTTGCGGATTGATCTGGAGGTGAATGCTCTTGTACTGCGCTTGCAGCCCTGTGAGAATCTGGTTCAGCGTGGCCCGCTGCGAATCGGTGAGATGCAGCTCCTGATCCAGGCGCTCCACCATGTGCGCGCGCCGGACCGACTCGGTTTCCGCCGGCGCTGCGGAAGCAGTGCTGTGACGCGAGACGCCGAATCCTACGACTGCGCCGAGTCCTGCTCCCAGAAGAAACACAATGGCCAGCCAGACAGCCGCGGTGCGCGCGGCTGGCGTCGTGCTCATGGCTCCCTCCCGGCAAGGCTTGCAAGAACTTCATCCTGGTTCGCGGGAGGCGGTGCCGGCTCCAGGGAGGCTCCCGCGGATTCGACGGAAGTGCGCTGCTCGACAGCCGGGGAGCGCTTCTCATACACCCAGGTCGTTGCCAGCAGCAGCGCAACCGCCGACACCCAAACCACTCGCGCCGCGAGCGCCGGCACGGCATACCAGGGATTCGTGGCAGGCGCGCGCTGTGCCTGCTGCGCCGCGATGGCCCGCATCACTCGCGCCGTAAACGCCGGTCCGGGGTCTTTCATCGGAGGCACTTCCCGTCGAAGCAACTGCCGGATCGCGAGGGTTCCTTCCACCTCGGCGCGGCAACTCGAACAGCCAGCGACATGGCCTCGCAACGAGGGATCTGCCGCGGCGAGCCATGCTTCCAGGGTTTCCGCGGTTGTGGAATTCGACTGTTCCCGAATTCCCTTCTCCGCTTCCCGGCATCCGCTCGGTCTACGCTTCAGCCAGATTGCCATTTCCACTGCTCCTCTCCTGCCGTACCTTAGACGTGCCCGTTACCCTGCGCGGTTTCACCTAACGAATGGGTCGTTGTCCTATCGAGCGTTTCCGGTGAAGGGCAACCATTCTCCGCCGCGCGCGGAAGAGCCGCACCTTTACGGTATTCGCGTTCAAATCCAATATCTCTCCGATCTCGTCCACTGAGAAACCCTCCACCTCTTTCAGGATCAACATCATGCTGTCACGCTCATCGAGCGACTCCAGCAGGCGTTCGACGCTCTCCCTGCGCTCGAGCCGTTCCGCCGCGTCCCATCCGCCCTGGCTGGGTGATTCCATGGAGGAGCTGAATTGCCGAGCTTGCTCTTCGCTGAGATCCGATTCATACACCAGCGGGCGGACTTTTTTCTTACGGAGGAAATCCCAGCATTCATTCACCGTGATCTTGTAGAGCCAGGTGCTGAACGCCGCGCGTTGATCGAATCGGGGCAGCGAAAGGTAGGCCTTCAGGAACACCTGTTGGGAGACGTCCTCGACGTCTTCCCGCCTTCGCAGGATGCCCCCCGCAACGGCAAAGACGCGGTGCTGGTGCCGGCGGACGAGCTCTTCGAAGGCCTGCTGCGAGCCCGCCTGCGAAGCAGACACCAGCGCGCGGTCCTCCGCGGCCGCGGCGGGACTGCGCGGCAGCCGTCCGGCGGGTTTCTCGAGTTCGAGTCTTGGGGCGCTCCCCATCTCCATCCGATCGCGGTTCAAGTGTGCCCTGTTTCGTGCGCCGGGCCGGGTTGATACGATTGTTTCACGGCGCTGTGGTACAAGTTTCCACTTGCCTTGTTCTTACCCGCATGAAATAATCCCGCCATGATTATTGGTGATCGCCTTCGCGCTCTGCGCGAGGAAAAGAAACTCTCCCAGGGCGACATCGAGAAGCGGACCGGCCTGTTGCGCTGTTACATCTCCCGCGTTGAGAATGGCCATACTGTCCCCGCCATCGAAACGTTGGAAAAGCTGGCTCGCGCTCTCGAGGTGCCTCTCTATCAACTCTTCTACGATGGCGAAGAGCCACCGCAACTTCCCAATCTCCCCAAGCGCAAGACCTCGGACGACATCGCCTGGGGCACCAGCGGGAAAGAAGCCCGCTTCCTCAACAAGCTTCGCCGCCTGTTGAGCAAGGTGGATGAAGGGGATCGCAAGCTGATCCTCTACATGACCCAGAAAATGGCGAACCGCTGATCCCGGACCGGATTCCCCTGTGCGCGTGGACTTCCCAGGGGCGCGCTGGTATTGTCGCAGGGCGCTCCTGTTTTCATCTCGGAATCCTCTGCAAGCCGCCTCACTCCCATTCGATCGTGCCCGGCGGCTTTGAGCTGATGTCGTACACCACGCGGGTTACCCCGCGCACCTCGTTCACGATCCGCGTGGAGATGCGCTCCAAAACCTCGGCCGGTAGCCGCGCCCAATCCGCTGTCATGGCATCTTCCGATTCCACCACGCGCACCGCCACGGTCAGTCCATAGGTCCGGAAGTCGCCCATCACGCCCACGCTTCTCACCGGTAGGAGCACGGCAAACGCCTGCCAAACCTCGTCATAAAGCCCTGCCCGGCGAATCTCTTCGACGACGATGGCATCCGCGTCCCGCAGCGTGTCGAGGTTCTCCCGCGTCACTTCTCCCAGGAGGCGGACCGCCAGTCCGGGCCCCGGAAACGGGTGTTTGTGAAGCACCTCGTCCGGCAGCCCGAGGTCGCGCCCGATCCGCCGCACCTCGTCCTTGAAAAGGTCGCGCAGCGGCTCGATCAGTTCGAAAGGCATGTTTTCCGGGAGCCCACCCACATTGTGATGCGTCTTGATTGTCGCGGACGGCCCCTTCACGGAGACCGACTCGATCACGTCCGGATACAGCGTTCCTTGCACCAGGTACCCAATCTCGCCGTGCGCTTCGCCCCGCTGCAATTTCTGCGCTTGCTCCGCAAAAACCGCGATGAACTCCCGCCCGATTCGTCTCCGCTTCTCCTCTGGATCGGTGACACCCTTGAGCTGCGCGAGAAAGCGGCCCGATGCGTCCACACCGATCACGCGCAAGCCGAGCCTGGCGCGCAACATTTCCAAGGTCTGCTCAAATTCGTTCTTGCGGAGCACGCCGCTATTCACAAAGACGTTGGTCAGACGGTCGCCGATGGCCCTCTGGACCAGCGCCGCCGCAACCGTAGAGTCCACTCCGCCGCTCAGCGCGCAGATGGCACGCTGATGAGGGCCTAGCTTGCGGCGGATCGCCTCCACCGTTTCCTGAATAAACGCCGCTCCACCCCAGGTTGGCTTCGCGCCACAAACCGCGAAGAGAAAATTCCGCAGAATGTCCGTTCCGTGCTCGGTGTGCTTCACCTCCGGGTGAAACTGCACCGCATAGATCTTTCGCTGCGGATCTTCTGCGGCGGCAACGGCATTTTCGGTCCGTCCGGTCGCGTGGAAACCAGCCGGCAAGGCCAGCACGCTGTCGCCGTGGCTATTCCAGATGCGCAGCGACTTTGGCAGCCCCGCGAAGAGCGTGGAACCCGCCTCCGCAGCGCCGTCTTGGATTTCCAGTTGTGCCCGGCCGTATTCGCGGCGCTCCACTTTTTCGACCTTTCCCCCAAGCTGTTTGGTGATCCATTGCATCCCGTAGCAGATCCCCAGCACGGGGATGCCCAGCCGCAGGACCTCCGGGTCGCAGACCGGAGCGTCCTTGTCATACACGGAGCTGGGCCCGCCGGAGAGGACAAGTCCAATCGGCTCCAGCTTTCGAATTTCTTCGGGCGCGGCGGTGCACGGCAAAATCGTCGAGAAGACCTGCTGCTCGCGGATTCGCCGCGCAATCAGTTGCGTGTACTGTCCGCCAAAATCGAGAACGACCACGCCCCCGCGTTCCGTCATCCGGCCTCCCTGTTCCTGCGCGGGCGCGCGCCGCGCCGCGCTTTCCATCACGCCACCACCAGATTCACAAGCTTGTCCGGCACGACGATGCGTTTTACGATGCGTTTGCCGTCCACATGCGCCGCGACCCCGGGATCGGCCATCGCCCGGGCGACCACTTCCTCTTCGCCAAGCCCGGTCGGCACGCGGATGCGGCCGCGCAACCTCCCGTTCACCTGCACGGGGATCTCCACCTCGTCTTCCCGCGCCAGCTCCGGATTGAACGCCGGCCACGCGGCGGTCCAGAGACCCTCACCGTGGCCCAGCATCTCCCACAGCTCTTCCGCGAAGTGCGGCACCATCGGGGCGAGCATCAACGTCATCCTCTCGAGCACTTCCTTGAGCGCCTCCGGGCGGATGCGCCCTTCCAGAGGTTCTGCATCCTGAATTACGTTGCACAGCTCCATGATCAGGGCGATGGCGGAATTAAAATGCCAGCGCGATTCGAAATCGTTGGTGACACGCTGCAAGGTCTGGTGCGATTTGCGGACCAGCGTTTTTTCCGCGTCGGAGGCCGTTGCGACGTCCGGACCGCGCTTCACTCCCTGCAGTCGCGGCGCATGCCGGTCCACCATCCGGAAGACGCGGTTCAGGAAGCGCGCGCTGCCCTCGATGCTCTGCTCGCTCCACTCCAGGTCTTTTTCCGGCGGCGCCGCAAACAGCGTATAGAGGCGTCCGGTGTCGCAACCGTACTTCCTGGCCATGTCCTCCGCGCCCACGACGTTGCCGCGGGATTTCGACATCGCCACGCCGTCCTTCTGCACCATTCCCTGCGTGAACAGCCGCGCCGCGGGCTCGCTGTGATGGATCAGCCCCAGATCCCGCATCACCTTGCAGAAAAAGCGGGAATACAGCAGATGCAGAATCGCGTGCGTGATTCCGCCGATGTACTGGTCGATCGGGAACCAATAGGCGGCCTTCGCGGAATCGAAGGGCGCTTTGTCGTTGTGCGGGTCGCAGTAGCGGTAGAAATACCACGAGGAATCCATGAACGTATCCATCGTGTCCGTCTCGCGCCGCGCCGCGCCGCCGCACTTTGGGCACGTGGTATTTACGAACGACGCCTCGCCCGCCAGTGGCGACTGGCCCATGCCGGTGAGTTTGGGATTCGGCGGCAGGACGACGGGAAGTTGATCGTCCGGCACCGCCACCATACCGTCTCTTTCGCAGTACACCACGGGAATCGGCGTGCCCCAGTACCGTTGCCGCGAAATCCCCCAGTCCTTCAGCCGGAAGACGGTCTCCCGGTTTCCAAAGTGTTTCGTCTCCGCGTCCACGGTCATTTTCTCGAGCGCTGCCGGCGTCTCGAGTCCGCTGTAAGGCCCGGAGTTCGCCGACTTGCCGTACTCTGTGTAGGCCTCTCTCAACGTTGCGTCCGTCAGCGGCGCGCCCTCGAGCGGCTGCACCACGATGGGCTTTGGCTGCTTGTACTTCGTCGCAAACTCGAAGTCGCGCTCGTCGTGCGCCGGCACGGCCATGATCGCCCCCGTGCCGTACTCCAGGAGGACGAAATTCGCCACCCAGATCGGGAGTTTGGCGCCGCTGAAGGGGTTCGCCGCGTAGCGCCCCGTGAAAACCCCGGCTTTCTCCGCGGTCGCCAGGTCTTCCGCTTTCACGGACATCTGCCGCATCTGCGCGACCTTCGGTGCCGCCTCGGCGCGCAGCGGGGAGCCCTCCAGTAGTTTTGTAATCAGCGGATGATTCGGCGCAAGAATCACCGCACTCGCGCCGTAAATCGTGTCAATCCGCGTCGTGAACACTTCGATGGGCTCCGCGCCGGGCACGTCCGCCACGGCAAACTTCACCTTCGCGCCCTGCGACTTCCCGATCCAGTTGCGCTGCATGGTGATGACCCGCTCGGGCCATCCGCCTTCCAGCAGCTTGAGGTCGTCCAGCAACTGGTCCGCGTATGCCGTGGTCCGCAGAAACCACTGCTCGATCTCTTTTGCTTCGACCTGGGTATCCTCGTGCCGCCAGCAGCAGCCGTTCACCACCTGCTCATTCGCCAGGACCGTCGCGCACTTCGGACACCAGTTCACGCGGCTTTTCTTGCGGTACGCGAGACCTCGTTCCAGCATGCGCAGGAAAAACCACTGGTTCCAGCGGTAATACTCCGGCTCGCACGTGGAAATCTCGCGCCGCCAGTCGTAGCTGAAGCCGAACAGGCGCAGGACGCGCTTGAATTCCACGATGTTGTTGTTCGTCCAGACGCGCGGGTGCGTGTTGTTCTGGATCGCGGCGTTCTCCGCGGGCAGGCCGAACGCATCCCAGCCCATCGGGTGGATCACGTTGAAGCCGCGCATGCGCTTCACGCGCGCGACCACGTCTCCGATGGTGTAGTTGCGCATGTGGCCCATGTGCAGCGTCCCGGAAGGATACGGCAGCATCTCAAGCACGTAGTATTTCGGCTTCGAGGGATCCATCTCCGTCTCGAAGACGCGCGCCTCCTCCCAGCGTTTCTGCCATTTCGCTTCAATCGCCTGTGGGTTGTATTCCGCCACGCCGCCCTAACTCCTTCTCTTCCCTTTCTTGCCCTTCTTGCTTGGACGTTTCTTCCCAGAACCCTTTTTCTTTTCTGGACCGCGTGCTTTCTTCACTGTTTTTTTCATCGCCGCGGTGAGCATCGAATAGCCCTTCTCCGCGGCCGGAGCCTCCTCCATCCTGCCGGAGAGTTCCCAGAGCATCCGCACGTTGCGCCGGTCGTCGCCGGGCTCGTCAATGGGCGTCTCCAGCAAAAAGGCGCGCCCCGGCATGCCTTCCGGCAATGCCGAACCCAGCCGCGGGTGCCTCAGGATTCGCGCAAACGCTTGCGCGCCGATCTTTCCCTTCCCGATGTGCTCATGCCGGTCCACGCGGGCGCCGAGCGGCACCTTCGAATCGTTGAAGTGGAAGACCGGGACGCGCTCGAGACCGATCGTGCCGTCAATCATCCCGATGGTCTGCGCCAGTCCCGCTGCGCTGCGAATTTCGTAGCCCGCGGCGAAAAGATGCGCTGTATCGAGACACGCGCCGATCGGCAGGCCATCCAGCGCATTCACGATCTGCGCGATCTCTTCCAGCCGCCAGCCCACCGCTGTTCCCATTCCTGCGGTGTTTTCGATCAGGATGCGCAGAGAACCGAGCGGCGCGCGCTTTGCCGCCTGCCGAATGCTGTCTGCAATCGTGGCCACGGCCTGCTCGGCCGAGGAATCTCCGCGCGAGCCGGGATGCACGACCAGGAAATCCGCGCCGAGCGCTACGCCGCGCACCAGTTCGTCGTGAAATGCCTGGATGGACCGCGTGCGCAGCATCGGCTGCGCCGCCGCGAGATTGATCAGGTAGTTCGCATGGATCACCAGCGGGCCCAAACCCAGTGCCGCGCGCCGCTCGCGGAAAGCCTTGGCGTCCGCTTCGGGGATGCGCGCCGGGCCGCTGGACCACATCCTCGGGCTGGCCGAAAAAATCTGCAGCGCGTTGCAGCCAAGCTTGCGCGCCGATTCCAGCGCGTTCCGGTAACTACCCGCGATGGATGTATGAATCCCGATGCGCAGGCTCCCGTCCATCCAGGTGGGCGGGACCGGCTCGGGCTCAGGCTCG
>JBGQHF010000007.1:0-67979 GCA_041497835.1 Terriglobia bacterium
ACGTCTGGATTGGGCAGGGGAATGTTGGTGGACTGCGCGACGTTATAGTCGGTCGCGCTGATGCCTTCGATGAGGTAGTTGTTGTTGTCCTCGCGCTGGCCGTTGACGATGATGCGCACGTTTCCGCGGCCAAGCTGCGCGGAGGCGTTCAACTCGCTCTGGGCGCCGCTGGAAAGCGAAAGGAGTTGCTGGTAATTCTGCGTGGCGAGCGGCAACTCCCGCACCGTGGCGGTTCCGATGGACTGTCCGGTGGTGGCGTTGGTGGTTTCGACGGTGGTGATCGTGGCACTGATCTCCACCTTTTCGGTCACGCTCCCGGGCTTGAGCGAGATGGTGACGGCGGTCGTCTCTGTGATGCGCACCTCAATGTTTGCGGCCTTGGCCTCGGCAAAGCCGGATTTGTTCACCAAGATCGTGTACTTGCCGGGCGGCAGCAGGGTGACGAGAAACGTCCCACTCGCATTTGTCACGCCCTTGCGTTCGAGGGCGTCGATGCTCACGTCGATTACCTGCACGTCCGCTCCCGCGACGGCGCCGCCGCTGGAATCGAGAACGGTCAGGCTGATCGCACCTGTCGCGCCGCCCTGTCCATACGCACAGACGCAGGCCAGCGAAAGATACGCCACGAACACAACGGCCGTCAGTTTCCATGTGGATTTCATGACTACCCCTCAGTAGGGTGCCTGTCCTACACCCCTGCAAAAAAGCGGGCCGCGAAGGATGCGGACACTTCGCGAGGCGTAGCGCGCAGGAACGTTGACACTCCCCTGCATTGAAACTAACGTTTCACTTTTGTCCTGTCAAGAATCTTCCCTTTTCGGTCTACTCACGATCCTGCTGTATCTGCTGCTCGTTGTACCGTGGGCGTCCCCGCATGGGTTGTTCGCTTGACGCGGAGAGCACGCAGCGAGAACATAGAGTAGAGGATGCAGTGCATTCGGAAACAACCTGCTGCCCGCCTCTCACATCTATCCAATAGAGACACTTCCCCGCTCGGGGGTGAGCCATGAAGTCCCGCACCCGTATTCATTTTTTGACCATCGCCTGCATTCTGGCGCTGTTAGCGGGGGCACGCCCCGTGGCGGCGGATTCGAGCCATGCGCGCATCGTTCGTTTGAGCCTCGTCCAGGGAGAGGTGCGCTTCACTGCCTCGTCGCAGAACGATCCACTCTCCGACCAAAAAGCGGTTTGGGAGACGGCTGTGGTGAATCTTCCGATTCGCCAGGGCTACGTGCTCTCAACGGGACACGGGCGCGCCGAAGTCGAGTTCGAGAATGGCGCGACGGCGTATCTCGATGAGAATGCGGTGCTCGAATTCTATGATCTATCGCTGAATGATGGCGCCAAGAGCACCCGACTCGTGCTCCGCCAGGGTACGGCTTCCTTCTACGTCCAGCCGGGGCGTGAGGATGTCTTCACGGTCACGGGCGGGGATTTCACGGCGCAGGCCGAGGGCCGTGCCAGCTTCCGCATGGACACGTACGACGACGGGAGCACGATCCGTGTGGAGAAGGGCCACGTCACGGTTCTCAGCAAGTCGCAGAGTATCCCGCTGGAGAAGGGCCAGAGTCTGACCGCGCGCGCCGGCGATGAATCGAGCCTGCAGGTGGGGAAGCTCTCCGCCAGGGATGATTTCGACAAGTGGGTCTCCGACCGCTCAGAAACCGTTACGACAGCGACGAATTCCGCTCTGCGGTACGCAAGCTCACCCTATTACACCTCAGGTTTCGGCGATCTCTACACGTACGGTTCCTGGATCTCTTATCCCGGTTTTGGCAATTGCTGGCGGCCATTCGGCGTGGGATTCGGCTGGTCGCCGTTCAGCAGCGGGCAGTGGGCGTTTGTGAGGGGGATCGGCTGGACATGGGTCAGTTTTGAGCCGTGGGGCTGGCTGCCGTATCACTTCGGGGGCTGGCTGTTTTCTCCCGCCTACGGGTGGGTCTGGGCGCCGAGCGGGATTGGCCTCGGGAGTGGCCTGCAGTGGAGACCCGCGACGGGCGTCTGGGTGCGTTCCGGCCCGAAGGTGGGCCTTGTGCCCGTGCATCCGCTGGATGCACGTGGAAAGACACCCATCAACATTACGCATGGCGTGATCCCAGTGAACAGAGTTGGAGTGGGAGATGCAGCGCAATTCCGCGGTGATGAGGGCCAGAAGTGGAAAGTGCTGAAATCGCCGCCGCGGGATGAGATGCGCTCGGGCCTCGCGCCTGCCACTTCACCAGTGCGAGTGCCGCGCACGGTTCTTGCCGGGGACGCCGGAGTACGTGGCGTGCAAACCGGGCGTGATTCTTCCATCGTGTTCGATCCGCGCGAGCGGAAGTTCGTGAACGCGGACACGCCGGGTTCCCGAAGCGGCGACGCAGGCAAGAGCGTGGGTGACGCAAAGAGTGCCGGCGCAAACGCGGAGCGCAACTCCGCACCAGCAGGCAGGGCGCCCGTGGCGACGCCGGGCAATCCGGCTCCCGGCGCGGCCGAAAAGGGCGGAACGCGGATGAGTGATGCGCGCGGCGGGGCCAACCCACCGCGAATGACGCCGCCACAAGCGCCGCCTCGGACCTTTACGCCGCCTCCCGCACCGCGGGCGGATTCGCCGCGCGGAGACGCCTCGCGGGGAGACTCGCCGCGCGGGTCAACGGGTTCTCGTTCGGGCGGTTCCGGATCGTCAGGAACGGGATCGGCGCCGCGGTCTGCCCCAGCGCCGGCGCCAACTCCCGCACCGCGCTCGTCGCCTCCGCCTCCACCGCCGCGGCCACACTGAAACCAGGATCGCTCTTGAAAGAAAAGCGGCTCCGGAATTCGGAGCCGCTTTGCATTTCATCCGATGAGGCGAGCCAGCCAGCGTGAAGCGTCAAGCGAAAAGCATCCCTGCATAACCGACGACGGTGTCGGAGTCGCCCGACACATCGGCAGATGTCGCGTAAGACACGAGCTCGGCACGTTTTGCACCGAGTGTGTTCAGCGCCGTCAGCATGGCGACGGCAGGACCGAGGCCGCACATCGAGATTTCCTCCTCCCGGCAGACATCGAAAAGACCCTTGGGATCGAGCGCGAGCAGCCGGTCGATTGCTTTGCTGTCTTTGTTCCGGGTCGTGGCGGCGTCCTCGTAATGATTCAGGTCCGAGGTCGTCAGGAGGAGCACGTCCGGATGCGCCGCGAGAACGTTCGCCAGCGACTCGCCCACTTGCGTGAGCTCTTCGAAGCGGATTGTGCCGAGGGCGATGGGCACAAACGTAAATGCCGGCGTGAGAACCTGCAGGAAGGGGAGCTGGACTTCAAGAGAATGCTCGGAACGGTGCGCCACGGCATCTTCCCGGAGGAGAGGGCACGCTGCACGCAAAGCGGCGGCCAGGCCGGAATCAACCAGCGCGTCGCCCAGCGGAGTTCTCCACGCGCCGCTCGAGAGAATCGCGGCGGACTCGCCGGCAAAACGATGACGCACACCGAGGATGATGAATTGTCTCGGAAGCTCGATGCGCGAATAGACCGCGCCGGCGACGTGCCCGGAATAAACATATCCCGCATGCGGCACGAGGCATGCCCGGACCTTTTCGCGGGGCGCGCTGGTGGAAGCGCGCTCCGCGGCTGAATAGTGGCGCACAAGCTCGGTTAATTCCGCAGGCTGGGAGGGATAGAAGCGTCCGGAAACGGCAGGCAGGCGAAGCATGGCGCTTCTCCGCGGTTCACAGAGGTCGCGAAGGCTTTCCTTTGATCTTGACGGCTTGCTGCGTCACGGGATCGTAAGTAATGGTGACTTTGTCGCCGTACTGATAGCCGCCGCGATTGATAATCTGCTCCATCTTGCCGGCAGCTTCGCGGGAAAGCGGGAACGTGCGAATGGCCAGCTCGTTCTCGATGCCGCGCACGGTGATCTGCACGTTGTTGGCGTGCATGACCGTCCCTTGAAATTTTTCGTATTGGCCCTTGGGCTTGGACTGCTTGATGGTGATCGGCTTGTCAAGAGGAACCGACCTCGGCTGCTGGGCCGCGGCGGGAAGAGCGGAAAGGAGTGCGAGCGTCAAGAGCCCGGCGAGAGCGGGCAGCGGTCGAACTTCGCGCTGAAAGGTTCGGTTCATTCGATGTCGTCCACGGCGATCCGGAGAGACTTGAGAAAGCGCACGTCCTGAGGCGTCATTGTCAGCTTCGCGGAAACTTTTTTATCTCTGTCTTCGTCCGCGGATTCCTGATCCACCTGGATGCGCAACGATTCGAGGAAGCGCCGGTCCTGATTCGTCAGGCTGGGCTGCTGGTCGGAGGCGTCGCGCCGGGCCAGGCCGATGGTCGCATCCAGCTTGAGCACGATGTCGTAGCCATGGGCGCGGACTCCGGCGATGGCGCCGGTGATGCGGTCAGATTCGCTCACCGTGTCGTTGATGGCGTGGCCCAGCTCCCGCAGAAGATTCTTCAGGTGATCGTCGAGTTGCAAGGCAGTCTCTCCTTGTACCTCTACATTTCATTTTAGGGCCGCGCTTCTTCCGATACAAGGGCGGCGGAGGGGAGTTGTCTCCAATCGTTCATGGCGCGGTTTCCGGGATGACGTCACCGGGAGCGCGGCCGGGTTTTGCGTTAAGATGCTCGCGTGGCGACGATGGCATCGGCAGCTCCGGCGCGCGAAGGCGGCTTCCGCCGCCTATGGCGCGTCTTGCGCCAGCTCTTTCACGAGATGACAGGAGCGGCATTTGCGGTGCTGGCGTTGGGCTGGGCGAATGCGGCGCTGCGGGCGTGGACGCGAGATGTCGCAATGTGGCTGTTCGGCACGGGCGTCGCGGTGGCGCTGCTGATGGCATTTTTCTCGTGGACGTCGTTCCGCCGCGCGCGGCGGATTCGCTAGACGCAATTCGAGTTTCGGAGTTGTATGCCAGACCGAAAAACATCCAGCCTCAAACAAAAGGAGCGCAAGCCGCGCTTCACCACGATTTCGGGCTTGCCCGTAGAACAGCTCTATACGCGGGAGAGCCTGCCGGGCTGGGATGCCGAAGAGTCGCTCGGTTATCCGGGCGAATTCCCGTACACGCGCGGAATCTATCCGACGATGTACCGCGGGCGGCTGTGGACGATGCGGCAATACGCGGGCTTCGGCGCCGCCGCGGAATCGAACCGGCGCTACCGCTACCTGCTCAGCAAAGGGCAGATGGGACTTTCCGTGGCGTTCGACCTGCCCACGCAGATCGGGATGGACTCCGACGCACGGCTGGCGCAGGGAGAAGTCGGGAAGGTCGGCGTGGCGATTGACTCGCTCGAGGACATGGAGACACTTTTCGAGGGCATTCCGCTTGAGAAAGTTTCGACCTCGATGACCATCAACGCGACCGCGGCGATTCTGCTGTGCCTCTGCGTGGCGGTGGCGAAAAAACAGGGCGCGAACCTTGCGAAGCTCTCCGGCACGATTCAGAACGATATCCTGAAGGAGTACATCGCGCGGGGCACCTACATTTATCCGGTGCGGCCGGCGATGCGCATCGTGACGGACATTTTCGCGTGGTGCCGGACGGAGCTTCCGAAGTGGAACACGATTTCGATCTCCGGCTATCACATCCGCGAAGCCGGATCGACCGCGGTGCAGGAAGTTGCGTTCACGCTGGCCGACGCCATCGCCTACGTGCAGGCCGCGCTGGATGCGGGCCTCGACGTGGATGAGTTTGCGCCGCAGCTTTCGTTTTTCTTCAACGCGCACAACGATTTGCTCGAAGAGATCGCCAAATACCGCGCCGCACGGCGGCTCTGGGCGAAGATCATGCGCGAGCGGTTCGGGGCGCGGGATGAGCGCTCACTGCTGCTGCGGTTTCATGCGCAAACGGCGGGCTCTTCGCTGACGGCGCAGCAGCCGGAGAATAACATCGTGCGCGTGGCGATACAGGCGCTGGCGGCAGTTCTCGGGGGTTGCCAGTCGTTGCACACGAATTCGCTGGACGAGGCGCTGGCGCTGCCGACCGAAGACGCGGCGCTGATTGCGTTGCGCACGCAGCAGATCATCGCGCACGAGACCGGCGTCACGAACACGACGGACCCGGTCGCAGGTTCGTACGCCATCGAACACCTGACGAACGAGATCGAGGCGCGCGCCGCGGAGTACATCGAGAAAATCGGCGCGATGGGCGGCCCGCTGGGAGGAATGCTGCGCGCGATTGAGAGCGGCTTCGTGCAGGGCGAAATTCAGAAAGCGGCGTACGAATACCAGCAGGAGATCGAGCGCGGCGAGCAGATCGTCGTCGGCGTCAACGAGTTCACCGCGGCGGAAGAGCGGCCCATCCCCACCCTGCAGATGGACCCGAATCTCGAGCGCGAGCAGGTTGGGCGGCTCCGCGCGCTGCGAGCCCGGCGCGATACGGACAAGGTGAAAGCGGCACTCGCGGAACTCGAACGCCGCGCGCAGGGGACGGAAAACCTGCTCCCCGCGATTCTCGCCGCCGTCGAGGGTTACGCGACCGTCGGCGAAATCTCCGATACTTTGAGAAAAGTCTTCGGCGAATACAGGGAATCCGCCGTCATCTGATCTTTCTTGTCATCCAGAGCCCCTCCGATGAGGATGGGCGATCGAGGATCCCGGCCCTGCCGAAAAGGGTTTCAACGTTGTCTTGTGCAACATGTCGCTGACCCGAGCGACAACCTTAGGGTTGAGGTCCTTGGGCAAACCTGACCGGTTTGCCTCGGGATGACAGTGTCACAGGGGTGCGTTGGGAAACGAAAGTCGATACTACGTTGAATCACCTTGGCCGAAGAAAGTGAAGACGGCGGCGGAGGCGGTGCGATTTATCGACGCAAGCGGCTTCTGCTTGCTGTTCCCGGTGAAAAACGTGCCGCTGCCGTCGCTGTACCACGCCATGGGCCGCCGTGTTCCCGTGTGCTGGGACAAGAATGCCGAACGGATGTGGCGCTGGAAAGATGAACTTCCGAGGAAGCGCCGCGCCTTCTATGGGAAGTACTTCAAGGGCCATGGCACGTTTATTTCCCTGAAGTACCTGCCGCATTTTCTCGGCATGCGCGGAAGTGCGGCCGCGCCCGGAGATGCAGCCGGTTTCTATGCCGCGGGACGGATCTCACAGGACGCGCGGCTGATTTGGGAAGCGTTGGCCGAGCATGGCCCCCTCGCAACGCTGGAGCTGCGCCACGCCTGCAGGATGGAAAGCCAGACGGGGAATGTGCGCTTCAAGAAGGCGATGCTCGAATTGCAGTGCCTGCTGATCGTGACGCACTTCGGCGCGGAGCAGGAGACCCGAGCGTGGGCCTCCAGCCGCTACCAGCTCGCCTCGCACGCGTTCCCGAAGCAATTCGGAGCAGCGCAGCGGATTGATACCGAGGCCGCCCGCGCCGCGCTGGCGCGTAAATACCGTTCGCTCTATCCCGACGCGCCCGTCATGCAAATCGCCCGTCTGTTTGGCTGGTCGAAGGCTTTTACGGAAGCTGCTCTCTGCTAGCGTGCAAATTCAGGACAGGAATGCGCGGGGGATTCCCTGTCACACGAGACAGGCTGGCATTGGACGGGCGCTGTAGTATTCTTCCCGGACAAAGGCCGCACATGAAGCTGATCCTCGCATCCGCCTCCCCGCGCCGTGCCGAAGTCCTTCGCGCCGCTGGTTTCCAGTTTCAAGTGCTCTCCTCCGCGGTGGACGAGTCGCCGATGGCCGGAGAATCGCCGCAGGATTTGGTCCGGCGTCTCGCCCTGGCCAAAGCGGATCTGGTTTTGGCGCGCGCCATCGGACCGGCCATCGTGATGGCTGCGGACACGATCGTCGAACTGGGGGGCCGCATCCTCGGCAAACCACGCTCGACGGACGATGCGGGGATGATGCTCGAGCAACTCTCCGGGCGCACGCACGCGGTACACACCGGCCTGGCGGTGGTACGGCTGCCGGATGCGGAGCGACGCGTGGCTGCCGAGACGACGCTGGTCACATTTGCGAAGCTGGAGCGCGAAGACATCCTTCAATATCTGGCGAGCGGAGAACCCTTCGACAAAGCGGGTGCGTACGCCATCCAGGGACGCGCCGGGCGATTCATCACGCGCATCGAAGGCTGCTATTTCAACGTGGTGGGTTTGCCCCTGGCCCGGCTTCATTCGCTTTTGCGCGAGCTCGGCTGGAACGAAGACCAGGGATGACGGGGCGCGGCTGATAGCGCGCAAATCCATTTCTTGCCGAAAAGAAAAGGGCGGCCGGAAGGGCCGCCCTCGCGAATCCGTCTGCAAAAAAATCGTGCGCGACTACTTCTTCTCCTCGGCTGGCTTCTCGGCGGGAGGCGGTGGCTGCGGGGGCTGCTGGGCCGCGCCGGACATGCCTTCCTTGAAGCTGCGAATGCCTTCGCCCAGTCCGCGCATGACCTCAGGGATGCGGCGCCCTCCGAAAAAGATCAACACGATGGCCAGCACAATCAGCCAGTGAAAAACACTGAACTCACCCATAAGAAACCTCCGAGCGCTTCCAGGACGAAGAATCCATTCTACCCCATCTCAGGGCCCGATTTGCGGCAAGTCCTTGCTGCAAGCTGAGACTACAGGATAACACGCTCGTCGCCCGCGCGGCGCGTCACGCCCTGCCGGTCGAGGTATTCGAGAAGGGGAATCGCATACTTGCGGCTGATCCCGGCCAGTTCCTTGAAAACCGGTACGGAGATGCGCGGGCCGCGCGTTCGCTGGAAGTTGCGGAGACGCTCACGCAGATCGGCCAGCGCATTGCGGTCGAAGACGAGATCCGCCGTCACGCGCACCAGGCTTTGTTCGCGCAGGAGAATCTGGAGCAGCTTTTCGGCGCGTTTCGCGTCGATGGTGAGCTTTTCCAATACCTCTTTGACGAAGGGCACGGCCAGCCCGGATTTCGCAAACGCAGCTTCGATCTGGTCTTTGGCTCGGGTCTCTTCCGGCTGCAGGGCGATCTCAGCGCCGGCCCTCTTCACCACTTCGCCCGCGAGTTCGACCTTCCGGCGGGCGGCGAGATCTTCCAGCGCGGCGCGAAACACCTCCGGCCGAACACGGCGGCCCTCTTTCGCGCGAAGGTCTTCCCGCGGGATGCCGGGCGATAAGGGGTTCTCTTTGTGAAATTTCTCCACGCGCGCATAGATTTGTTCGCAGAGCTGCGCGAAGAGATTCCCGGCCATCACCACGGCGGGCTGTTCGGCGACGCGGCGCAGTTTTCCCGCCGCCTGGAGCTTCGCCGATTCGGCCTGGATCTCCTTTTCCGGCCAGGCGGTTCGCGACACGACGTCCGCGAGCGACAGACCCTGAGGTGTGCGCTCGGCCATGGCTAGAATAGCTTCCGCCGGGTCGCCGCGCTGAAGAATTTCCAGGTATTGCTCGCGGCTGGTTTCGCGCCGCCGCGGCCGCCTGGCAAACGGATCCAGGACGATTCCGCCGCCGATGGTCACGACCGGGGAGAACTGCCGGAGAATGAAGCGATCGCCGCGCAGAACAAGAACGTCTTCCGCCATGCGGAACTGCGCGAACGCTTTTGTACCCGGAGCGAGCTCCATCCGGCCGTGAAGGTGAACCTCGGCGACAGCTTCCGCCGTTCCTTGGTGGAAATGCACGCGTGACCTGTCTTTCCACTTCGGGGCGGAACCCAGCAATTCCATGCACGCGTCGAACCGGCGCGTCGCGCGGAAGAGCCCCGGAGCGGCAAGAGACATGCCGCGGCGCACAGCGGAAAGCTCGACTCCAGCAAGGTTGATGGCTGTGCGCTGGCCGGCGAAGGCCCGCTCGACGGGTTTCCCACCCGACTGCACACCGCGCACACGCACGCGCCCGCCGGCCGGAAACAGCTCGACCTCGTCGCCCGCGGCCACACTCCCCGAAATCAGGGTCCCGGTTACGACAGTGCCGAAACCCTTGATCGCAAACGCACGGTCGATGGGCAGGCGAAAATACCGCGAACCATCTTTTCCGGGCAGGCGCTGCGCCTCGGCGCACAGCTCACGTTTCAGTTCGCCGAGTCCGGCGCCGGTTTTCGCGCTGACCGGCACGATGGGCGCTCGCTCGAGAAACGAATTGCGAAGAAACTCCGCCACTTCGAGGCGCACGAGGTCCAGCATGCCGGGATCGACGAGGTCGCTCTTCGTCAGAGCAACGACGCCGTGCTGAACACCGAGCAAACGGCAGATGTCGAAATGTTCGCGGGTCTGCGGCTTGATGGATTCGTCCGCGGCAATAACGAGCAGAACCAGGTCTACGCCGGCCGCCCCCGCAAGCATGTTGCGCACAAAGCGTTCGTGGCCCGGCACGTCCACAAAGCCGAAGCGGACCCCCATCTCTTCCAGGAAGGCAAAACCCAGGTCAATCGTGATGCCGCGCCGCTTCTCTTCTTCGAGGCGGTCAGGATTTGTGCCGGTCAGCGCCTGGACGAGTGAGGACTTGCCGTGATCAATGTGACCGGCCGTGCCGACAATGACGCTTTTCCCGGGAGGAAGCATGGGGCAAGAGGATGCAACTACTCTGTGGTCCAGGTCAACCGAGGGAGCGCCTCAGGCGTTTTCAATCTCTTGAAGGGTGGCTTGCGCCGCAGCGCGCGGATCAACTGCGGCGGTAATCGGGCGGCCCACCACGATGTAGTCCGCGCCGGCGCGAATGGCAGCGGTTGGAGTTGCCGTGCGGGTCTGGTCGTCTCGCTTTTTGCCCATTCCCGAATCTTTCGGCCGTACGCCGGGTGTCACAATCAGGAAATCGCGCCCGCAGGCTTTGCGAATCGCCCGAGCCTCCTGGACGGACGCGACGACGCCGTCAACGCCAGCCTTGCGCGCCAGCCGGGCCAGCTTGACCACGCGGTCGCGCGCCGGGCCGGAAATGCCCACCTCTCGCATCGCCTTCTCATCCATGCTGGTGAGAATGGTAACTGCCAAGAGACGAGGGCGGTCGGCGTCGAGAGGCTGGGCGGCGTGAATTGCCTGGGTCGCAGCCTCCAGCATTTCTCGCCCGCCGAGGGCATGGACATTGACAAGTTGCAGACCGGGCAGGCCAGTCGCCGCCAGGACCGCCCCTGCCACCGTATTTGGGATGTCATGGAACTTCAGGTCAAGGAAGATGCCCGCGCCCAGGGAAGCGATCTTTCCGAGAACCCCAGGACCCTCCGCGGTGAATAACTGGCTTCCGATCTTGAACATACCGACTAGATCGGCCACTTTTTCGGCAAAGCGCAGGGCGGGAGCGACAGAATCAAAGTCCAGGGCTACGATCAGACGGCTACGGGGCTGAGTCTCGAGGTTCACCGTGGCTCGGGCCAAGCCATCAATTCCAGACGCACTTTGCTGACACCGGAGTGGATCAGGCCGATCTTCCGGGCAACGCGATAGGAGACGTCAATTTCCCGGCCCTCCTGATAGGGGCCCCGGTCATTTATGCGGACCAGCTCAAACTGGCCGTTTCGGGGGTTCACGACTCGCACCACCGACCCAAACGGCAGACTGGGGTGGGCGGCCGTAAGGGCTTCACAATCAAATCTTTCCCCATTAGCGGTCTTGCGGCCGTGGAATTCCTGACCGTACCAGCTCGCGTTGCCCATCCAGACCTTGATGGGCTTAACCGGCTCGCTCTGGCGGGCCACAAGGGGAGCTTCCATGCCCTGTGCCATTATAAACATCAAGGGCACCCAGCGAAGGGCAGCCCAAGCGTAGAAGAGTGTTCGTCTCATAGTGTGTGTTTTCCGCTACTCAAATCCCATAAATGGTAGCATAGGAACACCATTATGTCAACCCTTTTCGACAAGAAATTTCCCTCGTATCTCGCTTATATTACAACACTTAGATTCGGAAAGGCCGCTCTGAAGACCGCTTACGAGGCTCTCACTGACCGTTGGGTCAGCAAAGCTGGCCGTCCCAACCTGTACTGCAGTCGCCCCCACCAGGATGTAGTGCATGACGTCGTCCACCGTTTCAATGCCTCCCAGCCCAATAACTGGGATGGAGACCGCCCGGCAGACTTCCCATACAAGGCGCATGGTGATCGGCTTGACGGCCGGGCCAGACAGGCCCCCCGTCGGACTCCCCAGGCGCGATCTACGGGTTCGGTAGTCGATTGCCATTGCCGGATAGGTGTTCGCGACAGTGAGGGCGTCGGCTCCGGCCTCCTCCGCGACCCGGCCAAGGAGGCCGATATCCGCGACGAGCGGAGAAAGCTTTACCCATAAGGGCCGCCGGGAGGCAGCCTTGCGGGCGGCGCCGACCACGTCTGCAAGAAGAACCGGATCGGTTCCGAACTGGCGACCGCCCTCCTTCACATTTGGGCAGGACACGTTCAACTCGTACGCAGCGAGTCCCTCCGCGCCTTCGAGGGCGCGGATCACCTCCGCGTAATCGTTGATCGTGTAGCCGAAGACGTTGGCCACAATTGCGGTCTCGAACTTTCGAAGAGCGGGCAGTTTCTCGGCGACGAATGCACGAACACCGACATTCTGAAGCCCGACGGCGTTCAGCATTCCCGAGGGAGTCTCGCACAGCCGCGGCGCGGGCGCGCCCTGGATGGGTTCTCGCGAAAGTCCTTTGACGACGAAACCGCCGAGACGATTGAGATCAACGAGGTGGGAATATTCCGAGCCGTAGCCGAAAGTGCCGCTTGCGGCAAGAATGGGATTCCGCAGGCGCAGCGCGCCGATTTGTACGCTCAGATCAACCGCAAGCGTGGCGCTCACTTCGAGGAGAGTCTAGCACGAAGCGCGGAGAATTCGAGCGCGGAATCTTGCGGCAAAGCCGGTCAAGCAGGCTCAATATTTTTCGGACTTCGCGGCGTCTCTCTTTGCCCCGGGCGGGGCGGCCGTTCTTGCGGTTGGAGCCGCCGACTTCAGCGCGTCGGCGAGTACATGGCCATCACGCGGTGCGAGGGTGATGCCGCACAACGCGGCGAGCGTCGGGGCAATGTCCGCGGGGGTCGCAGGCGTCCAGTATTCGCCGGGACGTATGCCGAAGCCCATCAAGAATATCGGGACATGCTGGTCGTAGAAGTAGGGCGCTCCGTGCGTGGTGCCGTAGCGGCGCGGCTGTCCCGGAGCGGAATAGTCGGCCGGCCAATATGGTTTCGGCACGACAAACAAATCTCCGCTACGGCCAGCGAAATAGTTCGCTGCAAGGGCCGACCGGAGCGGGCTGTTCGTTGCCGGGCAATCCTGAATCTCGCCCGTGGTGTAAACACCGGCGACGCCGGGCATCTCTTCGAGCGCCGCCAGCACCGCGCGCATTGCGGCACTTTCGCTTTTCAAGCGCGCGTATACACCGGGAACGAAATAGATGTCACTGCCGGTATTCTCCGCGACCGCGGGTTTCGGATAGTTGTACGGCTCGAGCGCCTTTTCGATGCGCCGCTGCGCTTCTGCGAGCTTGAACCATCCTGCATCGGCGCGAGTTCTCTGCATGTCTTCAGGAATGGGCGCGACGCCGTGGTCGCCACTGACGGCCACGACGTAATTGCCCCGGCCGACTCTTGCGTCCAGATGAGCGAAGAGCGCGCCGAGCGTCTGATCGAGTCGCGCGAGCACGTCCTGCACTTCGTGGCTGCGCGGACCGAACGCATGGCCCGAATAGTCGAGCGCGGAGAAGCCGATGCCGAGAAAATCGGTGCTCCCGCCCCGGCCGAGCCCGAGTGCATCCACCGCCTGTTCGGCCAGCCGGGCGAGATACACATCAGAATAGGGGCTCGTCTGCCATTGCTGGTAGAAAGCGCGGTCGGGTTCCGTGCCGCCGTCCTTTCCGCGCAGAGGGTGCGGCAGGGACAGGCCCCAGCCTTCCGGCGGCACGGCGCCGGTTGCTTTTTCGTCATAGAAATAGGAAGAAGCGGGGAGAACAGGCGTCCACGTCTTCCCGTAGTCTTCCTTGACGGGATGCGCCTTCGCATATTCTTCGACGAAGGGCGCCACGGGATAGACGCTGGAAGTGGTCCACGCACCGGTGGCGGCGTCGAACCAGGTCACAGCATCCGCGCCGTGTCCAGCGAGGGAGATCGCCGCGCGTGCCTTCAAGGAAAGCGTGACCACGCGAGTCGCGCCGCCGATCTGAAAGCGCAATTCGTCCGCGAACGCAGGGACCGCCATGCGCCAGGCACTATCGCCGCCCTTTACAGCGATGCCCGCGTAACCTGAATTCTTCGCATTCGGATCGGCCGTGCAGGTGACCGGCTTGCCCAGCTCGCGGTCCCACCATTCGTTGGAAACCATCCCATGGGTTGCCGGAAACGCGCCCGTGGAAATCGTGGAGTGGCCCACGCAGGTTTCCGTGTTCGCGAAGGGATAGGCGGCGTTGCGGAACCAGGCGCCTTCGTCCAGGAGGCGTTTCAGCCCGGCGTGCCACTGCCCGCGGAATCTGTCCACGTAGTCGGCGCGGAATTGATCCACGACGAGAAGCACGACAAGTTTCGGCCGCGTCGGCGCTCTTGCTCCTTCGGCAACTCGCCGGACGGGGCGGGCCTGCGGAAAGGCCTGCGCCAGTTCGGCCAGGGCGAGCGCGGCACACAACGCACCCCAGAAAAGTGTTCTCCGGGTCGTTTTCCACTCGCGGAACATAGGCACTCCTTCTCCCGGTTGCCGCGGCAGTCTATCACGAAGCTGTGAATGCCCTGTTTCAGCCCCTTATGCTAGGATTACGCGGCCATGCCCATTGTTGAAAAAGCACAATTGATGTCCGCGCCGGAGATCGACCGGACGCTGCACCGACTCGCGCACGAAATCGTGGAAAAGAGCGGGGGGACAAAACACCTTGCGCTGATCGGCATTCGCCGCCGCGGCGTGCCGCTCGCGCAGCGCATTGCCCGCGCCATGCGCGGGATCGACGGCGTGGACGTCCCCGTCGGGACGCTGGACATCACGCTGTACCGCGACGACCTCTCCAAAATAGCGCCGCAGGCGGTCCTGCAATCCTCGGACATCTCCTTCGGCGTGGACGATATGGACCTGGTCCTGGTGGACGACGTGCTCTACACCGGCCGCACGATCCGCGCCGCGATGAACGGACTTTTCGATCTTGGGCGGCCCCGGCGGGTCCGCCTGTGCGTGCTGATTGACCGCGGCCACCGCGAGATGCCCATCGAGGCGCAGTTCACCGGCCGGACGGTCCAGACGAGCGACACGGAGATCATCGAGGTGCGGCTGCGCGAGATCGACAATGAAGAGCGCGTGATGCTCGTGGACCGCACGCCATAGCCGAACTCCATGAAAAGGAGGATGTGACGCCCCGCTTCCGCGATCTGCTGGCTCTCGAACCGCTCACCGCGGAGGAACTCACCTTTCTGCTCGATCAGAGCAAGTCCTTCCAGGAAATTCAGAAGCACCCGCTGAAAAAACTCGCCACGCTGCGCGGGAAGAGCGTCGCGCTGGCCTTTTTCGAGAATTCCACGCGCACGCGCATCAGCTTCGGCACGGCGGCGGCGCGGCTGGGCGCTGACACCATGAACCTGCAGGCGGAAGCCTCCAGCGTGAAAAAAGGCGAGTCGCTGCTGGATACCGTGAGCGTGCTCGATGCGATGAAGCCGGACTGCCTGGTGATGCGCCACGCGGCGTCGGGCGCGCCGGAGTTCGTCGCGCGTCACCTCGATATTCCGGTGATTAATGCGGGCGACGGGACGCACGAGCACCCGTCGCAGGGACTACTCGATGCCCTGACCATCCGCGACCGCAAGGGCGCGATTGAAAACCTGAATGTCACGATCCTCGGCGACATCCTGCACAGCCGCGTGGCGCGCTCGGACATTCACCTGCTCGGGAAATTCGGCTGCCGGTTTACCCTGTGCGGCCCGGCGATGTGGGTGCCGAAGGAACTCGAGAAGATCGGCCCGCCGGGCGCCGCGATCCGCCGCACCGCGCGCATCGAAGAGGCCCTCGAAGACGCCGACGTCATCCTCATGCTGCGCGTGCAGTCGGAGCGGCTGCACGAGCCGCCGGTGCCGCTCGAAGATTACATTCTTCTCTACCAGCTTAACGCGGCCCGCCTCCGGCGGGCGAAGGCGGACGCCATCGTCCTGCATCCCGGGCCGATGAACCGCGGCATCGAAATCTCTCCGGAGGTCGCCGACGGGGCGCAATCGTGCGTTCTGGAGCAAGTGACGAACGGCATCGCCGTGCGCATGGCCATTCTCTTCCTGCTTATCGGCGCTGCCGGAGAAGAAGCGCCGCAAACCACGGAACACCCAAGGGAATCCACGCATGCTGCTGATTAAGAACGGCCGCGTTCTCGATCCGGCGAGCAAGACCGACGCGGCGCTGGACATTCTTCTCGACGGCGAACGGGTCGCGCAGGCCGGAGCATCCGGAAATATCCCGGCGCCGCAAGGCTGCGAGATCTTTGACGCGAGCGGGCTGATCGTCGCGCCGGGCTTCATCGACCTGCACGCGCATCTTCGCGAGCCGGGCCAGGAATCCTCGGAGACGATCGAAACAGGTACGCGCGCGGCGGCGCGCGGCGGCTTCACCGCTGTCTGCTGCATGCCGAACACGAAGCCGGTGAACGACAACGCATCGGTGACGCGCTTTATTCTGGACCGGGCGCGCGCCGGCGCAAGCGTGCGTGTGTGGCCCATCGGCGCGGCATCCGCTGGGAGCAGGGGCGAAGCCATCGCCGAAATTGCCGGGATGCGGGAGGCGGGGATCGTCGCCGTGAGCGACGACGGCAAGCCCATCGCCACGGCCAAGCTGGCGCGGCAGGTGATGGAGTACTGCGGCTCGCTGAATTTGCCGGTCATCGAGCACGCGGAAGATGTATCGCTCGCGGCGGGCGCGGTCATGCGCGAAGGAGTCACGTCCACGCGGCTCGGCCTGCGCGGGATGCCTGCCGCGGCGGAATCGGTTTGCGTGGCGCGCGACGTGCAACTCGCCGAACTGACCGGCGCGCGGCTGCACATCGCGCATCTTTCCGCGAAGGCCTCGCTCGAGCAGGTGGGATGGGCGAAGCAGCGCGGCCTGCGCGTAACGTGTGAAGTGACGCCGCATCACTTCACGCTGATCGACGAAGACGTGCAATACGATGCGCGCTACAAGATGAACCCGCCGCTGGCCGCGCGCGAAGACCGCGACGCGCTGCTGGCCGGACTGGCCGACGGCACCGTGGAGGCTATCGCGACCGACCACGCGCCGCACGAGCCGGCGTTGAAGGATGTGGAGTTCGACCGCGCACCTTTCGGGATTCTTGGCTTCGAGACCGCGCTCGCGCTGGCGCTCGAGCAACTCGTGCACGCGGGGCGCATTTCCCTGATGAGGATGGTCGAGCTTTTCACGACGGGCCCCGCGCGAGTCTTGGGAATGGAGCGCAAGATTGCCGTCGGTCAGCCTGCGGATCTAACGGTCTTTTCTACCGAGCACGCATGGACCTACAAAACGAGCGAATCTCCGAGCAAGTCCCGCAACTCACCCTTCGATGGGCGCACGTTCAAGGGCGCGGCGATGGCGACGATTGTCGCTGGCCGCCTCGCTTATCGGCGCTAGGGTCCAGCAGTCAATTCTTCGTGCCTCGCCAGAGGTGGTAGGTACCCAGGTTGCGCGTTTCTTTCACGAGCACGCGAGTAAGCGGTGCCAGGTCACGTCCCGCGATCGGGTCCGGATTTCCAAGCACGGTGGCTCTGCTGATCAGCAGGCTGATTGGCCGGGCGATCTTGCCCAAGATTCCAGGGAAGAACGGACCATCCATGATGACGACGTGGCGTCCTGTTCCCAAGTAACTCCAGACACGCGCTAAGGCCACGTGAGGCTCAGGAATTACGCCGTACGAGAGGCTGAAGAGCGCACCGTGAATCAGCCCGGGCAACTCTAACTGGCGGGCGTCCTGGCGGAGAAGCGTCACGTTCGACCAGCGCCGGGCATCGCAAAGTTTCTGGCTTCTGGCGAGCATGCCGTCCGAGTAATCAACGCCGTAGACACGCCCTTGCGGTCCGACCGCTCGCACCAGATGGATCAAGTTTCTCCCCGTGCCGCATCCGATCTCGGCGACGGCGTCGCCGGGGCGCAGTTCGAGGCGGTCGACGACGCGCGCACGAATCCCAGGCGGAAGGGCAAAGGCGAGTTCGAAGAAGGGATAGATTGCGGCGAGGCGATTGTAACGTCGCCGGATGAACTCGAGATCGTTGCATGTGCTCAGGTTCGACCTTCCGAACCGCGAGAGGCCGGCACTACCCGGTCATTCTAACGCAGTAGAAATGCATCGATCGGGGCATGGATGACGCGTCAGTGGGCGGCGGGCTCGGCGGCGGGATGCAATCCATGCTGCGGGACTTCGTGCACGCCGCGGGCGGGCGGCTCGATCCGCTGGCGGTAGAAATGATCCAGCGGCAGGCGGCCCTTTCCGACGGGATAGCTCTTCTCAATCGCTTTGGTGACGTAGGCCTTCGCGAGCATGGCGGCTTCCTGCAACGAACGGCCGAGGGCAAGCTGCGAGGCGAGCGCCGAAGCAAACGTGCAGCCTGTGCCGTGCGTGTTGTCGGTCTTCACGCGGTCGCCGCCGAGGGTCAGGATCTCGCTGCCGTCGAAAAGCACATCCAGGGGGCGCTCCAGGTGGCCGCCTTTAATGATCACGGCGCGCGCGCCCATCTCTACAATCTTCCGCGCCGCTGCTTCCATGTCCGCGGTCTCCTTGATCGTCAGGCCCGTCAGAATCTCCGCTTCCGGCACATTCGGCGTGATCACACTGATGCGTTTCAATAGCTCCGTGGCGAGGTACTTGATCCCGGCGGCATCGAGCAACTCGCGCCCGCTCGAGGACTTCATTACCGGGTCGAGCACGACATGGGCGATCTTGTAGGCATCGAGGAATTCCGCCACGGCGACGGCGTTTCCGCGGTTGCCGAGCATGCCGATCTTCACCGCGGCGATTTCACAATCCTTCGCCAGAACTTCGAGCTGCGCGCGCAGCGTCGCGCTGGGAGTGTTCTGCACATCCTCTACGCCCTGCGTATTCTGCACCGTCAGTGCGCTGATCGCAGCCACGCCGTAGCAGCCGTGCGCGGCAAACGTCTTCAGGTCGGCGGCCGTGCCCGCTCCGCAGGATGGATCGAAGCCCGCGATGGACAGCAGAAGCGGCGGCGCATTTGCGTTGTTGCTCATCGTCTTGTGTGTCGCGCCTCGCGCAACAAAGAGTCTCGCTGCCTGCCTTTTTGCGCAAAGCGAAAAGTGCCGGCCACGCCCGGGTCGCGGGGTGAACCGGCACACGCGAATGTACGCAGGTTTATTTCTTCAACGCAAGAAAAACTTTGCGGAGAGCGGGCGGTAGAATCGGCGTCTCGCCGGCGAATTCACAGACCGCGGACTTACCGCCGAAAAGCGCTGGCAGGATGCCGACGCTTCCGTCTTACGGGAAGAGACCGCGGACGAGGGTGGTTTCGGCAACGCGGCTGACGGCCAGGATCATGGCACCGGCGCGCGGCGGCACGTGGTGCCTGCGCATGGTCTCCAACATTTCCTGGAACGCGCGCACCATCGTCTTCTGCAGGCGAGCGCGCACTTCCTCGAGATCCCAGATGAGCCCCTGCTGATTCTGCACCCATTCGAAGTAGGAAACCGTGACGCCGCCGGCGTTCGCTAGAATATCCGGCAGGACGGTGATACCGCGCCGCGCCAGGACTTCGTCCGCGTGCGGGGTTGTCGGGCCGTTGGCAGCCTCCGCGACAATGCGCGCCTTGATCTGGTCGGCGTTGTGCAGCGTAATGACTCCCTCGAGCGCCGAAGGCACCAGGATGTCGCACTTCATGGTGAGCAGGTCGTCATTCGAGATGCGCGACGCGCCTGGCATTCCCACCACGGTGCCCGAACGCTCCTTGTAGCGCATGGCCTTGATGGGGTCGATACCGCGCGAATTGGTTACGCCGCCGCGCGAATCGCTAATGGCGACGATCTTGGCCTTCTTCTCGGCGAAAAGCTTCGCCGCGGTCGCGCCGGCGTTGCCGAAACCCTGAATGGCAACGCTCGCTCCGCGCAGAGAAATCTTTTTCACTTTGCAGGCTTCTTCCACGATGTAGAGCAGCCCGCGCGCGGTGGCTTCGTCGCGCCCTGCCGAGCCGCCGACGGATAGCGGCTTGCCCGTCACCACGCCGTGCGCCGCATGCCCGATGGTCATGGAGTAGGTGTCCATGATCCACGCCATGGTCTGCGCGTCGGTATACATATCCGGCGCGGGAATGTCCTGGTCCGGGCCGATGATCGGAAAAATCTCGCTCGCGTAGCGGCGCGTCATGCGTTCGAGCTCGCCCTTGGACATGCGCTTCGGGTCGCAGATCACGCCGCCCTTGGCGCCGCCGAAGGGCACGTTTACCATCGCCGTCTTCCACGTCATCCCCGCCGCGAGCGCCTTCACTTCGTCCAGCGAAACGTTGGGATGGTAGCGGATGCCGCCCTTGCCCGGCCCGCGCGCCACATTGTGCTGCACGCGGTAGCCCGTGAGCACTTTGACTTGCCCGTTGTCCATCTTCGTCGGAATGGACACTTCCAGGATGCGCTTCGGCGTGCGGAGGATCTGCCGCAGGCTGGGATCCAGCTTCAGGAATTCCGCCGCCATGTCAAACTGGATCTGCGCGATGCGGAAAGGGTTCAGGTCCTCCCGCGGTGCGATGCGGGGCACCATCGGCGGGGCAGTGGGTTTTACGACCGTGGCCATCAGCGTGGTTCCTTTCGTCTAAGCGGCGTCGTTGCGCCGACTACCCATTGGCTGCGAAGCGCTGCGAGGCTGCGTACTTCTCCCGGCATTCCGCAGAGCAGAAATGTAAAGTGGCTCCGCCTTCGCCCAACGGAAAAGAGATCTGTTCGGATACGTGAGTCCCGCAGACTGGATCGCGGTGCAACTGCCGTGTGCCTTCAGTCTGCGCTGCGCCTTCTCCTGCGTGCGGCGTGGCGCCTCGCAGAATCCAGGCTATCGCGTGGCGAAGAAGCGCTACGCTCCAGGAAACCACGAGCAGCCAGAACAGGAACCGCGCTATCCGCGCCAGGAAGGCCATTCGATTGTCGTCTGCTCCTGCGGCCGGGTCATCCTCTAGTAGGCCCGCGGCTACAGTGTGCGCAGTGTATGCAAGGGGAAAAAGGGGTGTCAAACGAAAACGTGCAAATTCAACAGGTTGCGCGGCGTATGGGGTACGCAGGAAGGTCGCATTTTAGGCCCAAATCGTAGCCTAAGTTAATGAAAATAAACAGTTTATCTCGATAAGGGTATGGGGTACCGTGCTCTACAAGAAGTGACCTAGCTAGCGGCCGGAATCCGTTCGATTCCCATGTACGGTCGCAAAACGTCTGGGATGACGATAGAGCCGTCCGCCTGCTGATAAGCCTCAATGAGGGCGACCCACGTCCGCCCGACGGCGAGCCCGGAACCGTTCAACGTGTGCACGAAGTCGCTTTTCCCGCCGCTTTTGGGCTTATAGCGGATGCTGGCGCGGCGCGCCTGGAACGCTTCGCAGTTCGAGCAGGAAGAGATTTCACGGAATTCGCTGCTTGCGGGCAGCCAGACTTCGATGTCGTAGGTCTTGGTCGAGGCAAAGCCCATGTCACCCGAGCACAGCAGCACAGTGCGATAGTGGAGACCGAGCTTCTGCAGTATCGTCTCGGCGTTGCGGACAAGCGACTCCAACTCGTCGTGGCTTTTCTCCGGGTGAGTGAACTTAAAAAGCTCGACCTTCTGAAACTGGTGCTGCCGCAGGATGCCGCGCGTGTCTTTACCCGCGGCGCCGGCTTCCGAGCGGAAGCAGGACGTCCACGCCGTCACGCGAATGGGGAGCTGGTCTTCCGCGAGCGTTTCGTCGCGGTAGAGATTGTGCAGTTCGACTTCGGAGGTCGGCGTAAGCCAGAAATCGGTGTTCTCGATACGGAAAAGGTCGGCGGCGAATTTTGGCAACTGGCCGGAGCCGGTGAGCGACGCCGTATTCACCAGAAACGGGGGGAGAATCTCCGTGTAGCCGTGCTCTCGTGTGTGCACGTCGAGAAAGAAATTCGCGAGGGCCCGCTCAAGCCGCGCGCCCCAGCCTTTGTACACGGCGAATCGCGCCCCGGTGATTTTCGCTGCAGCGCGGAGGTCGAGGATTCCGGCGCGCTCGCCCACTTCCCAGTGGGGACGCGGGGCGAAGTCGAACTTGGGTGGCGTGCCCCAGCGGCGCACCTCTTTGTTGTTTACAGCACTTGTTCCCACCGGGACGGAGCTGTGCGGTACGTTGGGAATCGTGAGCAGGAGTTCGCGCTGCCCGGCGTCGAGCTCCGCGATGCGCACGTCGGATTGCTTGATGCGATCGGACACCTGCTTCATCTCCGCGATGAGCGCGCCGGCGTTCTGCTTGTCGTTTTTCAGACGCGCGATTTCTTCGCTCGCTCTATTGCGTTGCGCCTTGAGCTGTTCGGCCTTCGTGATGAGGTCGCGGCGCTCGCGGTCGAGCCCGCGGAACGCGTCGAGGTCGAGTGTAATGCCGCGGTTCTTCGCCATCCCGGCGAAGACATCCAGGTGGTCCCGGAAATAATTCAGGTCATGCATGGTCCAACGAGAATACCGTAAACGAGATAGGTCTTGTAGAGGCGCCTTCTGTTTTGGCCAGGCAACGCCGAGCAGCCTTTTCTATGTAGGAGCACGAGATGTTGCCCCGGCAGAGAAATGCGAGATACCTCGGATCGTTGATCAAGTGCGCCCGTGTCGAGACAATTGGAAGTACGGACGTACTAGAAGAAAGTACGCGGAGGGCAAACGGGAGTACTCGGACGAATGAACCGGGGGGACTATCGACCTAAAAGAGGCTGGAAGTCAAAATCTCCTACGTGATCGGGAGTTGAGCGAGCTCGCAAGGGCGCGCCATTCTCGGTCTCGTATCAAATTACCCTCCATCACCCCACGCCCTGAGCGGCCGGCACCCCCACCGGCCGCTCGCTTTTTTCAGGCTGCGTGGAAGCGCCGCTCCCTGCGGGGTGCCTCGAAAAGGAAAGAGGGCGGACTCCCTACCGGGTCGGGACAAATTTCGTCCACGGCTTCCAAATAGAGTTCCAAAGCCAAAAACCACTCGCGGAGCAGGAGAAGCCCCAGGGTAGCCGGGCCCTGAAATAGAAAAGGGGGCCGGTGCGTGCCCCCTTATTCATCTTGGTCCCCCGAACCGCGATCCAGTCGAGGTTGGATCGGGCCACCCCGGGAAGCCAATCTTGTCTATCTGTGTAGCTACGGAGCAAGCCGTATGCCAGCAGGGGGTTCGAAATGCTTGCTTGTGCACTCGCCTGAATATATGGGGTTTATTCAATCAATTGGGTGACTTCTCGCCAGCTTCAGCGCGTGCTTTCTACAGAATCTCACAGACTTGCCCGTCCGGCCCTCCATTCTTTGGGAGACTGTCGCCACCGCCCTATGCGCCGATGGAGGAGCGGATGGCAATGGCAACCGATTCGCTGAAGCGCTTCACGTCGGCTTCGTGCTCGGCCTCGACCATGACGCGAGCGAGCGGCTCGGTGCCGGAGTAGCGCAGCACAATGCGGCCGTTGTCGCCGAGCGCGGATTTCGCTTCGGCGAGCGCGCGCGCCACTTCCGGGAGCGATTCGAGCGGCGGTTTCCAGCGCACCTTCACATTGACGATCGTCTGCGGATAATCTTTCAATCCCGCCACCAGCGATTCGAGCGAGCCCTTCATCGAGACCAGCGAGGCGATCTTCAGTCCGGTGAGCAAGCCATCGCCAGCGGGAGAATCCTCGAGAAAAATAATGTGGCCGGATTGCTCGCCGCCGATTATGTTGCCGCTGCGCAGCATCTCTTCCAGCACGTAACGGTCGCCCACGGCCACCCGAGCGAGTGAAATTTCTTCCTGGACCAGCACGCGCTCGAGGCCCAGGTTGGACATGGATGTAGCCACAACGCGATCGCCCTTCAGGCGGCCCTGCGCTTTCAGGTAGCGCGCGGCGGCAAGAAGCACGCCGTCGCCGTTCACGATGTGGCCCGCCGCGGAAACGAAGAGCGCGCGGTCCGCGTCGCCGTCAAAGGCAATGCCCAAGGCAGCGCGCTCGGCGACGACGCGCTTCTGCAACCCATCGAGATGCAGCGAGCCGCAATCCGCATTGATGTTGCGCCCGTCGGGCGCAACGTGCGTGGCCACGACATCCGCCCCGAGCGACCGGAACAACTCCGGTCCCAAGCGGTATGCCGCGCCGTGGGCGCAATCCAGAACGATGCGCAGCCCCGCGAGCTTCGCGCCGGGCAAAACACGGCCTCGCAGAAATGTCAGGTACTCCGCGTCGAGCGCCTCGTCCGCAGTAAGGGCCGGCGGATTTTTCGGCGGCGGCTCCGTTCGCAGACGCAGGATTTCCGTCTCCAGTTCTTCCTCGAAGGCATCGGGGAATTTCATCCCGGCGTGCGAGAAAAGTTTCACGCCGTTGTCGTGATACGGATTGTGCGATGCGGAGACGACGGCGCCAGCGCGGAAATCGTCCTGGCGAACGAGGCAGGCGACGCCGGGCGTGGTGATCACGCCCGCAAAGCTGACGGTGGCGCCGGACTTCGCAAGTCCCGCCGCGAGCATCGCCGCGAGGTGCGGCCCGGATTCGCGCGTGTCCATCCCGATCAAGACTCGCAGCCCCGATCCAGCGGGGCGCGGCGCGGCGTGTTCTCGGCGCATCGCTGCGCCGAGCGCGCGGCCAGTGGCGTAAAGCGTCGCATCGTCGAGCGGCTCCGTGCCGGGGATACCGCGGATTCCGTCGGTACCGAAGAGTTGTTTGGCCATGAATCGAGCGTGGGAAGAAGACCGAGACTCACAAGATCGCACGCAAAAGCAGTTTAGCACACCGACTTTTGGGCATTCCGGGAGAGGCGCGGCGGCTGTTCCAGAAGTTGCAATTCCCCCTGCGAGTGATTCCGCAGACTTGTTTTCTCTCTCGCGACCTGTCATTCGGCAGCGCGCGGAATGTGTTACCTTGATGCGCGAGGAGAACCCTTGTCCGCCACGCCATCCCGGCCAGATACCGTCCGCCTGGCCGGATCCACCTTCAGCCAGCGGGTCATCGTCGGCGCGATCATCCTCCTGTTCTGCTATTACGCGGCGGGCGTTGTTATTACGCTTCTCCTCTCGGTGCTGCTGGCATACTTCCTCGACCCAGCCGTGGAATTCCTCGAACGGCTGCGCTTGCCGCGCACCCTGGGAGCGCTGCTCATAGTCATCGTTCTGGTCGCCGTCGTTGCCGGGGGCGGCTATGTGATCTGGCTGCGCGCCGCCGATTTTGCCGCGAACTGGCCGCGGTACTCGGTGGTCCTCAAGCAGGCCACCGCCGCACTTGACAGCCGCATCGAGCGAATCGAAGGCGGCGTTTCGGAGATCGCTTCCCAGCCGAGACCACAGTCGCAGCAAAACTCGGCTCCGCCGCAGGGACCGGGCCTCGTGCGCACGATGCTGCTCCGGGGCGCGGGCTCTCTCTACGCGCTGTTTCTCGAAGCCACCTTTGTGCCGTTCCTTGTGTTTTTCATGCTGGCCATAAAGCGCGACCTCTGGCACGGCACGCTCCAGCTTTTTCCCGTCGCGCGGCGCACCCAGGTGAAGGAGACGCTGGACGATCTGCGCGCCGTTCTGCGCAGCTATCTGGCGGGGATGAGCGTCGTCACGCTCGTGGTAATTGCGGTCAGCTCGTTCTTTTTCTGGATGATGGGGCTGGACTACCCGCTGCTGACCGGCATCGCATCCGGGCTCTTCAACATGGTGCCGTATCTCGGGGCGGTCCTCGCCTGGGTGCCACCGATGGTGATCGGTCTCGCCAAGTGGAAGACGATCGCTCCGTTCCTGGTCATCGCCGTTGTGCTCCTGACATTTCATTTGCTGGCGATGAATCTGCTCGCGCCGGAACTGGTGGGCCGGCGCGTCCGGCTGAATGCTGTGGCCATTACGATAGCGCTCTTGTTCTGGGGATGGTTCTGGGGAGGCATGGGCCTGATTCTGGCGATCCCCATCACGGCGACACTGCGCGTTATCTGCGACCACACCGAATCGTGGAAGCCGATCGGGCGATGGCTCAGCGCTTGATCCGGAGAGACGTGTGATACGGAGACCGGCCTCGGGCGGCCATCGCCGCGCGAAGGATCAGTTTTTTCGTGAAACGATTTGGGATCCCATGTCACTAACCCAAGAGAGGTGCGCTCTATGAAGTGCTCGCGCGTTTCGCTCACGCTTCAAGTTTTCTGGACCATCGCCGGTCTATTCTTTGTTCCTTCGGCACACGCCTGGGGCTGCAAGGGCCATCAGACGGTCGCCCTGATGGCTGAGAAGCACCTCACGCCGGCCGCAAAGCAGATGCTGCTCACGCTCCTGAAAGACAATCCCATTGATCCTGCGCTCAAACGATACTGCGGCAATGCCATGGGAGACGAATTCGCCGATGCCTCCACCTGGCCCGACGACATTCGCAATCTCCGGAAGGAAACCCAACCCTGGCACTACCTGGACATTCCCCGCGGAGCGCAAACCGGGCCGGTGGGCCCCTTCTGCGGCGAGAACGGCTGCGTCACCCAGGCCATTGAGCAACAACTCGGCGTCTTGAAAGACAAAACGGCGGCCTCCGCGAAGCGAGCCGACGCTCTGCGCTTCCTGATTCACTTCGTCGGCGACCTTCATCAACCGCTACACGCCACCACGAACGGCGACCGCGGGGGAAACTGCGTGCCTGTGAAGTATTTCCGCAGGAACCCGCATGTGCGCTTCGGCTCCTATTCGCCGAATCTCCATCACATTTGGGACACCGAAATCCTCGAGCGCCAGGCAGAAGGCGCGGACCCAGCGGAAATCAGCGATGCGCTGGAAGCCGCATTTGCGGGGGAGATCCCGGGCTGGCAGCGAGCCGGTATCCACCTCGAGGATTGGGCCTGGGAGAGCCACGATCACGCCGAGGAAACCACCTATGGCGCGCTCGCAAAGAAGATCCCGATAGAGAAGGATGTGCCCGTGAATGCCTGCACCGACAACAATCAAATCGGCGACCGCATGCAGCACAAGCACATCGCCATCGGACAGGCTTATCAGGACGAAGCCGCCTCTGTCGTCGACGAACGACTGGCACAGGCGGGAATCCGTCTGGCGATGATTCTCAACGAGGCGGCGAAGTAGGCTTGGCCGTCGCGGGCGCCGCCGGCGCGCCGAGAGACTTCACGTAGCTGACGATTTGCCAGCGCTGCGCTTCCGGCAGCTTCGACCAGACCGGCATCCCGGTCCGCACGACGCCGTTCGTCAGCACCCAGAAGAGGGTTCCCTGCGTGGCGCTCTGCACTTCTTCGGCCCGTAGGCTCGGGGCTTTTTTCGTCCCTGATCCGTCTTCCCCATGACACTCCGCGCAGTGCCGTTCGAATAGTTTCTTTCCCGCGACCCTGACTTCGGGATCATTTTCGAGGGGATTCCTGCGGCCGCGCGCCTTTTCCGGCGCCCGCGTCAATTCTTCGTAAGGATTGTCTTTCTTTTGTGAGTCAGCGGGCTTGTCCTTTTGCGCCAATGCCAGGCCGGAAACCAGAAAAACAAGAGACACTCCGAAAGCGATTTTGGCGGGCGTCATGGACGTCCCCCGAAGAGCCGGCGCACTGCCGCGCCGAAGCCGGAGAATTCGCGCGAAATGCTCCAGCGGAGCAAGAACCGGTGGCTGTTGTCGTTCAAGCCAAAGCCCGGAGAAACGCGCAGGGTTGTTCCGCTCGGGAGGTTCCACGCCAAAACCGGCGCCAGATAATGGGAAGTGTCTTTCAGGCCGAAGTGGTAGCGATCGCCGAGCCCGCCGTACATTTCCACGCCAGCGACGAAATTCTCACTACAAAAACTGCATCGCTTCGCCGATGCCTTCAATGCCAGGGGGCGGCTGGCTCCCAGGGCGTACCCGAATTCCCAGGGTGAATTCGAAATATTTTTCACCGCGATGATGTTCTCCGAGATGTTCCAGCCCTTGAAGCTGCTGGAGAGAAGAAGCTTCAGCTCGAACTCACGCTCGCGCTCGCGCCTTGATTCCCCGTTGAGCTCTGCCTTGTCGGCCTCAACATCGTGGCCCACCACCTCGCGCAACGTCTTGTCCGCTCCGTTGACGTTTTCAAATTCCACGTACAGGACCGGATTGATCCAGTGCTCGTGCTTCAGTGGACGAAAACGATTTTCCCAGCGGTACCCGGTGAAGACCGTGCTGTCGTGAAACGTGCTCTGGCCATCGAGATAAAACTCCGTGGTCCACCAGCCGGTCACACCGTATTCGAACTCGGTCCAATAGGAGAGGAAGTTGTTCCCAGATCGCTGCGTGCCGAAGGTGGAATTGACCGCGACTTCCAGGCTGCCGGGCTCTTCAAGGTAGTGGTCGTAGGTTACGAAGTAGGGCCGCTCCTGCGCCGCCAACGCCGGGATGAATAGAAGGCAAGAGACGAAGCTGAAGAGAGTGAGAAGAGCGGTTTTGAGAGAAAACTTCATCAGTCCTTCTTGCAAATGGTTTGCAACTACAGGAAGAGGCTACCATGACCCCTCTCTATTTGCAAATGGTTTTCAACTGATTCTTACTTTCCCTCTCTCACGCCTTGACTTCTCGGGACGCGCCGCCCATCCTGCGCCCCGAATACCGGAGATAAGCACGATCCCGCGGAGTCCACAGGGAGCGGAGGGTGGAGATGAGGGAAGGTCAACTCTTACTGCAATTACTGGACGAAGCCTACAGAAAAAGCGCTTGGCATGGCCCGAATTTACGGCAATCGCTCCGCGGAGTGACGGCAAGACAGGCGGCCTGGCGGCCAGCTCCCAGCCGGCACAACATCTGGGAAGAGGCTCTGCACACAGCTTACTGGAAGTACGCTGTCCGGCGTCGGCTGGAAGGCGGGAAGCGTGGCTCGTTTGCATTGAAGGGCAGTAATTTCTTCGCCCGGCCGGAGAAGGGCCGGCTGAACGAAGCCGCCTGGCGCGCCGACCGGAAACTGCTGGAAAATGAGCACCGCGCGCTTTGCGGTGCCATTTCGAAAGCGATTCGCACCGGCCGCGCGTCCAGTTTCACACGGCAGATCTTCGGCGTGGCGTTCCACGATATCTACCACGCGGGGCAGATTCGTCTTCTGCGCCGCCTCCAGGAGGGAGCGGGCAAATGAGCAGACTGCTGATTCGCCGGATCGCGGCCTTTTGGAATGTTTCCGCCGCCGGGTTCGGGCGACATTGACTTGACTCGCTACGCGGCCTAATATCTCGCACGACGGCGGCTGGTGCGCGTGCCGCCGCGTGTTATCCCCTGAACAACCCAGTCGCGCAGTTCCTCGGTGAGATGGCCATGCCCGGCGCCGTCGTGTCCCACTACCGACTGCTTGATCCGCTGGGGAGCGGCGGGATGGGTGTGGTCTACCGGGCCGAGGACACCACTCTGGGACGCACGGTGGCCTTGAAATTTGTCTCCGCCCGCGCTGGCCTGGATGCACGCAGCCGCGAGCGCCTCCGAGAAGAAGCTCGCAACGCATCAGCATTGAACCACCCCAACATTTGCACGATCTACGAAGTCGGCGAATCGTCCGGCGAGCTGTACATCGCAATGGAGTACGTCGAGGGGCAGCCTCTTGCCGAGTCCGTCCGCCCCGGCGGCCTACCCATCGAAACGGTACTGCGGTACGGCCGGCAGCTCGCCTCGGCGCTCGAACATGCTCACGCCCGCGGCGTCGTCCACCACGATCTGAAACCTCTGAACATCGTCATCACGCCGCAGGGCGATGCAAAGATCCTGGACTTCGGCCTGGCGCGCCGCACCGACCCCGTAGAATTTGACCGCAGAACTCTCGAGACAGCTTCGACCGAAGGTGCCTTCGGCGTTGCCGGCACACTTCCCTATATGGCGCCAGAACAGCTCGAAGGCAAGGACGCCACACCTCGAACCGACCTGTGGTCGCTCGGCGTGGTTCTCTATGAGATCGCCTCCGGTCTGCGGCCTTTCCGTGGTGAGAACCTGTACCGGCTCTGCACCTCGATTCTGCGAGACCCGCCTGCGCCCCTCCCGGAGCACGTGCCCCAAGGCCTCTCTGTCGTCATCCATCGCTGCCTTGAAAAGGAACCGCCGCGGCGGTACCAGCGCGCTGGCGAAGTCCGCGCAGCGCTCGAGGCGATCGGGTCTGTCGGCCATGCACCGGCTCCGCGGCCAGGAAAGTCGCGTCTTCTCCGGAGGCTGCTGGCCACGGCGGGGCTGGGAGTTCTTCTCCTCGGCGGAGGGCTCTTGCTGCGTTCCCGCTTGATTCGCCCCGGTCCGGCGCAGCCGTCCGTGCCTTCGCGGATGCAGGTCGCCATCCTTCCGCCGGAAAGCAACAGTCAAGGTTCCGAAGCCGCCTTCGAGAGCGGGCTAGTCGACACTCTGACGTCCCGGCTCAGCGCTTTGAGCGAACACCGAGCGCTCGCGGTCATCCCCGCAAGCGAGATGCGCGCGAAACACGTCACTTCGCTGGATGCAGCGCGCAGCGAATTCGGCGTCAACCTGGGCCTCGTGCTCAGCGTGCAGCGGGCCACGGACCAGGTGCGGGTCAGCTACAGTTTGGTGGACACGCATTCGCACCAGCAGCTTCGCGGCGGAATGATTACAGCGGCGGCGTCCGACCCCTTTGCCTTGCAGGACCGCGTGGCGGAGAGCGTCGTCGAAACTCTGGCCCTGGAGCTGGGGCCGCAGGAAAAACAAGCGCTCACGGCGCACGGCACGGCACAGCCCGCCGCGTACGATTTCTATCTGCAAGGCCGCGGCTACCTGCGCGACTTCGGCAAGCTCGAAAACCTCGACAACGCCATCACCGTCTTTCAGCACGCCCTCGAGAAAGACCAGGGCTTCTCCGCAGCCGACGCCGGACTCGGCGAAGCTTACTGGCGCAAGTTCGAGTTGACCCACGACCCGCGCTGGGTCCGCCAGGCGACGGCATCCTGCCAGCAAGCGGCGGGGCGCCATCCCACACTCGCCGTGGCACACACCTGCCTCGGCCTGGTTTTCAACGGCACGGGAAAATACGAACAGGCGGTGGCGGAATACCAGAAAGCGGCAAAGCTCGAACCGACCCTGGATGACGCGCACGCCGGACTGGCGCTCGCCTATGAACGGCTGAACCGTCCCGAGGACGCCGAAAAAGCTTATCGCGAGGCTATCGCGCTCCAGCCGGACTCCTGGGTCGAATACAACAGGCTGGGGCGATTCTATCTGCGGCATGGCCGTTGGGAGGATGCGGCGCGAATGTATTCGCAGGTCGTCTCGCTCGTGCCGGACAGCTTCATGGGTTACAACAACCTGGGAATCATCCGCGTCGCCGAAGGCCGCTACGCGGAAGCCATCCCGCTCCTCGAGCGTTCCCTCGCCATTCGAAAGACTGGCAATGCCACTTCCAATCTCGCCACGGCCTATTTTCAGTTGAGGCGCTACGCTGATGCCGCGCGATTGTACGAAGAGGCCACCGCCCTCGATCCCGGGAACTACCAGCTTTGGGGCAACCTCGGCGACGCGTACTATTGGGCTCCCAGGCTGCGCGACCGGGCACCCGCCGTGTACCGGAAGGCGATCGCTCTTGCCGAAGAAAAGCGTAGAGTGAACCCGCGCGACGCCAGTCTTCTCAGCTATCTTGCCGGCTTCTACGCGATGATCGGAGAACGCCGCCCGGCGCAAGACCGCATCCGCGAGGCGCTGCGCCTCGCGCCACGCGAAGGGGAAGTGCACTATTGTGCGGCGCTCGTTTACACGCAACTCGGCGAAAATCCCCGAGCGATCGAGGCGCTGGAACACGCGGTCTCCAACGGCTACCCGGCGGCCACCATCCGCGACACGCCCAATTTCGAGGCCCTGAAAGACGAACCAAAATTCATTGCGCTGGTCTCTTCTGCGGAGACCAGCAAAGGGAGGAAGCCATGACACCGTGGACGACAAAGCTCGTTTCGTTCCTGCTGGGGATGGTTCTTGCCGGTCTTCTTGTTTTTCTGCTCCTTCAGCAAAGCAGGCAAGTGACACCGGTCGCGAATGCGGCAAAATCCAATAATCTGGCTTACGTGGACTGCCGGAAGCACCTGGGCGCCACCGGCACGACGAAAATCGTTGTGGACTCAGCGCGTGGGATCAAACGGGATGATGAGGCCATATTCGTCTGCACGGGTGAAACCGTCCATTGGGAAACCAGCGATAAACAAATCAAGGATTTCACGGTGGACTTCAGCAAAGGGAACGGCTGGCCTTTTGGAACTGCTGCACCGGTTCCCCTGAAGGGCGATCCCTCCACCCCGACCACGGATCAGGTTGTAGCTGGTCTTTCCTCAGGACAACGGTCCGCTGCATTTAGCTACAAAGTTGTCATCAACCTGACGAATGGTTCGACAATGACCGTGGACCCGGTCATCATTCCGATGGGAGATTAGAGCCTGCGGGTGCGCCGCTACGAACTCTTCTGCAAACTGCGCACGAATCGGACGAGATCCCAGATTTGATTCTCGGACACCGCACGTCCGAATCCGGGCATCCCGGAGTGTCGGATGCCGTCGCGGATAATCACGAACAGTTCTGGATCGGACCAGCGTTGCACTTGGGGTGAAACGAGGCTCGGTGCCCGGGGATACAAACTGCGGCCTATCTCCGTCGGCGTGCGCCCGTCCGTGCCGTGGCAATTCTGGCATTCCCCGTGGTACGCCATCTCTCCGACGGCAATGCTGGCGGGCGATGAGGGCGGAACGACTCGAATCTGACGCGCGGCGAGCCCGATGTAGAAGTGTTTTGCTTTGGTGGCAAGAAACGTGACCGCCGGGCCGGGCTCATCCAGTGCGCTCATCTGAAAGCTCCAGGCGCCATAAGCCAGAAGCGTGACGACGCATATGGCAAGCAGGAACATTGCCCAACGGGCTTTTGCTAACCCCATTTCACGGAACCCTCTTGGTCTCAATCTGTAAAGGAATTGGCCGCGGGGGAGAGCGGTCCCTGGCCGAGGCCCAATTTCCGCTCCTCCCCCGCGTGCATCCCAAGCAACCAGGCGAATTTTACATCATTGCGCCCAGCTTCACTTCCTCCCACTTCCCGCCCTTTTCGATTTCCACCTTACTGGCCGCGATGGAACCATTCATGAGCTTTCCGGAGACGCGCGCCCGAGCGCCGACATGGTCGGCAAGGACTGGCGCCGGTGCGAGCACGGCGTAGAACTTCTTGTCCTTCGTGAGAATGCCCGCCGGCGTGCCCGCCTTCAAGCACATCGTGCCGCAGCCCTTCACGGCGCCGTGGTCGTTCCCGGTGAGCGAGTTATCCATGGCGTAACACTTGCTGTCCACTAGGGTGCCCTCAATGGTCACCGCTTTCTCCGCCGCGTACAGCCCAACTGCGAGCAGCAAGGCCGCCACTGCGATTGTGAACCATCCTGTCCGTCTCATACTTGTTCTCCTCCTTCTAGTTTTGACTTCCTCGTCCAAACCCTTGCGAAACCATCCGCAGGCGCGCCTGTGCCCGTTCGCTACTCCCCCGATGCGCGGTAGACCTCGGCCAGCCGCGCGTGCAGACGCTGGCTCACCGGAAGAGGCGTCGCTCGAGGCATACTCTCGCCCACGATCTCGAGCGTCCGCCGCGCCGTATCGTACGTGACCCAGCACCGCCGGCAGCGCGCCAGATGCTTCTCGATGGCCTGCTGCAGCTCGAGCGTGACGTCCTCGTCCAGATAATTCGAAAGCTCAGCCAAGACCTGTCGGCAATCGAGCATGGCTACCTTGCTTCCTTCCGGGGCGACAATTGGACCTTTCCGCCGCCCATCATTCCCCTCACCATCCAGCTCATCCGCTTCAGCCCGGAGGCCCAGCCCGGTTTCCGCGCAAATCGTTCCGCTAGTTTCTCGCGCACCATCAACCGCGCGCGGAGCAGCCGGGACTTCACGGCCGCAATGGTCAGCCCTAAAACCTCCGCCGTTTCGACCGTATCTACTTCTGCGACGTCCCGCAGCACGAAGACCGCGCGGTACGGCGGCGCGAGCGAGTCAATCGCTTCCCGGACCAGGCGGCGCGTTTCTTCTTCGGCAAACTGTTCCTCGGGGTTTTCGCGCCAATCTTCCAAGTACTGCGGGACAAACTCTCCTTCCTCAGACCCCGGGTCATCGATGGAGACCATTTCACGCCGGCGGCGGATCTTGTGTAACGCGGCGTTGATGGCAATGCGCGTGAGCCAAGTCGTGAAGCGGGAATCGCGGCGGAACTCCCGAAGGTGCTGGTAGGCGCTCAGGAACGTCTCCTGCAACGCGTCTTCGGCATCCGCTTCGTTGCCGGTGACGGCCATCGCCGTGCGAAAGATGCGGCACTCATGCTTGCGCACGAGATAATCAAACGCCTCCATATCACCCTGGAGGGCACGCTCGACGAGCGTCACGTCGGGATCGTTTTCGACTCCCGACCCGGGCCGCGATGCTTCACTGGTTTGATAGCGGTCGTTCAAACCCTGTGTTGCCCCACAGGTGGGATACCACCAGGAGATAAAAGGATTCAGCGCCTCGAATCGACCGGACCGGAGCTCGCAACCCGAAGATGGGACACGATTTCGGTGAGGTTTGCAGCGTTCTGGAACAAGCGGATGGCTGCAATTCCTGCCGCGCCCGCTTCTAAGCAGTCCTTCGCATTTTCAGACGTGATCCCGCCGATGGCCAGCACGGGAATATTCACCGCACGGCAGACTTCAGCCAGCAAGGCAAGACCCTGCGGCGCTCCGTAGACTTCTTTGGAGGGAGTCGCGAAGACGGGCCCGAAAAAAATGTAGCTCGCCCCAGCTCGCTCGGCGGCTCGGGCGGCTTCCAATGAGTGTGTGGATACGCCCACGAGAAAGTCGCGTGGAGCGGCATCTCGCCCGGCCGCGGCACGCAGCCCGCGCAGGACCTCGCCGGCCGGCAGCGAGGCTCCGCCGAGATGAACTCCACCCGCTCCCACCGCGAGCGCCACATCCGGGCGGTCGTTCACAATGATTCGCGCGCGCGCGGCGCGGCTGAGCGCGGCACGCGTCATCGCCGCGAGCCGACCGCCGGGCAGATCTTTTTCGCGGAGTTGAATCCAATCCACCCCAGCCGTGGCGGCGCACTCGACGGCGGCAAGCAGAGGCTCTTCGCTGCAGGTTTCGCTGGGGACCGCGAGCAGACTGCGGCGATCGGTTACATAGCAAAGGAGCGGCTTACTGGTCGGAAGCACGAACGGCCTGTGCGCCCCGGCGAATCATCCCGGCAGCCAGAACGATATCCAACACGCCCAGACCGCTGACGGCGCCCCGCAAGGAAGGGTGGAGCATGACGGGAATCAAAGCCGGAAAACGGGTGAGAAAATAATTTTGCTCCCAGAACGCGGACCACGGCAGATAAACGAGAATCGCTCCCATTTCAAAGCACAACAGGACAAGCAGTGCGTGCAAGAATCGGTTCATTTCTGGGTGGGCAATGCTCCCCAACAGGGCAGGCCGGCTTTAACGGGCCGTCTTATCGAGTACCGCGATTCTCTCCGCAACGTCGCGATAGTCAATGTTGACCGCATACACTTTCGAAAAGCTCTTCAGCGCCGCGTCGAGCTCCCCGGCCGACTCCTGGGCCACCCCCAGATCATACCGCAAGGCGAGCGTGCTTTCCGGATCAATCCCAGGGGTCTCCAGGGCGCGCTCGTACCAGTGAGCTGCGATGCCCGGCTGGCCCTTCTCCATAAATGCAAGGCCCAGCAGCGTGCAGCACTGCATGCCATACTGGAAGGCACGGCCGCGATCGTTGGCCTTCGCCACTTTCTGGAATTCGCTGATGGCTTCCTCCAGCAAACCCATCTCGCGGAACGCGATGCCAAGGTTGTAGTGCGTTTCGAGATCTTCGTCTTCCGCTCCCATCTCGTCGAGTTCCGCGCGGAATTCGTCGAAGACTTCTTTGAGGGGGGAGTTCTCGGCGGATCCGGACGCCCCGGATGCGCCCGCTGCTCCCCCCTGCCCTGAAAAGCCTTTCGCGGGGAGAGTTTCGGGGGCTTCCTTTGAGAATTCCGGGGTAAGTTCCCCGATTCCGAGCTGATCAATCTCGCTGGCCAGTTGCGCAAGGAACTCGTCGGAGGATATCGCTGCGGCCTTGGGCGCGTCTTTGGTTTTCGCCTGCTGCGCCGGTGTGGGGGAAGCCGCCTGCTCATGTGCCGGGACCAGCGCCTCCGGTTCCAACACGAGATCGTAATCTTGATCGAGTTCGAATACGGGCTCGACTTCGAGTGCCGGTCTCTCTTCCGATGGCTGCGCCGGAGCGGAAATCGGCCGCTTCGGCGAAACCTCCGTGGCGGAAGGCGCCGCGGGCGTTTCGCTCGGGACCGGCTGTAAGGGCTCGGCGACGCCGGGAACCTCCGCCGAGATTTCTGCAGACTCGCTGGCGTCTGCGGCGGGAGGCGCTTCGACCGGAACCTCGAACTCAGCGACATCCGAGGTGGGATGCGGTGCTGCCTGTGCGGACGGCATCGCGGCCGGTTCTTCTTTGTGGGCCGGAACAGGTTGAGGCTCGGCGTGTGGGGTCTTATCGAGGAGCGCGGTCCACTCATCTGACAGATCCACTTCGTGGACGACGCTGGCGGGTGCCATGTCGGCTGCCGCCTCCGCTGCCGGTGGGGCTGCCTCGGCCGCCGGCTGCGCTTCCGCGACAGGAGTCGCTTCCACGGCCGGGGCGGCGGGCGCAATAGCCTGAGCGACCGCTTTCGTCAAGTCCGCGTCCGTCAATCCAGCAGCGCGCTGGAAGCGCCGCCGCAACTCACTGAATCGCTCCGCGGCGCGATCTTCGCCGCGTTCGCGGTGAATCTGTTCGAGCTGCGCGGCGAGCTCCGCGGTCCGGCGGTCGTCGCCCGCGCCAAGCACGAAATCGAGCAGCTTTTCGAGTGTCGGGGTGTGACGCGGCGCGCGCCGCAGAACCGCCTCAAGCAGCCCAATCGCCTTTTGCGTCAGGCCGTAGCTCGCGAAAAGATCCACGTCCGTCAGCGACTGCGAGATGAACCGCTGCGTTTCCGAGTCCACCTGCTCATCCGCCGGCGCAACCGGCTTCGCCGCCACGGTCTCCGCCGCTTCGGCATCGGGACGCAACCGTGGCGCTTCCGGCTTTGGCAGCTCCGTCTGAAGAGTTTCTTCCGGGACGGCCGGCTCTTCTGGCTCTGGAGTCGTAAGCAGGCCCAGCTTGCGCAGCACGTTGTTCAGCTTGTGCTTCGCGGCATCGTTTTCCGGCTCGCGGTCCACGAGCTGTTCGAAAACTTGCTTTGCGCGGTCGAACTTCCCTGCCGCCACCAGCGCGTCGCCGAGCCGCGCGAGGGCGTCCGGCAGACGGAAGGAATCGCTCGCTCTCCCATAGGTGTCCACCAGCCATTCCAGCGGCTCAACCCGACCGGGCAGACGGGCCGTGAGATCGTTCAGGAGGCGCGAGACGCATTCATGCTCTCCCGCGTCCAGCATCGGCTGGCGAATGCGCCCGATCACGGACAGCGCGGCCTCGCTCTGGCTCAATTCCAGAAGCATTTCCGCTACTTTTTGCGCAAGACTGAAATTCTTCTCGTCCGCATCGAGCACGCGCAGAGCCAGCGCAACGGCTTCATTCGATTTTGAATTCTTCACGTAGAGATCGAGGAGCAGTTCGGCCTGCTCGCCGCCTTTTTCCAGGCCGGTCACCTGCTCGAGCTGGTGCGACGCGTCGCTGAGCTTGCCCTGCGCCGCATAGGTGCGCGCCTTGACGGTGATCGCCCCAGCGTTGTGGGCGTCGAGTTTCAGCGCTTTGTCTGCGAGCTTCTCGGTTTCGGCCTGCTCGCCACGGGCTAGTGCGCGCTGCGCCGCATCCACGTAAATCTCGACCGCCTCTTTCGGGTGATTCATGGCGGAGTAGAGATCGCCCAGGCGGATCTGAATGCGCAGGTTGTCGGGTTCCGCGGCCAGGAGCTTTTTTAGAAGCGTCACCGCCTCCGCCTGGCGGTTATTCTTCAGATGAATCTCGGCGAGCTGCAGGAAAAGCGGCCGTGCCTCGCTCATCACGCCCTGTTGAACGTACAGGTCGGCCAGCTTTTCGAGCGGGCGAATCTCTTCCGGCGCGAGCTTGGCGATGCGCTTATAGACGGCGATGGCTTTGGTCAGGAAACCATCGCCGACGAAGATCTGCGCAAGGCGCTCGAAGTAATCGATCGCTTGGAATGTCTCACCCTGCCGGATATAGAGCTCGCCGATGGTCATCAGCGTGACCTGATCGCGCGGCTCGTACTTTAGAATCAGCTGGTATTCGCCGATGGCCTGGGCGACTTTGCCCTGATTGAGGAGTTTCTGAGCGGCTTCGACGTGTTTGCTCTTGTTATAGGCCATGCACGGACTCGAACAATACGCGTCCCCGGCCTGCTCGGGGAGAATTCTCCCCCATCCTCGCGGCAGCGAGGCAGGCAAGAGTCGTGCTCGATTACGCTAACAGGCGGCAAAAAGCCAAGTCAACGAACGCAGCAGGACGTGTGAGCAGCCAGTTATCCCCTGTTTCGGCACGGCGAACCCCCGGCGAAAGGCAGAAACCGCGTTCTGTAGGAATGAACGCCCGGCTGTTTCGTACTAGGCTCACTCAGTGAATTCGCTCGCCTGCGAGTCTCTTGGCCACGGCGAGGAGCACATCGAGCTCTTTTCCGCCCATGCCGACGAATTCCACGCCCATGCCCGTGCCAGGGAGGGAGTTTCGGACGATACCCTGCACGGGAATTTCTCCCTCCGGAAGGGAAAACAACAATTTCAGGCGAGAGCCCCGCGCAGCAGGGGTTTCCGAGAGAATGAAGACCCCCAGGGCGCTGAAGTCGCGGACACGGGACACAGTTCGATGACCACCTGATTGCCACGCGACCCACATTCCATCCGGAGTATCGATTCGACGGCTTCGTCGGCGCTCGTAAGCGGATCGTGGTCTCATCGGGCGTGACCACCGTTCCGGGCAAGGCTCAAGGAGCAGGCTGCGGTGTCAGGGCGCGAATATACGCCCAGCCAAAATGCAGAGAGGAAACGAGCGAGGAAATCAGCACAAAGCTCGACCACATGAGAACATTCTAATGAAGTTTCCTGCTATTCGCAATGGATGGGAGGTACTACGAAACACCTCGAAAACTGGTACTTTTGTTCGACGGAATGGGCAGCCTTGCGGAACCTGTAGCCGGCCCCGCCGTAAGCCCAGGAATGACGTAAGTGGGAATATTGAACAGCACCGTGCACCACGGTGTCTAGGTAGGTAGGAGCCGAAGCAGCATGACCGGGCCCTGTGTGGAAGCCTTGATGGCCAGCATCGAGAGGGATGACGGGGGGGCGGGGTTTGGCACGCGCGTCTCGGAAAATCAGCAGCGCGTATTCCAGATTGCCTATGGTGTCCTCGGGAATGCGGCTGACGCGGAGGAGGTCGCGCAAGAAGCCTTTCTGCGGGCCTACCAGAGATATGCTTCGCTTCGCGAACCGTCGAAGTTTCGCGCATGGGTGAACCGCATCGCGTTCCGGCTGGCGCTCAACCGGCAGAGAGGCTCGCGGCGACAATTGGCGCGAGACACGGAGTGGCATGAGGCGGGCCCGGGCGAAACAGTGGATGAGGCTCCAAGAACGAATCAGCGCCTGCTCGTCGAACAATTGCGCCGCGAAATCGATGCCCTGCCGGAAAAATTCCGCCGCGTCCTCCAGCTCTCGATCGTGGAGGAGATGGATGCCGCCGACGTGGGCGCCGTGCTGGGGATTCCTGCGGGAACCGTGAGGTCGCGGCTGCACACAGCAAGAAAACTCTTATTGGAAGCGATGAAATGACGACGGCCTGCGCAAAATGGAAAGATCAGTTGCTCGAGTCCGCTCTTGGTGGAACGGTGGGCGGCGAATTCGCGGCGCACGTGAAGACGTGCCCCGGGTGCGCCGCAGCGCTCGGCGCGCTGCGGGCGCGCCGCGAGCGGATGGACACCTTGTTGCCGCTCGTGGCACGTGCGTCGGAGCCCCCCGGCGAGTTTCACGCGAAAGTGATGGCAGCGGCGGAAGCGAGCCGGGAAACGCCGGTATGGTTCTTGCAGCGCCGGGTACTTGCTGGGGCTGCGTTGGTGCTGGCCGCAATTGTCTTCGCTGCGGTATTGCGCTGGAGATCAGGGCCAACCTTTCCCAATGCAGACCTGGCCGCCGCCCAAAGCCTGGCGCAATGGCGGGCGCCCAGCGATGTATTTCTCGAAACGCCAGGGCGGGAGATTCTGCGAACGACGCCCAGGCTCGGTGAATCCTACGTAAACGTTCCCATCCAAACCAACGAGGAGGAATGAAATGAAATCAAAACTACTTGGTATTTGCGCGCTGGTGCTCTTGCTGGCCGGCGCTGTCCGCGCACAGCATCCGGGAGAAGATCCGTTCGCGAGGAGTTTTTTTGCTCCAGAACTCGTGATGCAGAATCAGGAAGCTATCGGCCTGTCCGAAGAGCAGAAATCCTTCCTGAAGACGGAGATTCGCCAGGCGCAGGTGAAATTTACGGAGCTGCAATGGAAGCTACAGGACGAGGCGGAGAAAATGGTCGCTATGATCAAGCAGCCTCACATTGAGGAACAGCAGGTCCTGGCGCAACTCGACAAGGTCCTGACGGCTGAACGCGAGGTCAAACGCGCGCAGGTGACCCTGGTCGTGCGTATCAAGAACAAGCTCACCCCGGAACAGCAGGCCAAGCTCGAAGAACTGCGGGGCAAGACCGCGACGAAATGAAGGATGCGTCCAAGACGGTTTTCGACGCGCCGGTCCCGGTCTAAGGCCGGCGCGTCTCCCGCCCGGGCCGACCACTGCGAGATAATCTGGACACTGGAACCAATCTTGACACACTACCTGCCAGCATCTCCAGCATTGAGCACGATTTGATTTATTTAAGCCCTTTATTATGTGTGGGATAGTAATTCTTGACGTGACTGGAACAGCAGCTTCTCAAGATCTGGTACTAATACCAAAGTTCTAGTACGTATAGACTATGGCTCTCATCCCGCTTTCGCTGCTATTCAAGGAGCTCCCAGAACCACTCGGAAAGGGGGCTCGGTGCACCGAGGACAAGCCGGAGGGGCTAGCGTCAAGTCCTTCGTTCTCCCTAGTATCACTCGAAAGGGGCTTGCGACGGCGCTTCTCGCCGTTGGGCTTCTTGTCACCACTGTTTCGTGCGCCAAGATCGGGAACTCCTCCAATTCCCCGAATAACCCTCAAGGGTCTGCAGCACCTACTGTCGGCAATTTCTCTCCAGCAAGCGGGCCCAGCGGAACTGCCGTGATCGTCACCGGAACCAATCTGACCGGGGCATCCGCCGTCACTTTTAACGGCGTTGCGGCGACATTCACAGTGAACAGCGCCACGCAGATCGCGACAACGGTGCCCAACGGCGCCACCACAGGAATAATCTCAGTCACTACGCCGGGCGGCAGCGCAATCTCCACGGCGAGTTTCACGGTTACAGTCCCACCTCCTCCGGCACCTACGGTCAGCAGCTTCGCTCCCGCGAGCGGCCCGGCCGGAACGAGCGTAACAGTCACGGGCACGAATCTGACGGGTGCCACTTCGGTCGCCTTCAACGGCACGGCAGCAATGTTTACGGTGACGAGCGCCACGCAAATCACGGCCACGGTGCCGAATGCGGCGGCGACCGGCAAGATTTCCGTCAACACTCCGGGCGGAAGCGCCAGTTCCATCGCGTCGTTTACCGTGACGACTTCTTCCGCATCTCTCGACCTTTCCATCGACGGGCTTTACTTAACGCAGGCGACGCAGAATTATCCAGCTCACGATGTGCCTCTCGTGAGGGACCGGAGCGCATGGGTGCGCGTCTTCGTGATCGCCAATCAGACCAACACGGCTGCTCCGCAAGTCCAAGTGAGATTCATCAATGGCGCAGCGACGAATACGGTGACCATCAGCGCGCCGGGTGCCTCGGTGCCGACCGCTGTAAACGTCGAGGACGCGACAAGTTCTTGGGACGCGGCCGTGCCGCCAACGTGGATTCAGCCGGGAGTTCAGGTTGTCGCCACCGTAGATCCTACTGGCCTGATTGCCGAGTCGAACAAGAACAACAATCAGGCTTCTCAATTGCTTGATGTCCGCACACTTCATGCTTGGAAGATCACTTTGATCCCGGTCAAAACGGGCGACGGCCGCACCGGCGTGGTGGAAAATGCGACCCGCGACCGGTTCGCATTGGTGGATTTCGCAAAGCGACTTCACCCCGTGCCCGACACAATCGATATCGCGGTGGGCGCTGCGATGACGTCCAGCGCCGCCTCCCTCACCAGTACCGGCGGCGGTTGGAACACGGTCCTCAGCGAACTACTCGCGAAGCGCACCGCCGACGGCATCACCGACCGCTACTACTTCGGCTTCGTGAACGTCAGCTACACGTCCGGTGTAGCGGGCCTGGGCTTCGTCGGTGCACCGGCAGCGATTGGCTGGGACTACTCGTCCGCACCCAGTGTGCTGGCTCATGAAATTGGCCACAACTTTGGCCGGCAACACAGCCCCTGCGGCGGCGCCTCAAATCCGGACCCGAATTATCCGTATGCCGGTGGCACCATCGGCGTCGCGGGCTGGGATGTTTTTGCCACCAGCGGCAATCTCAAGACTTCCGCCAATCACACGGACGTGATGGGCTACTGCTCGAACCAGTGGATCGGTGACTACGTCTATAAATCCGTCCTGAGCTTTCGCGAGGGCAATGCTTTCGACATCGTGACCGGGACCGCGGGCCTCGCCGGCGCACCGGAAGGCCTGCTCGTTTGGGGACGCATCGAAGATGGCCGCGCGGTACTCGAACCCGCGTTCCGCGTTCCCACGACGGGCGTCGCGCCCGAACCCGGTCTGTACACCTGGGAGGCCCGCGATTCTTTCGGCCAGGTTTTGAGGAGGGTGCCCTTCAACGCTCCGGAAGTGGCGGATTTCCCGAATGTTGCCGCTCGCCACTTCTCCTTTGTTGTACCGATGACTCCGGAAGCGCTGCTCGCGGTGCAAAGCATTCACCTCTTGCAGCAAGACCGGGAGTTGGCCTGGCAAACGCGCCAATTGCTTCAGACCCCGGCCGCAGTGCGGATGCAAGAATTGCCGGGTCGCGGGCTGCGCCTCGACTGGAACGCCGGCACCCATCCGGTTCTCATGCTGAAAGACTCCCGCACTGGCGAGGTGCGCGGCTTCCTCCGCGGCGGCAGCGCGCTGATCGACGATGCCCCGGACGAGGTGGAAGTGCACGCCTCGGACGGCGTTCGCAGCGGTGTGACGTACCACCGCCGCACCCTCGAATAGCACTCACCAATAAGCAGAGTGGCTTATCCCCGGGAATCCAGGGTTGGGGGTTCTATCCTCGTAGGGAGACAACTTTCGCAATCCTTGCGGCGGGATGAACGGCTTGCCGCGTGAAATTGCCCAGCGGCAACGGAGATTGCGTAGCGCCGGCCGCCCAGCAACCTGCCTCCCGCACCGGGGCGAATGAATGCCGGTGCAGCGGCGACGGTCCGTGCAGCCGCAGCGCTTCGAGATGATCCGGCGTGGCGTAGCCCTTATGCCGCGCCAGTCCGTATTGTGGATACACGGCGTCCCATTCTTCCATTCGCGCGTCGCGATACGTCTTCGCGAGTATCGAAGCAGCGGCGATCGATATCGAGCGCGCGTCGCCCTTGATCAGCGACTTCTGCTCGATCAGAACGTCGAGCTGCATCGCGTCAATCAACAGAAAGTCAGGAGAGATGGAGAGTTGCGCGAGCGCGGCGGACATCGCTTGGCGGCTCGCCTGGTAGATGTTCCAGGCGTCGATGCGCTGGGCGTCCACTTCGGCGACGGCCCAGGCCATCGCATACTGTTGGATGCGCTCGGCGAGGACAGCACGGCGGTCGGCGTTGAGCTTCTTCGAATCGTCGAGCCCCACGATGCGGCGCTTCGGGTTGAGGATGACTGCGGCCGCTACGACCGGGCCGAACAGCGCGCCGCGACCGGCTTCGTCGAGGCCGGCGATGCGTGTCCAGCCAAGCTTTCGTGCTGCCCGCTCGAAACGGGAAGAGCAGAGCCGGCTCATCGCGGCAAGAGTCTAGCACACGGTGGAGGAGTGACTGATGTCTGGGGAGGAAAAACCCCGCTCTCTCTCACTCGTACCGCAGGGCGACGATGGGGTCCACGCGCATTGCGCGACGCGCAGGAAGCCAAGCGGCGAAAAATGCGGTCGCGAGAAGAATGGCGACCGCAAGCCCGAGGAGCCAGGGATCGTGCGCTCGGACTTCGAACAAAAGCGACTCGAGGACGCGCGAGGAAAGCCAAGCCCCGGCCAGTCCCAGCAGTGCCCCCGCGAAAACCCAGCGCGCGACGTGCGAGAGGATCATGCGCAGGACGGCGGGCGGCGACGCACCGAGCGCCATTCGAATGCCGATCTCCTGCGTGCGCTGTGCAACGAGAAAACCGACCACGCCGTAGATGCCGATCGCCGCGAGCAAGACGCCAAGCCCGGCGAAGATCGAAAGTAGAACGGCATTGAACTTTGGGCGCGCGGCGAGCTTGCCAACGCGCTGGCGCATCGCCTCGATCGTCACGGGAACCGTAGGATCGATGGCCGCCGCTTCTGAGCGAATCCATTGGGCAATTGCGAGCCGGTTGATCGGCGTTTGCACGATCAGATGAACGATCCGGAAGTAACCTTCGCGATCGTCCTTCCAGGGAAGATAGAACTCTGGATCGGCCGGAGCAGCAAGACCGTTGTTTTTCACGTTTGCGGCGACTCCCACAATCGTGCGCCAGGGTCCGTTGTCGGACCCGAAGCGCAACTGCTTCCCAAGTGGATCCTCGTTCGAGAAGAGCTGCTTGGCGAGCGCCTCACTCAGGATGACCGGATTCTCCCCGGGCATGCGATCGTCTTCGCGAAATCCGCGACCGCGCGCGATCGCAACGCCAAGCGCTGGAAAATAACCTGGAGTGACGAAGCGATAGCCGATCATTCCGCCGGTACCTTCGGCGAGCTTGGGGCGGCCGGGAATTTCGATGGAGGAGAGAAACGATGCCTGCATGCCTCCCGAAGGCGGAAGGCTGTCGCTCATCGCCAGCGAGGTTGCACCGGGAACGCGCTGGAGCCGCGCTTCGAGGTCGCGGAAAAATGCCAACTGCTGCGCGGATCTAGGGTAACGATATTCGGCGAGCGCAATCTCTGCCGTGAGCACGCTTTCCGTCTCCATACCGAGCGGCACGCTTTGGAGATTCCAGAGGCTGCGAAGGAGCAAGCCTGCGCCAGCGAGGAGAATCAAAGAGACGGCGATCTGCGCGGTGACGAGTGTCTGGCGAAGCAGTGTGCGCCCGGTGGCACGGGATTCTCTCCCCATGAGGAGTTCGGGGGCAGGCGTATGCAAGGCCGGCGCGAGAGCGAAGAGGATCCCGGAAAGAAGGGAAACGCCGAGTGTAAAGACCAGTACGCGGAGGTCCACGCTGGCTTGCTCGAGCCGCGGGATTCCTTGGGGCGCGATGGACACAAAGAGGCGAAGCAGGAGATTAGCCAGCCAGCAGCCCGCAGACCCGCCGACAACGGCCAGAAGCAGGCTCTCCGTCAGATTCTGGCGAGCCAGGCGGCCGCGGGTAGCGCCGAGCGCAGCGCGCACGGCGAGCTCGCGCTGGCGGCCGGCGGCACGAGCGAGGAGGAGATTTGCTACGTTGGTACAGGCGACCAGAAGGACGGCGAGGACGGCACCGAACAGGATCCAGGATGAGGCTCGCGCGTCCTGGACCTGGCGGTCGCGGAGAGAACGCATACGGAAAGAGACTTCGCGCCGGAATTGCGGCGGGACGTAATTCAGCGACTCCAGAAACAGCGGTTGCATCGCGGCGACGGCTTGCTCAATCGTGACGCCGGGCTTGAGCCGTGCGAAGGCTCTCAAGACGAGTTGCGGTGTCGTTGGACCCCTGACCGTGGATTCATTTAACGCAAGGGGAAGCAGCAGGTCGGCGCGCGCGAGCGTTGGCATCTCAAAGTCAGCTGGAAGCACTCCGATGATGAGGGTCGACCGGCCATCGAGGGAGATGCTCTTTCCGACGATTTGCGGGTCGCCCGCGAAGCGTGCCCGCCAGAACCCGTAGGAGAGAAGAACGACGCGCGGCGCGTTGGGCCGTTCTTCGTCGCGCGTGAAACTCCGCCCGAGGATCGGTTGGATGCGGAAGGTGGACAGAAAGTTTGCGTCTGCTTGACCGCAAATCATGCGCACGGGGTTGTGCTCGGTCAGGTCACAATCCACGGTGCCAGGGTACACCGAAGTCATGGCTTCGAAGGGGGTCGGGCGGTTCCGCCATTCCACGTAGTCGGGACTTAGGATGAACTCGCGGGATTCGAAAGGAGCCGTGACCCCGAAGGAGACGAGGCGTTCATCTTGCGGATACGGCAGGCTGCGGAAGAGAATCCGATCCACCACGCTGAAGACGGCAGACGTTGCGCCGATACCGACCGCGAGCGTGAGTACAGCAACGACGGCGAAGCCAGGATTTTTTGCGAGCATGCGCAGGCCATAGCGAACGTCCTGCAGCAGCGTTTCGAGAAACGGCAGGCCGCGCTGGCGGCGGAAGTTCTCTTTCGTCTGCTCGACGCCGCCGAAAGCGCGCATGGCTGTGCGCCGCGCTTCGTCTACATTCATTCCGCGTCCGACATTTTTTTCCGTGAGCATGTCGAGATGCGCGCGCAATTCGGCCTCGAGGTCGGCGTCCATGTGGCGCTTTCCAAAGAGGGCGCTGAGACGCGCGAACAGGGTGCGCAGGCGGCCCATCTCAAGCTCCTTCTGCGCCGGTCAGCATGCGCGCGATGACGGCGGCCATGCGCTCCCAGCTGCCGGCTTCCACGGCGAGCTGCTTGCGGCCGGACTTTGTCAGTGAATAGAACTTTGCTTTACGGTTGTTTTCGGAGACACCCCACTTCGAGGTGATCCAGCCGCGCTGTCCGAGACGCAGCAGCGCGGGATAGAGCGTCCCCTGATTCAAATGCAGCAGGTCTTCGGAGACCTGCTGGATGCGCTGGGCGATGCCGTAGCCGTGGAGCGGACCCAGCGTGTCCAGTGTTTTCAGGACGATCAGGTCGAGCGTGCCCTGCAGGACTTCGGCCTTGGACGGCGGCATCGGCGCACTCCTTTTGAGCATCTACAGGAAGATAGTTGCGTTCCTGTGGATTGTCAACAGGACGCCTCCTCCTTAGACGCCGCCTCACGCCAAATGTTTCCAGCCGCATCGCACTTTTCCGCCGGCGCACGCACGGAAGACGCGCGATGCTGGATGGACTGGATGAAACAGAATTGGAAGCAGGAATTGACGTGGGAAAATGACACGCCACGGGCTTGCCGGGGCTTTCCTGCAAACTTCGCATGTCGGAAGAAGCTATTCTTTTGAATCGCCTGCCGCAGCAGCCACAGCCGCTTCCGAGCGTGCAGCGCGCTTGATGCGCGCGGCCTTGCCCTTCAAGCCGCGCAGGTAATACAAGCGCGCGCGGCGCACGCTGCCCTTGCCCACCACTTCGATCGAGCTGATCGTCGGCGAGTGCAGCGGGAAAATGCGCTCGATGCCGATGCCGAAGCTCACCCGGCGCACCGTGAAGGTCGCGCTTGAAGCGCGGCCCTTCTTCGAAATCACAACGCCCTCGAACGCCTGCAGGCGCTCCTTTTCCTTCTCGCCTTCACCTTCCTTCAGGCGGACATTGACCCGGACGGTGTCGCCCGGGCGAAACTCGGGGAGGTCTTTGCGCAGTTGCGCCTCATGCAGTTTGCGAATAACGGGGTTCATGTCCTATTTCCCTGCAGACCCACTCAGGTGGGGCCAGCACTCCAGAGACAAACGCAAATTATAGCGAAATCCAGCCTCTTTGGCTACAAGAGTCGGATCCGAAGTACTTCCCAAAGTGCGCCGCAGGACCACGCCCCTGGCCGGGGGGAGGCCACCACACGAAACCCCTTGTCCTTAAACTGCCGCCGAGAATGCTGCGCTGCGGTGGATGACGGTCCCCGCGAAGCGCTCCATCTCCTCGATCTGGGGGCTGAATTGCAGCAAGAGCAGATCGACGCCGGCCTCCTCGAACACAGCGATGCGCTCGGCTACCTGTTCCGGCGTGCCCACCAGCCCCGAGCGCAGGCCGCGGTTCGACACGGAATAGTCCTCCAGGGAAACGCGCTGCTCGAGCTGTGTGCCGGCGAGCCACTGCTGGTAGTTTTCGTACCCGGCAGCGGACAGCTGCACGTTGGTAATGCGCCGCAATTCGTCCTGCGCCTCGCGCTCCGTTTCGCGGACGATGACGTAGCCGGCCACGCCGAACTTCAACGGCGGCAGGCGATGTTTCGCGCGGCGCTCGCTCAGATCGGCGATTCTTTCGCGGATGCGCTCCGGTGGATCGCCGTGCATGACGTAGGCGTCGCACTTGGCCGCAATTAGCTCCTTTGCCGCGGGCGATTCGCCTCCCGCGTAGATCGTCGGGCGGGGCCGCGCGACCGGTTTCGGCTGCAGGACCGTGTCATCCACGCGGTAATACTTTCCGGCGTAGGAAAAATGATCCCGCGACCAGACACCATCCACCACATCGAGCCACTCGCTCGTCCGCGCGTAGCGGTCGTCGTGTTGTTCGAACGCCACGCCATACTTGCGCGCTTCGTCCGCCCACCACGAAGAGACCACGTTGAGCGACACGCGCCCGCCGCTCATGTGATCCATATTCGCCGCCTGCTTGGCGAGTAGCGCGGGCAGATGAAACGTCGGCCGGACCGCGACCATCAGCTCCAGCCGTTCGGTCACCGCGGCAAGCGCCGCAGCGGTGGACCATGCATCGAGCGATGGCGCGTGCACTCCCTTGATGTCATTGAGATTCAGCTCGGCGATAAGCGTCAGATCGAATCCGATCTCCTCGCTGCGTTGCGCCAGCCGCTTGACGTAGGGCCAGGTCGCCTCCATGTTTTCATCCTCGACGTTACGCAGCCAGCCGCCGAAAACGGGGAGCCAGTAGCCGTATCTCATGCCGCAGCTCCCGCGCCGACCGGCAAGCGCGCCTGGGCGACCAGATAATCGGCCAGCCGCGCGTAGGGATTGAAGCCGATGACGCGCTCCGGGTCAGCGACGAAATTTGACAGCGCGTTGATGTCGTAGTAGAGCAACCGGCCGTCGCGCTCATCTATGATGTATTCGACCCCGCCGACTTCAATGCCGGCGACTTCCATGATCCGCTCGACGTCTGCGATCACGCGGCGCGGCGGCTCGTACGCTTCCACCTTCAGGCCGTTCTTCGGCGCGTCCACCGCGCACGCCGGCCGGGCCAATTCCTCTCCTTTGGTGTTCTGGCAGATGTCCGCCGGGCAGAGGTTGTAATTCTCGCCGGAGAGATGGATCTGGATGGCATAGAGATATTGGCCGCCGAGAACTTCCACGCGCGTGATGATCAGGTCGCGCGCTGGAATAAACTCCTGCACAAGGCCCGTGTGATCCAGGCCGAGAGAGATGCGATTCTCTGCCAGCGCCTCGGCGAGCTCTTCCGGCGTATCGAAGCGTTGGATTCCGGCCCCGCTCCCTCCAATATTCGGCTTCACGACGAGGGGGAAGCCGATGGCTTCGGCGGCACTCAGCACCTGCGAAGGGTGATTGATGATGCGCGCCTTGGGGTAGGCAAGCCCGAGCGTATCGAGGAGCGAGAGCTGCAAAGCCTTGGAGATTTCGTGGGTGAAGGCGCGCGACCCATTCACCACGCGAGTGCCCTTTTCCTCGAGATAGGAAAGGTAGTTGAGCGTATAGAAAATGCCGTGGCCGTTGCCGCGCTGCCACGCCGAGGGGCTCATGCGGTTGAAGACCAGCGAAAAGGCCCCAGCGCCTTCGGCGACGTCGTATTGGTGCTGCCGCGCGTCGATTTTCACCCAGGGCACGCCGCGCTCGTCGAGTTGCTGAAAGAGCGGACGGAACCAGTCGGGATGCTCGTAGTAGATCGCTATGGGCTTCGCGCGCCCATCGCTCCCGTTGCCGCTGCTGTTCTTGCCGTTTCCGTTCGTCTTGCCGGTGCTCATTCTGGCCTCCTGTTATTTGGTCTGGAAAAAGAAAAAGGGCCGCTCGGTAGGAGCGGCCCTGAAATCCTTCCTGGTTTAGAACTGCGCTAGACCGAAGGACCTCCCGTGCCGCTCAAAGCGGGACACATACACGCGCAGCAGCACATACACACGCAGTTCGGCCCGGAACACACGCAAAGGGCCTGCGCACTCTGGAGAGACTCGGTCTGAAATGAGGTCTTCAAGTTTTGTCGCCCGTCCGTGCCCCAACTTTCCATCGGACGCACGCTAAACACAAAGGTTACACACTTTGTTCGGAGCAGGCAATCATTTTCATAAGATGTTCCGGAGCTGGCGCGATCGTCGCCCGCTCTACTGTTCGGTGATCCTGATGGACGCGCCCGTGCTCTCCCATTCGATGCGCAGGGTGCAGGCTTTCGCGCCGCCATCGAGGGTGATGGTGAAATTCTCCATCGGCGCGTTGAGCGAGCTGACCTTCATCTCGACACGCGCGAAGTCATCCGCTTCGCCGGGATACGGGATTCCCCATTCGCCGGTTTTCTTGCTGATGACGAGAGTCCACTTGCCCTGCTCGGGGACCGTGAAGAGCGTGTAGCTGCCTGCCGGCACAGCCTTCCCGCCGATCGTCAGACCGGCCGTCGTCACCAAGCTCGTGGCCTCGTTGGCCCCGGTGCGCCACACCTTGCCGAAGGGAACTAGATCGCCGAAGATCTTGCGCCCCTTCATCCGCGGGCTGCTGTAATCGATCTTGACTGTTTTGCCGTCCGCAAATTTGCATTCCGCCGATGCCGCCGGGCTGGGCCGCTTGCTCTTGTCCTGCTGCGCCGCGGCCAAACCCGCCGCGACAAGCGCCAGTGACGCCACAAAAAAGACTTGTCTTCGCATTGTTCCTCCTCGAAATCTTATACCTGTGGCCAAATCACTTTGCAACCCTGTGCGGGGTCATTCTTCGTCGCTGAAGCCGGAAACGATAGGCAGCAGCTCGGGCCGGTTGCGGCGCGTTTTTTTGACCGCGGCCGCACGGCGCCATTTGGCAACCTCCGCGTGATGGCCGCCGATCAGCACCTCCGGCACTTTCCACCCGCGATACTCGGCCGGGCGGGTGTAGTGGGGAAAGTCAAGAAGGAAGTAACTGGTGACTGGCTGCTCGCGACTGGTGGCGGCAATCGCATTCTCCGATCGTCGGGTCGCTGCTTGCTGCGCCTCGACGGCGGCATTGAAGGCCCCACTGAAGGACTCGTTTTCCGCGGAAGCTTCATTCCCCAGCGCACCGGGGAGGAGCCGCGTCACGCTATCCAGAAGGATGGCCGCAGGCAGCTCGCCTCCACTCAAAACGTAATCGCCCACGGAGACTTCCTCCGTGGCGAGATATTGCGCAACGCGCTCATCCACGCCTTCATAGCGGCCGCAAATCAAGATGATTCGCTCCAACCCGGCATACCGCCGCGCCGCCTCCTGCCGGAAGAGCTTTCCCGCGGCAGAAGTCAGAACAATGGCAGTTCTTGGGTCATGTGGAATGCGCTGCGATGCGTCGCCAACGCCGCGGCCCAGGAGCGACTCCACCGCTTCAAAGAGCGGTTCGGGCTTGAGCACCATGCCTTCGCCGCCGCCGAACGGGCGATCATCCACGGTTCGGTGCCGGTCGTGCGTGAACTCACGCAGATCCTGCACGTGAACCTGGATGATCCCCGCTTCGCGCGCGCGGCGCACGATCCCGTGGTCCAGCGGCCCTGTAAAAAACTCCGGAAAAATCGTGATCAGATCGAAACGCATCTGCGGCCAGTGTAACGGAGCCTTTGCGGGAAGTCATTCCGCGGGCTGCGCAAAGCCTAACTCGGGAGCCGAGGAATCCAGCGAGGGACTCGGCGGCGGTAGTCTTCGTATTCTTCACCGAACATCCGGCGCAACGTGGGTTCTTCGTAGAAAACGACAAAGAGTTGCCAGAAAATCCACGCTGCCGCGAAATAAATCCCCACACGCATGGAGCCGTAAAGGACGGCCTCACCCAGAATGACCGAACCGACGCCCAGATACATCGGGTTACGGACGTAGCGATACAATCCCTGAATCACGAGTCTGCGCGGTGCGTCCAGAGGCAGGGGTGTCCCCAGCCCTCGCACGGCGAAATCCCAGGCACATCGGAGATAGAGCAAAGTTCCGATTCCGATCAAGAAAATCCCAAGGATTTCCCGAAGGATCGGAAACGGAGTGGGAGCAGACTGCGCGGGACCCAGCAGCCAGCGGGGAATAAGGAGCGCAACGGTTCCCGGCACGACGACCGTGAAGACGCCCGTCTTAAGGAGAGACCACCAGGCGGCACGCTCAAGCCTCATGGCTCAACTCCTTCAGCCCGTCGGGGAGAACAACTTCTATCCGGCGGGCGACCGTGTCAATTCGCGTGCAAATGTCTTCAGCGAGGGGAATTAGGAGTTCCCCGCCCAGCCTTTCCACCGAGAGCAGAGGCGTGCCGGCAACGCCCGCGCCGGTGAATTGAACGTCCTTGACGACGCCCAAGCGCGTCCCTCCTTCGAAAGCTTCGCAGCCGATGAGGTCGGTGACGAAGTACTGGCCCTCGGGCAGCACCACGCGCTCCGCGAGCGGAACCTGTACCTCCAGCCCGCGCAGCTTTTCCGCGGCATCAATCAAATCGCAGCCTTCGAAGTGAAATATGGCGCGTTTCTGGTGCAGCCAGCAGGTCTGCACGGCGGCCTTGCGCGGCGCGCTCCGGCCGTCCCAAAGAAACACTTCGCGCAGCTTCGTCAGCCGTTCGGGAAAATCGGTGAGGAGCTCCGCGGCGACTTCGCCCCTGTTCCCGCGCGAGCGGAGAATCCGCGCGAGGGTTACATACGCATCGGCCGGCTTCGACACGTCCGCCGGCACTACTCGAGGATCTCGAGCGTCAGCCGCTTGTGCAGCTTCATGCCGGACGCGCCGAGAATCGTGCGCATGGCTTTTGCCGTGCGCCCCTGCCGTCCGATGACCTTGCCGAGGTCTTCGGGGTGAACGCGCAGTTCAAGCACGGTGGCCTGCTGGCCTTCGACCGAGTTGACCTGCACTGCTTCGGGATGGTCTACAAGCGCCTTGGCGATCGCCTCGATCAACTCCTTCATCGGGCACCTCCGCGCGCGCTGGAATCCGGGCAACTTGAGCGTTGTCCCGGCCCGGTGGGGACGATAAGTGGGCTCAGCAGGTCCAGGCGGGTAGCTTCCTAGGCGATCTTCTGACTGCGAATAAAGCTGCGGACCGTATCGCTCGGCTGTGCGCCGCAGCCCAGCCAGTGCTTGATGCGCTCGACGTTCAGCTTGACCTCCGCGGGCTTTTTCAGCGGGTCGTAGGTTCCCACCGCTTCCAAAACGCGGCCGTCGCGCGGGCGGCTCTTCTCAACCACCACCACGCGGTAAAAGGGCTTCTTCTTCTTTCCAATCCTTGACAATCGAATCATCAACACAGTCTTTCACCCCTCCCTGGAGGGACAAGTATAGCCGATTTTTCGCCCCGCGGGGGTGAGATACAATCCACGGCCCATGGGCGAACCGCTACTTCGTTTGTGCTCCCCGGCGTTCGCGGCGGAAGGCTGGCCGGCGAGTTTCCAAATCGCCGGGCTCAAACCCTTCGAGTATCTGACCTCTTGTGCCGCCGCGTCGTAGCAAGACCAATCCTGGCTGTGTTGGGACATCAGAAAAAATCACTTTCCGGCTTTGTACGAATGTATAGGGGCGTACCTTTGTCGTCGAAAGCTTATGCTTTAAGGATTCGGCTCCTGGTCTCTGGTCATACTTGCCCAGCGAGATCGTTCGCTTTTTCCGGTGGTAACCACGAAATCCGGAATAGTCAGACCGGTGAACTTGTAGTTCGCCGGTGCGTCACAGGCCTGGACTTGAGGTCAGGAAAATGGACCTGTACGGGGGGACAGGACGAGAAACTATCAGGCAACCCGGAGCGCGACGGGAGATTCTAAGCAAAATCAGGGGCAAGTGTCAGGGAATCAAGGGGATTCGGGAATTGACGTGGCGCTTGCCATAGGGGTAAAATGCAAGCTTCAATGGATAGGGGTGTCTTCATGCCGCAGTTTTCGCGAGCCTTAGTGGCGCTCGCTCTTTTCACCGCCCTGGTCGCTTCACCCGTCCTCGCCCAAGAGGCGCCGCCTCCCTCGCAAGCAAATGCGAAACCGGACAAAGACGCCAAGCGAAAAATGAAGCAGGTGTACAAGGAACTGGGCGAGGCGTACAAGCACTGGCTGGACGAAGAAGTGCCGTACATCATTTCGCCGGCAGAGCGGGCTGTGTTTTTGCAGCTCGCGACCAACGAAGAGCGCGAACAATTCATCGAGCAATTCTGGCTGCGGCGAAGCGACAATCCCGACCTGCCGAACAACGATTTCAAGGAAGAGCATTACCGCCGCATCGCTTACGCCAACGAGCATTACGCTTCCGGAATTCCGGGGTGGAAGAGCGACCGCGGCCGCATCTATATCATGTGGGGGAAGCCGGACGAGATCGAGTCACACCCGTCGGGCGGGTCGTACGATCGTCCGATGGAAGAAGGCGGCGGATCGACATCCACGTACCCCTGGGAGAAGTGGCGCTACCGGTATCTGGAAGGAATCGGGAGCGACGTGGAGCTGGAATTCGTGGACCCGTCGGGTTCGGGAGAGTATCGCCTGACGATGGATCCTTCGGAAAAAGATGCGTTGCTGCACGTTCCGGGAGCGGGATTGAGCCAGTTGGAAGCGATGGGGATGGCGTCGAAGACCGATCGCTTCACGCGCTCGGACGGAACGTTTCTGCCGAAGTCGATGGGCGGCGAATCGTCGAAGATGAACGAATTCGAACGGCTGAAACTGTATGCGGACATCCAACGCCCGCCGGCGGTCAAGTTCAAGGACCTGGAAGCGGTAGTGACCTCGCGCATTGTGCGCGACCAGGTGCGCTTCACGTGGCGCGCGGACTATCTGAAAGTAACGAGCGAATCGGTGTTGGTTCCGGTGACGATCCAGATTCCCAACACGCAGCTCTCGTTCCAGAACAAGGAAGGCGTGCATTCGGCGACGCTGAACATCTTCGGGCGGGTAAGCACGCTGACGGGCCGGGTAGTGCAGACGTTTGAGGATTCGGTCAGCCGCGATTTTCCCGACAGCCTCTTCCAGCAGTCGTTGAAGCTGTCTTCGATCTACCAGAAGATCGTACCGCTGCGTCCGGGCCTCTACCGCCTGGATCTGGTGATCAAGGATGTGCAAAGCGGAAACATCGGAGTGGTCAATTCGCGGCTCGCCGTGCCGCGCTACGAGGACGACAAGCTCACGGCAAGCTCGCTGATTCTCGCGGATCAGATCGAGCACGTTCCTGCCAAACAGATCGGCAGCGGCCAGTTTGTGCTGGGCTCCTCCAAGGTGCGGCCGCGGATGGATGCGGACTTCACGACCGGCGACAAGCTGGGCATTTACCTCCAGGTGTACAACCTGAAGGTGGATGAGAAGACGCACAAGGCGAACGGGACGGTGTCGTATCTGGTGAAAAAGGGCAACGAACAGGTGATGTCTTTCAAAGAAACGACCGAGGAAATGAAGCAGGCGGGCGAACAGATCACGATCGAAAAGCTGCTTCCCCTGATGACGCTTGCGCCCGGGAAGTACACTCTCGAGATCAATGCCACGGACCAGATTGCCCACCAGACGATTTCGAAATCTGCGGAGTTCACAGTGAAGGCCGCACCGGAAACGAAGGCCGCGGCCAACAGGACTCCGGGGAGGTAGCGCGTCGTGAAACACGGACGGCTCCGGAAAGCGATCCCGGGGACCCTAATCCTGACCGCAGCGCTGGTCACACTCTTCAGCGTCTCGGCGGCGGCGCAATCGAAGCCTGTTTTCGGCAGGCTCACGGGTGTCGTGCGCGACGCCGGGGGCACGCCGCAGATGGGCGCGACTGTCCAGATTGTTCCGGAAGTCGCCGCACTGGCCCGCGCTCAGGAATACCTCACGAGCCCGCAGGGGATTTTTCGCGGGGACCGCATCGCTCCGGGTCTCTACACGATCCGCGTCACACTTGCGGGTTTCCTGCCCACGCTCGAGCAGCACGTCCGGATAACCGCCAACCTCACCACACTGGTCCGAATCGAACTGGAGTCCATGTTCGCGTCGCTCGACCGCCTGCGGCGCCAGCCTGCGAGCGCGTCCGAAGCGGATGACTGGAAGTGGGTGCTTCGCTCTTCGGCGGCCACGCGGCCGGTGCTGCAATGGGTGGAAGGGAGCCAAGATGGCTCGACAATCGTTGCCGATGCCGGCGCCATAAGGCGGCCACGCAGCCGGCTGGAATTGACAAGCGGCGCGCGGCGCCCGGGTTCAGTCTCGAATCTCGCGGACGCTGCGGGCACGGCGTTTGCCTACGATCAGAGAGTTAGTGCAGTCGGCCGGCTGCTGCTCGCCGGTCAGGTCAGCTATGAGCGGGCCCCGGCGGGTGGCATCGCGACGATCTGGCTGCCCTCAGGTTCTCTCACCGCGGGCCCCCGGACGACGCTTGTTCTCCGCGAGGCCAAACAGGGCATGGAAGGGCCAACGTTCCGCGGAGTGAGGCTGGACCAGAGCGGAGTCGTGGGCCTGGGCGATCGGGTGGCGGTGCACTACGGCGCGGAATACATCCTCGTTGGACTGGGCCGCAGCGCTTCTGCCTTGCGGCCGCGTATGGAAGTGGATTTTCGCGTCAACGATGACTGGGGCGCCTCTCTCATCTTCGCGGCGCAACCCGGCGCTCCTTCCTTCACGGAGGCTGATGAAGCCGGTCAGAGCGGAGCGCTGATCACCGCGTTGAATCAGCTCGATGCGTTTCCCGCGCTCCTTTGGCGCCATGGACGTCCGGTGCTCGAAGGCGGCTGGCATGAAGAGATTTCCGCGCAACGCAAACTCGGTGCGCGCGGCAAGCTGCAGGTCGCGGCCTTTCATGACGACAATCGACACGTGGCGCTATACGGCCGCGGCGGGAATCTGCCGGGCGGCGATATTCTGCGCGACTTCTTCTCGAATGGCTTTGTGACCGACGGCGGTTCCTACAGCGCGTGGGGCACGCGCGTGGCCCTGCGCGAAAAGCTGAGCGACACCGTTGAACTCACCGCAATCTACACGCTCGCCGGCGCGCTGGTCCCGGAAGCCGCGGGAGAGATGCCGGGGCAGGATCTTCGCGATGCGATTCGCTCGCAGCACCGGCATGCACTCTCCGCAGGCGTGAAAGCGCGTGTGCCGCGCCTGGGTACGCAGGTGAGTGCGGGATACAAGTGGATCAACGGGCGAATCCTGTCTCGGATGGATGGCTTCGGCGAGACCCTCTATCAGAGTGACCCCTACCTGCACATGAGCGTGCGGCAAGCACTGCCGAAATTTGCCCGCGGTCATTGGGAAGCACTGGCGGAATGTCAAAACCTGCTAGCGCAGGGGTATATCCCGGTGAATGGCCGGGATGGCAACGTAGTCCTCGTTCCCGCCTATCGAACTTTACGGGGCGGTCTTAGTGTACAATTCTGAGTCCTCATAGAGGGCTTTGGAAAATTGTAGCGCACCTACCAAAAACGGGATCTTCACATGCCACCCTTTGAGACACTTTTCCAAGTTGCTGAAAATATAGGGTTTTCTCCGACCGGAACCTACAGAGAGATGGAAGTGGAGTTGCACGCTTCAAAGTGCGGTCGGGGTCAGCCGAAGTGGTGTCGGCAATGAAGCAGAACCTGCGAGTTAGTTTAGGCGCGGTCGTGCTGGCGTTGGCAACGCTGGCGGCAATGGTCTTTGCCGGGTTGAATTTTGACCAGCGCAAGCGATTCGAGACGCCTGATGACGGCGTAACCTGGCTGGACACGGATCGCGGAGTACAGGCCTGGCGCGTGGCGCTGAATTCCCCGGGTTCGCGCGCGGGAATCCGTGAGGGCGACCGGCTGATCGCGATCAGCGATGCGCAGATCACGAGCGCGGTCCAGGTCACCAAGAGGCTGTGGCGTGCGGGACTCTGGACACAGGAACGCTACCGGGTCGCGCGCAACGGGGAAGAATTTGAAACACGGCTGGTAACGGCCCCGGCCGAGAAACCCGCCCCGATCGAAAACTACCTACGGCTGGCTGGGCTGCTGTATCTCTTCATTGGGCTGTTCATTTTCGTGCGGCGCTGGAACGCGCCGCGCGCGGTGCACTTCTACATATTCTGTCTCGTCTCCTTCATTCTGTATTCATTCCACTATAGCGGAAAGCTGGATGCGTTCGACTGGGAGGTCTACTGGTCGAACATCGTGGCGCGGCTGCTGGCCCCGGCGCTGCTGCTGCATTTTGCGCTGGTCTTCCCCGAGAGGACAGAACGGACGGGAAAATCCGCGGCAAAGCTTACGGCAGTGTATGCGCTGCCTGCCGCATTCTTGATCACACATTTCTTTGTGTCGCTGAATGCCCTCGGATTCATCCCCTGGCTGGGTGCGCGGCTCACCCTGGACAAGTTCGAACTGAGCTACCTCGGCTTGTATTTCCTGGCGGCCGGGTTTGTCTTCTACCGCAGCTTCCGCGAAGCGCCTCCAGGAGTGCTCCGCAAGCAATTGAAATGGCTCACGAGCGGAACCCTTTTCGGAAGCCTGCCGTTCACGGTGTTCTACATTCTTCCGTTTGTGTTTGATTCCGCGTCGGCTTCGTGGTCGAAGTTTTCGGCGCTGAGCCTGGTCTTCATCCCGCTCTGTTTTGGTTACGCCATCATTCGCTACCGGCTGATGGACGTGGACATTATCTTCAAGCGCGGCCTTGCGTACACGGCGGCGACGGCAGGCGTCGTGGCGGTGTACTTTGCGCTGGTGGCGCTCATCGGGGAGCTCCTGCACCTGCGCTGGGCGACGGGTCCCGCGGGCGGAATCATCGCGATCGTTGTGGCGGCGTTTCTCTTCCAGCCGTTCCGAGACTGGACGCAGGCGCGGCTGGACCGCTTTTTCTACAGAGACCGGTTGGACTACCGGCGCACGCTGATCGAATTCGGGCGCACGCTGACGAACGAAGTGCGGCTGGAGCCGATGTTGGGCTCGGTAATGGACCGCGTGTCGCAAACGCTGCTGGTGGACCGGCTGGCGATCTTTGTGGAAGACCCGGCGGAGCCCGGAGGCATGCGGCTAGCGCGGTCGATGGGACTGCGCTCGAGCGATCCTCTGGATCTGAGTTTCCTCGAGCCGGCCCAGCCCGAGTTCGCGCGCGGGGCGCTCTTTTTCGAGTCGCCCCGCACCGCGCGCGACGTTCCGGAATCGGTCCGCCGGACGCTGGAACAGCTCGACCTGAACTATTTCGTTCCCTGCCGGATCCGGGAGCGCACGGTGGCGATTCTGGGTCTGGGCAAGACCGTGGATGGAGACTATCTCTCGAGCGATGACGTCGAACTGGTGCAGACGATCGCCGGCTATGTGGCTATCGCACTGGACAATTCACACCTCTATTCCTCGCTCGAGCAGAAGGCCCTGGAAATCGCGCGGCTGAAGGACTTCAGCGAGAATATCATCGAATCGTTGAATGTCGGCGTGCTTGCGGTGGACCTGGACGGAATCGTTGAATCGTGGAATTCGCAGATGGAGCAGCTTTTCGGCGTATCGCGGCAGGACGCTGTAGGGCGCGCACTCGCAGGTTTGCTGCCCGCGGAACTGGCTGCGGAAATCCTGACGCGCACATCGGACGATCAGGTGAGTGGCATTTATAAACACCGGCTGCAACACGGCGGGCGCTCGTTCACTCTGAACGTTTCGATCACGCCGCTGGTGAGCAAGTCCGGCGAGCGCATCGGACGGCTACTGTTGTTTGACGACGTGACGCAGCGCGTGCGCATGGAAGGGCAGATGACGCAGACCGAGAAGCTGACTTCGCTCGGGCTGCTGGCCGCGGGCGTGGCGCACGAAGTGAACACGCCGCTGGCGGTCATCTCGAATTACATCCAGATGCTGGCGAAGCAGATGCCGGAAGGCGATCCGCGGCAGGCGATCATTGACAAGATCGTGAAACAAACCTTCCGGGCGAGCGAGATCGTCAACAATCTGCTGAATTTTTCACGCACGGGGGCCGCGGAGTTCGGAGCCGTGGACGTCAACCGGGTCGTCGAAGAGACGCTTTCGCTGGTGGCACATCCGCTGAAGACGGCGCAGGTGCAGATCGTGAAGCACCTCGGAGAATCGCTGCCGCCGGTGCAGGGCTCATCGAACAAACTGCAGCAGGTGTTCCTGAATCTGTTCCTCAACGCGAAGGACGCCATGCCGGGCGGGGGAATGCTCGAGGTTCGGACCGCGGCGCGCAACGGAGGCGTCGAAATCGAGATCGCCGACACGGGCGCCGGAATCTCGAGGGAGCACATCCACCGCATTTTCGATCCCTTCTTCACGACAAAGGCCAATGGCCGCGGCACGGGGCTGGGGCTTTCAGTGAGCTACGGGATCATCAAGGAACATTCCGGAAAGATTGACGTGCGCTCGACGCCCGGAAAAGGCACATCGTTCCATCTCGAGTTCCCCGCAACAAGGAAACCTGTACATGCCTAAGGGCACTATCCTGGTCGTGGATGACGAGTCGGAGATCCGCGAAGGCCTCGAACTGCTGCTGAAATCGGAAGGATACGGCGTGGCGAGCGCCGAAACAGGCGAATCCGGCCTGGCCAAACTCGAAGAACGGCCGTACGACCTCCTGCTCCTGGACGTCAGCCTGCCCGACCGGAACGGACTCGATCTCTTGCGCGAGATCCGGCGCCGCGATCCGAATCTCTCCGTGGTGCTCATCACCGCATACGGCTCGATAGACGTGGCGCGGCAAGCATTCAAGGGTGGCGCGCTCGACTACATCACCAAGCCGTGGTCGAACGATGAACTGCTCGCCCAGGTGGCGCAAGCGGTCGAAGCGCGGCAGCTTCGCGAAGAAAACGTCCAGCTCAAGCGGGCGCTGAAGCAGCGCTTCAATTTCCCCAACATTATTGGCAAGAGCGAGAAGATGCTGACGCTGTTCGATCTGGTCAGCCAGGTGGCGCCTTCGCGCTCGACGGTGTTGATCTCAGGAGAGAGCGGCACGGGCAAGGAGCTCATTGCGAAGGCCATCCACTCCGCGTCGCCGCGCGCGGATAAGGCATTTGTGCCGGTGAATACGGGCTCGATTCCCGTGGACCTGCTCGAATCGCAACTTTTTGGACACGTAAAGGGAGCGTTCACGAGCGCGGTGGCTTCGAAGAAAGGTCTCTTCGAGGTTGCGGACCTGGGCACGATTTTCTTCGACGAAATTGCCACGATTAGCCCGGAGACTCAGGCCAAGCTGCTGCGCGTGATCCAGGAACGGGAGTTCATGCGGCTGGGCGGGACCGAGCAGATCAAGGTGGACGTGCGCATCGTTGCGGCGTCCAACGTAGACCTGCTGACGCTGGTGCGCGAAGGGCGATTCCGCGAGGACCTTTTTCATCGCCTCAACGTCATTCACTTGCAGTTGCCGCCGCTACGCGACCGCCGCGAGGACGTGCCGATGCTGCTCACGCATTTCCTCGAGCGCTACTGCCAGGAGAACAGCAAGACCACGCGGCAGTTCAGCCAGGCCGCCATGAAGCTGATGATGGACTACGACTGGCCGGGCAACGTGCGTGAGCTCGAAAACGTGGTCGAGCGCGCCGTGGTCCTTTCGACGCAGGAAAAGATGGACGCGGATCTTCTGCCGGAAAGCATCCGCAGCAAGGAGATCGTGCGCGGAGTGCGGCTGCAGCTTTCCGAATTTCTTCCGCCGACGCGGGAACCGGGGGCGCGCGCAGCGCCGGACAGTCCCCAGCCATCGCTGTTTCAGATCATGGATGAAATCGAGCGGCGCATCATCGTGGACATGCTCGAACGCACGGGCTGGAACCAGACCGAGGCGGCCGAGCGGTTCCTGATTCCGCTTTCCACGCTGAACCAGAAGATCAAGCGCCTGGGCATTGACGTTCGCCGGCGCGGCCGGGGCAGCGAAGAAGTTTTCAGCGCCTCCACAGGGAAGTAGCCGAAGGGTTTTCTCTCCCACTTACCTCCAAAGATAGATCAAGGTCTGCGCTCGCCCGAAGTCTGGCGCCGGGGTCCGCAGTTACTTTGCACTTGCCTCTGGGGTCCGGTCTAGGCAGAGTAGCGCGGATGATTTTGCGACTTTCCAGCACGGCATCGCGGCTGACACTTCTCTCCCTATCGGCAGTTCTCGCGGGAAGCTTGGCGTATTTCAGTCTGCGCAATGCTTGGGCGGAGCACCTCGCCGGCTCGCAAGCGCCACCGGGTCTTGACCGCGCCGCGCAGCTCGAGCCGGGCAACGCGCGGCACTGGTATCTGCTCGGCCACTACTGGCAATACAACCTCGACCAGCCGGACACCGCGCGAGCCATCAGGGACTACCGCAGTGCGCTCTCGTTCGATCCGCGCTCGCCGGCGACCTGGCTGGATCTAGCGGACGCCTACGAGGCGGAGGGCGATGAAAAGTCCGCGCGCGAGGCGTTTCTCGAAGCGAAGTCGAGTTTCCCTATCTCCGCGGACGTCGCGTGGCGTTATGGAAATTTTCTCCTGCGCCGTGGAGAAGTGCCGGCTGCGCTTGCCGAAATCCGCCGCAGCCTGGTGGCGGAACCGGGCCGCGCGGCCGAGGCGGTTTCTGTCTGCTGGCGCGCGGTGCCGGACATGCAGACGATCCTGGATCACGCGCTCCCCGCAACCCGCGAAGTGTATCTGAGCGCGATCGGGGTTCTGTCGAACCGGCAGGAGACAGACGCCGCACTGGCCGTATGGGCGCGGCTCGCGGCCCTGCAGCCGAAGCTCAAGCTCCGGGACGTGAACTCGCTCGTGGACGCCCTCCTGTTCAAGAAACAGATTGCGGCGGCGCGCAAAGTCTGGACGGAGTCGCTGGCCTTCGCTGGAGTCGCGCGTCCAGACGATCCGGCTGGCTCGCTCATCTGGGACGGGGGATTCGAAACAGATGTGACCGAAGGATTTGCCTGGCGCATCCAGTCCGCGCGGGGAGCGCAGGCCGCTATTGACGGCAGCGTGAGACATTCGGGAAGCCGCTCGCTGCGGATTCATTTCGATGGGAGCCAAAACACGGGTTTCGAGCATGTCTGCGAGTTCGCCGCTGTCGAACCGGGCGCGTCTTACCAGTTTTCCGCCTGGATGCGCGCGGAGGCAGTGACTACCGACCGGGGAGTCCATTTTCGTTTGTATACACCGGGAATGCCGGCGAATCCTCCCGCAGCGACCGCGGCTGTGCGCGGCACCGAGCCGTGGACGCGCGTGACGCTGCCCTGGACGGCGGGGAAGGACGTTCACCTCGTACAGGTGTGCGTGGCGCGCTCACCGAGCGAAAAGCTGGACAACAAGATCGCCGGCACGGTCTGGGTGGATGACATCACGCTGATACCAGAGACGGCCGCGCCGGCGCAAAGAAGCGGCACGCGGCCCGCGGCGCCCGGAAAGCCCGGAAAGAAGGGGCAGCCGTGAAGATCCTTCGCGGAGGCATCTGTTTTCTGGTGGCGTTTGCCGTGATCGTGCACGGAGCGGTGGAGGACTGGGCCGCGGCAGTCTTGGAAGTAGGTGCCGCCGTACTGCTCGTCGGCTGGGCGCTTCGGAGCGTAGTTTTGGACGAGGAGGAGCTGGATTTCCCCGGACTGCTGCCCCCTCTCCTGTTCTTTGCCGCGGTCGGCGTAGGGCAGTTGATTTTTCACCGGACGCTCTACGCGTACCAGACGCGAATGGATTTGCAACTGTTAGCGGCGTACCTGATTCTCGTGTTTCTGGCGGGGCAGGCGTTCCGCACGCTGGCGGACTGGCGGGGATTCGCGTGGTTCGTGATGACACTGGGATTCGCCGTGGCGGTCTTCGGGATTCTGCAGCACCTGACATTCAATGGAAAGCTGTATTGGTTCCGGGAAATGCGCTACGGCGGCATTCCTTTCGGGCCCTACGTGAACCGGAATCACTTTGCGGGGCTGATGGAACTGGTGATCCCGGTGGGATTGACACCACTGGTGGCTGGAAAGGTACGGCGCGAGCGCTGGGTTCTGGTCGGACTGCTTACGCTCCTGCCGATCGGCGCGCTGTTCCTCTCGGCCTCGCGCGGGGGGATCATCGGTTTCGTGTTGGAGATCGTGCTCCTGGGGACGCTCCTGGCGGTGCGGCGGAGCGCCGCGAAGCACGCACTGCTGGGAGGTGCGGTGCTGCTGTTGGCCGTTTTGCTGGTGTCCTGGCTGGGAGTGGGGCATGCCATGGAGAGGTTCGCATCGATGCAGCCGATTGAGGTAACGGCGGGGAAGCGTACCGCGATGGCGCAGGATACCTGGCGCATATTTCTCGACTATCCGGTGGCCGGCACGGGCCTCGGCACGCTGCAAACTGTTTTCCCGAAGTACGACACGATGTACGACGGGAAGATCGTGAATCACGCGCACAACGACTATCTCGAAGCGCTGGCGGAGACCGGTCTTCTCGGCGGGCTCTGCTGCGTATGGTTCCTCGGCGTGCTCGCTGTGGTCGGATTTCGCAACTGGCTTAAACCGGAGAATGCGGCTGCGGCAACGTTGCAGACCGGCGGGCTGGTCGGGTGCACTGGATTCTTGGCGCACTCCCTTGTGGATTTCAATCTGCACATTCCAGCGAATGCACTGTTGTTTTTCCTGCTGGCGTACCTGGCGACCGCAAAAATGCACCGGAGCCGCGTTCGTTTCCTTTCTGGAAATCACTAATTGACTCGGCCGAACTCCCTGTATAATCAAACGGGGGTCATCTACTCTGATGCAGCCAGCAAGCCTGGGTGCGCGGAGGACGTGTATTTACCGCATCCCGCCCTTCGGGATGTGGAGCCTGTCGCTGTGCGTCCTCGCCGCTGCCGTGGGAGGGCCAGCAAGCCGGGCGCAGCAGCCCGTCCTCGAAACACCACAGCAGACCAACGAACGCATCCACACATTCTCCACCGCGGCCCAGAAGCTTCAGCGCGAATACGTGATCGGGTCGGGTGACCTGCTCTCCATCGAGGTGTTTGACGTGGAGGAGTTGACGCGAGAGACCCGTGTGAGCCAGACGGGGACGATTGCGCTGCCGCTGCTTCCCGTGCGGCTGCACGTCTCGGGGCTGACGGAGATTCAAACGGAGCAGAAAATTGCCGAAGTGCTGGAGGCCAACGGGCTGGTCTCCCATCCGCAGGTGAGCGTTACCGTAAAAGAAAAGAAAAGCAAACCGATCACGGTGGTCGGCGCGGTGAATCATCCGATGGTCTTTCAAGCGGACCGGCCGGTGACGCTGCTGGAGGTGCTGTCCGAGGCGGGCGGCATCGCAAACGATGCAGGAAACGTAGTGATCATCACGCGCGCGTCGCTCGGTCCCCCCGCTGACGCAGCGGACCCGGACTTTGGTGATGCTTCGAAGCGGCCCCCGGCGCCGGGCCCGGCTGGTACGGAGGCAGCCTCCAGTCCGGCGGAGAACAAGAATTCCCCAGCGGGTTCCGCTCAGGATCCCAACGCAAAGGGTGCACCACCGCCGCCCCCCATCACGATCACGGTGGGACTCATCGATCTACTGGAGAGCGGTGATCCGAAAAACAACATGGTGCTCGAAGCAGGAGATATCCTCACGGTGCCGCACGCGGGAATCGTGTACGTCATCGGCGCGGTGGATCGGCCGGGCGGCTTTGTCCTCTCGAACGACCGCTCACAGATGAGCACACTCAAGGTGCTCTCGTTGGCCGGAGGGCTTCGCCGCACGGCCAAAGCGGAAGCGGCCGTGATTCTCCGCAAAAATACCGGGGGCCAGCAACAACAAGTCGCCGTCAACCTGAAGAGAGTGCTGGCGCGACAGAGCGAAGACGTGACGCTCAATCCCAGCGACATACTTTTCATTCCGGAAAGTGGGGGGAAGCGAGCCGCGATCAAGCTTGCTGAAATTGCTCTCGCTCTCGGCACCGCATCGGCGATTTTCCGCCTGGCCCAGAAGTAGGAAGAACATGGAAGACAATCAAAAACTCGTGCCCCGGGAAAACGGCTCGAACGGGGCCATCGAAGTGATCCCGGCTGCCAGCCGCCTGCCACTGTTCGATCTGTCGCCGCACGAGCCGCACCTCTACGATTACCTGCTGATCCTGCGCAAGCACCAGTGGCTCATTCTGACGTTTCTTCTGACGGTGGTGACCATCGTCTCCATTGCGACCTTTCGGATGCAACCTATTTTCGTGGCCGTCGCGCGGATTGAAATCGACCGCGAGAATCCCGGCATGCTGCCTTTTCCGGGTTCGGACCCTTATGCGTACTTAATGGATCAGGAGACTTACATCGAGACGCAGTCCAAAATCCTGACCAGCGAGACGCTTGCGCTGCAGACGATCCGGAGCGTGGGCCTTGCTGGGAACCCAGAATTTTCCCCAAGCGGAAAGGTGTCCGAAGCGATTTCCAGCGGCAGCCTCGCGAATCAGAAGCGCCCGCCGGAGCTGGGCGCGTTTCTCGGCAGCCTGAGCGTGAAGCGCGTGCCGAACAGCCAGTTGCTCGACGTGACGTTTGAGTCCACCGATCCGCAGCTTGCTGCGCGGGTGATCAACGCGCATCTCGAAAACTACATCGAGCAGAATTTCCGCAGCCGGTACGAAGCCACGACGCAAGCTTCGGCGTGGCTGGCGGACCAGCTCAACGAGCTGAAAATCAAAGTTGAGAAATCCGAAGACGCGCGAATAACGTACGAGCGGCAGAATTCGATCTGGACGCTCGACGACAAGCAAAACATCACCACGCAACGGCTCTCGGACATCAACAAAGAACTGACCGAAGCGCAAAGCGACCGGATGAAGAAACAAGCCATCTACCAGCTCGCCCAGGCCGGCAGTTTCAACTCCATTCCGCAGGTGCGGGACAGCGACGTGCTGCAGGACGTCTTGAAGCGCCGCACCGAGGCCTACACCGAGTACACGGCCGCTCTCAATCAGTACGGGCCGAATTTTCCGCGGGTCCAGCGACTGCTGGCGCAGGTCAAGGAGTACGACCAGATCATCGAGACAGAGAAGAAGAGCGTCATCAACCGCGTCGAAAATGATTATCGCGCGGCACGCCAGCGCGAGCTCCTCCTGAATCAAGCGCTGGACAAGCAGAAGGCGGAAACCAACCAGCAAGCGGAACGCCTGGTGCAGTACAACATCCTGAAGCGGGAAGCGGAAGCCAACAAACAGCTCTACGAGGGCCTCCTGACCAAGCTCAAGGAGGCGGGCATTTCCGCGGGGCTGCGCTCGTCGAATATCCGCGTCGTGGACCCGGCCATGATTCCTTCGTCGCCGGCGCGTCCGGCGAAGACGCGAAACATCGCACTGGCATTTCTCGTCGGGCTCGTGGGGGGAATCGGCCTGGCGCTCCTCCGCGAATACATGGACAACACCGTCAAAACGCCGGACGACGTCGAGTTGCTCGCCAAGCTGCCGTCATTAGCCGTTGTGCCCGCGTTCGACGGATTGAACGGAAACGGGCGCCGTTTGCGGCTCCTGAAGGGAGCTTCCTCGAACGGGCATCATGTGCATATCGAGCTTGTCTCGCACCATCTCCCGAAGTCGCAGACATCGGAAGCATTCCGTGCCCTGCGCACCGCGCTCCTGCTTTCCCAGGCCGAGCATCCGCCGCAGGTCATCCTGGTGACGAGCGCACTGCCGCGCGAAGGCAAGACCACCGCGGCGGCGAATCTCGCGGTCACCCTGGCACAACTCGGGGACCGCACGGTACTCGTGGATGCTGACCTGCGCAAGCCGGGCGTCGCCCGCGTCCTGAGTCTCGCGGAAGGCAAGTACGCGGGCCTCAGTTCCTATCTGGCTGGAGTATCGAGCCTGGATCTCGTTACGGTGCAGCATCCTGCCATCGAGAATCTCTCCGCGATCCCGACGGGCCCGCTGCCGCCGAATCCGGCGGACCTGCTTTCCTCGCATAAAATGGCGGATGCCATCGCAGAGCTGCGGAAAAAGTTCAAATTCATCGTAATCGATACGCCACCGATCATGGCGGTGACGGATGCCGTCATCTTGTCCGTGCAGGCGGATGGCGTGCTCATCGTGGTGCGCAGCGGCGAGACGCCGAAAGAGGCGTTCACGCGCACGCGGGACCTACTGGCGAGCGTCAAGTGCCACGTCCTGGGTGTCGTTCTGAATGCAGTGGATTCCAGCGCTCCGGACTATTATTATTCCTACCGCTACTATCCCTAC